>NZ_JBMDJL010000017.1:0-146196 GCF_057809175.1 Pseudomonas sp. FG43
TGTCGTATTGATACGTTGAAACCGGCTCTATGCGCTGATTGGCGAAGTACCGGATCGGCTGGGCACGATCTTCGATGCGGATGACATTACCCGTCGGGTCGTAGTCGTAAGCCAGGCCCTGCAATAACTCACCGGCGCTGCGTATCGCTTTCAACTCAAGCAGCCAGCCGTCTTCATCACCATACCGAGCAGTGGTGATTACGCCATTACCTGCCGTTTCCGACTCCACACGGCCTTGAGCGTCGTAGAGAATCTCATTGACCAGTATCTGCTCAGGCTGCCCGCTGAGTTGCAAATGGCAGGAGTGCAACTCACCTGCCACCGTTTGGGCAAAGCGCTGAACATTCCCCTGCGCATCGGTTTGCCCGATGACCTCGCCGAGCGGGTTATAGGCCCAGCTCGTGGTCGCGCCGCTACCGGATTCCAGCAAGGCGTCGCGCTCTGACAGCGATTCGGGCCAGTCGGGGCCGGTGAAGTCCTTGAGAAAATGCTGCGTCTGCTCGATCACTGCGCCGGTCAGGCCAAACTCGATATTCAAACACGTGCCTGCCGGGTCGTCGTGACGAATCAACTGGCCGCACTGGTTGTGGGGAACTGAATCAACATCGCCATACGCCAGACGCTCAATGCAGCGGTCATTTTCAAAAACACCTGTTGGTCTGAGCAGTTCATCATATTCCACACGCCGGACAGTGCCTCGACTGTCCCAGGCTTGCAGCACTTCGCTACTTTCGCTCAGCAACGAAACCCGCCAACCGGCATCGACGCTTTCGCTGGCCAGCACTTGAGCACTGAGGGAATGAACATTGACGAGATTGGCTGGCGCGCCTTCTTCCCAGAGCCTGGGATCGTGGCTGCCAATCGGCCGGCCAGCCGGATCAAAGAGCGAGCGATTGATACGCAAGGCAGGCGCATCATTGGCTTGCTTGCGGTACCAGGCAACGGAGCGCACAGACAGACGCCGCGGATCAACGACCGCGAGCGTCGGTGTGTCTCGATGTAGATCTGCGGATAAGCCATCCATGGCGTGAACCTCTGCCAGTCACTGCATGAAGGCTAGTTCAGCGGTTGCCAGCGCAGAGAAAGTTTCGGATAGGTGGAGTTTTAGGCGGCAAGCTATAAGCCTCAAGTTTCAAGCAACTTACTCACGTGCTGCCCGAAATTACAATCTGTAACTTATTTCTCAAAAAACCTTACGCCTTGAAACCATTAATTCTATACATATCCGTCTGTCGCCTCCTGTAACAAATAACAGTAGACATATTCTTCAAGACACTCTTAACCTTGTTCAAACATCATGACATGGAAGTAACATCTGGCCATCAAATAGACACCTACCACCCCGCATTAAAAACCCATATACCTTTTATAAATTTATTTCAGGATGAAATTAAATGAGCACTACCAAAAGCAAATCAGACGTTATAAACCTGCAAATCCAACTGAGTGACGCCACTCCCTCCGAGGCTATCACGGTGCCTTATGTACGCGAGGCAAACGAAACTTCAGAACTGGATGTCAGCATTGCAAACAGAGGGTTCACTCTGGTACTTCCGGCCTTCAAGGAAGAGATCTTTGATGAGCTGATCATGACTTTTTCCACACTGGACTATAGCGCTAATATCAACTCGAACTTGATTACGTTCAAATCAGGGGAGGCCTCGATTGATACCGTGACAAAAGACCAAATCACCGGCACGTTCAAGCGCGGAGACAAAGCCAGGATCCGGGTGTTTCTCAGGGTCTATGGTGACATCTGGATGGCCGGTAAAGACTCCATCGAGTACAACATCGTTTAAATGCTGCCGCGTGAATAGTTAACAGGTCAGGAATCCTTCGGGCTATCTAGCCACTCACCCCTGCAATGGGTAAAAGCCTGGCCCGGACAAGTGGCAGGTAAGCGTCAAGTTTCAAGCTATAAGCCTCAAGCCAATTGCGAACTTGTAGCTTGTAGCTTGTAGCTTGTAGCCACACATACTCCCCCACTCGTCGCCCCATGTCATAAGCCTCGGCAAACAGGCTTGACTGAAAGTTACCGGGCTTGCTTAAGCCTCTCGACACGAGAGTAGCGATAAGACAGCACGTAATTACCAATCGATATAACACACCTATAAAAACACTCTATCTTTCAGGACAGTCAAAAATGAGCAGCGAAGGCATAGACGTTACTGGCGTAACGGTCGAGATCAACACCCCCGAAAATCCATCTGAAACCACACAATTCACAATACCGTTGAGTGACGGGGCCGTCTCCGAGTCTGTCACACAGCCCTATATACGCGAAGCAAACGAGCGCGCAGAACTGAGCGCCCTCATCGCCAACAAAGGGTTCACGCTTGTACTACCGGGCTTCGAGGACGGGGCATTCCATGAAGTGTTGATGACATTCTCCACCCCGGACAACAGTGGCAAAATCATCTCGACCCGGCTCAACCTTGAACAGGGAAAAGATTCGATTGATGCCGTCAAACAGAACGAAATCCTCAAGGCGTTCAAGCCTGGCGACAAGGCCAGGATTCAGGTCTTTCTCAGCATAACGCCTGATATCTGGGTGGCGGGCAAAGAGTCCATCGAGTACAGCATTGTCTAGGCTGCGACCTGAAGAATTAACCTCGACACAACAGGGACAGGCAGAATATCCCGTCATTCATGACTGCCATTGGTAAAGCCCACCTGCCTTTCGGTACGATGCCAGCTTCCATGCTGACGAGATGCACATCATGCTGATTGGTATTGTGCTTATCCTGACCTGGCTCATCCTGCTGCTGCGCTATCCGGCAAAGGCCTTGCCGGTATCACTGGCGGCTGCCGCAGGCCTGGGGGTAGTCGCTACCGTCGTGATCTGGCAGGACAGCCGCGAAGCGCGTCAACTGGAGCGCCTGGGGTTGCGTCTGGATTACGCGCCGCAACAATGCCCGGCAGGCAAACCCTTGCTGGTGCTCATCGACAATACCAACACGGTTCCCCTGCGCGAACTACGCTGGCGCGTGGCGGCCTATGCACCCGGCGATACCGTGAACCTCGCTGAAGATGCCTACACTGCACCGCATTACAGTGGCCCCGGTGTATTGCAGCCGGGCAGTCAGTGGCAGGACTGCCTGCCGTTGCCGCCGTTGCGGCCGGGCTATCGCCCACAAAGCCTGGAGTTTCGTCCCGAACATCTACAAGGCAGCTTCTCGGATTAAGGAAAACCAAATGCCCACAGCACTTATCACCGGCTGCTCAAGCGGCATTGGCCGGGCTCTGGCGGACGCTTTCAAAAACGCGGGCTATCAAGTCTGGGCCACGGCGCGCAAGGCTGAAGACGTCGCCAGCCTAAACGCTGCCGGTTTCAGCGCCGTGCAACTGGACGTCAACGACAGCGCCGCCCTTGAACTTCTGGCCACCGACCTTGAACAACAAGGCGTCGGGCTGGATGTGTTGATCAACAACGCCGGTTATGGCGCCATGGGGCCACTGCTCGACGGTGGCGTCGAAGCCATGCAACGGCAATTCGAGACCAATGTGTTTTCGGTGGTCGGCGTCACCCGAGCACTGTTTCCAGCATTGCGGCGCAGCAAGGGGCTGGTGGTGAATATCGGCAGCGTCTCGGGGGTGCTGGTCACGCCATTTGCCGGCGCCTACTGCGCATCCAAGGCAGCGGTACATGCACTGAGCGATGCCTTGCGTCTGGAACTGGCACCGTTTTCGATTCAGGTCATGGAAGTGCAGCCCGGCGCCATCGCCTCAAGCTTCGCGAAAAACGCCACTCATGAAGCCGAGCAACTGATCAGCGAACAATCCCCATGGTGGCCCATCCGCGAAGGCATTCGCGCCAGAGCCAAAGCCTCCCAGGACAACCCGACACCCGCTACCGACTTCGCCCGGGAACTGCTCAAGGCCATCCAGCAGACAAACCCGCCCCGCCTGCTGCGCCTGGGCAACGGCTCGCGGGTCTTGCCGCTGATGTCATGGCTGCTGCCCAAAGGGTTATTGGAGGGAGGGTTGAGGAAGCGCTTCGGGTTGGACAAGGTGTTGTGAACTCGCGTACGGGCTGCCCCCTTCTCCCTCGAACCAACTCTCCCATGACTCGCCAGCGGGCGTGATAATTCTCAAAGGGATATACAGAACAGATCTCGATTTCTCGTACAACCGAGTGGTTTTTTCGCGCAGGAATTGACTCCCACGACGAGACATGCCACATAGCCATTATGCGCAAGAAGTTGCGCACTTTTTTGTGCATATCCTGTGGATAGACCTCTACAACCCTTGTAATTAAAAGCTCACAGACGAGTGCGCAAGAAGTTGCGCACCACTGCGCAACTTCTTGCGCACTTTTAAGGGGTTTTCCATGTGAAAATCATGAAAACCCGACAACAAAACACTTATCTATCTGATTTATATAGCAAATATATTATCTGGCACGAAGCTTGATCTGTAATCGCCACCCACCTGGCGAATTCGCCTCCCGGGACACTCAATGTTTCAGCAAGGAGAGCACCCATGGCTACACCCGCGTACATGTCCATCACTGGCGAAAAACAAGGCCTGATCACTGCCGGCGCATTCACCGCCGACTCCGTGGGCAACACCTTTCAGGAAGGCCACGAAGACGAAGTAATGGTCCAGGCTTTCCATCACGACGTGATCATCCCGCGTGACCCTCAGTCCGGCCAGCCTACCGGCCAGCGCGTTCACAAACCTGTGAAAATCACCAAAGTGTTCGACAAGTCCTCGCCTCTGCTGCAAGCGGCACTGACTTCCGGCGAGCGCCTGAGCAAAGTCGAAATCAAATGGTTCCGCACCTCCGCTCAAGGTACTCAAGAGCACTACTACACCACCGTTCTGGAAGACGCCATCCTCGTCAGCTCCAAGGACTACATGCACAACTGCCAGGACCCTGCGAACGCTCATTTCACGCACCTGGAAGACATCGAAATGACCTACCGCAAAATCACCTGGACCCACGAAGTGTCCGGTACTTCGGGCTCCGATGACTGGCGCTCGCCTGTCGCCTGATAACGGCTGACGCTTCAAGCATCGACCAGCTTCTGCTGGTCGATGTTGTTTACGCTCTTCCAGAATTGAGGAACAAGGGATGTTCGCGCCGGCCAATCAGACTCACTTCAGCCTGACCATAGAAGGACTCAACAGCGACCTTCAGGTCCTGTCCCTCACCGGGCGGGAAGCCATCAGCCAACCGTTCGTGTTCGACGTCGAACTGGTCAGTGAGCAGCCGTCCCTGGACCTCGAAACGCTCCTGCACAAACCGGCCTTCCTGCAACTTTCGCCTGACGGCAGTGGCATTCATGGCCAGATCTATCGCGCCGCCCAGGGTGACTCCGGCAAACGCCTGACCCGCTACTCGGTGACCCTGCGCCCGCAGCTGTCCTACCTGGCGCACCGCATCAACCAACGTATCTTCCAGAACCTCAGCGTGCCGAAAATCATCGCCCAGGTCCTTGAAGAACATGGCATCCAGAGCAACGCCTACGCATTCACAGTCGGGTCGGTTTATCCCGAGCGCATCTACTGCGTTCAATACGATGAATCGGACCTGCACTTCATCCAGCGCCTGTGCGAGGAAGAAGGGATTCACTACCACTTCCAGCACAGCAGCACGGGCCACAAGCTGGTGTTCGGCGATGACCAGACGGTGTTCCCGAAACTCGCACCCGTGGCCTATCAGCAAGACTCCGGCATGGTCGCCAACGACCCGGTGATCAAGCGCTTCGACATGCGCCTGGAGACTCGCACCAGCCGCACCACCCGCCGCGACTACGACTTTGAAAAACCACGCCTGACGCTGGAAAGCGAAAACCGTGGCGACGCCCTGCCCGACCTTGAAGACTACGACTATCCGGGCCGTTTCGTGGACCGCGAGCGTGGCAAGCACCTGGCCAGGCGCGCCCTTGAAAGGCATCGCAGCGACTACCAGCTCGCCGAAGGCAAAAGCGATCAGCCGCTGCTGGTCAGCGGCCACTTCCTTGCCCTGACCCAACACCCCAAGGCCAAATGGAACGACCTGTGGCTGCTGACGGAAATCTTCCACGAAGGCAAACAGCCGCAAGTGCTGGAGGAGTCGGTCAGCAGTGACACGACGACGCTCAAGGACGACTTCCATCAGGGCTATCGCAACCGTTTCCAGGCCACGCCCTGGGACGTGCCGAACCGCCCGCCGCTGAGCCACCCCAAGCCGCGCATCCTCGGCAGCCAGAGCGCCGTGGTCACCGGGCCGAAAGGTGAAGAGATCCACTGCGACCAATACGGCCGCGTCAAAGTCCAGTTCCATTGGGACCGCGAAGGCCAGGCCGACGACAAGACCAGTTGCTGGCTGCGCGTCTCCTCCGCCTGGGCCGGCGCCCAATACGGCGGCATCGCCATCCCGCGCATCGGCATGGAAGTGCTCGTCACCTTCCTGGAAGGCGACCCCGACCAACCGCTGATCACCGGCTGCCTGTTCCACAAGGAAAACGTCGTCCCCTATGAGTTGCCTGCGAACAAGACCCGCAGCACCTTCAAGACCCTCAGCTCACCGGGCGGTGGCGGCTACAACGAGCTGCGCATCGAAGACAAGAAAGGCCAGGAACAGATCTACCTCCACGCCCAGCGCGACTGGGACGAGAACATCGAGAACGATCAGAAGATCCGTGTCGGCAACGAGCGCCATGACACCGTCGAGCAGAACAGCTACAGCGAGTTCAAGGCTGAGGAGCATCACACGGTCTATGCAGACCGGAAGGTCGAGACGAAGGCGAATGACCATTTAACGGTGGCCGTTAATCAGCACATCAAGATAGGCACCGGCCAGTTCATCAATGCAGGCCAGGAAATCCACGTCAGCAGCGGCATGAAACTCGTGCTCGAAGCCGGCAGCGAACTGACCCTGAAAGCCGGTGGCAGCTTCATCAAGATCGACGCCAGCGGCGTGACCCTGAGCGGGCCGGTGATCAACGTCAATGCTGGTGGTAGCCCGGGCAGCGGGACGGGTGCAGCGCCGTTGTTGCCGGGGCCGTTGAAGCAGGCGGATGCGGATAAGGCTGGGCAAGTCGTGAAACCTTCACTCGCCTCCTTTAAGGCGCAGTCAAAAGCCGGAGCATTGCTACCAACCCCATCGTGCCACCTTGACGCATCCGGCCATTGCCCTATCCACCAAGCGGGTGCGACAACATGATCGACGCCATACCTTCCCCATTCAAACAATCAGCTTCATCCGGCCTAATGTGCCTGATTCTAGATAGCAGCTTTGACGCGGATCTCCTGAACCACTTATTTCAGGGTGAGAACCAAGCGAGCCCTAACTGCATTCCGCTATTCATCAACACACCATATGCCGACCTCCAACCAAACGGTCCTTACATCGTCTTGTGTCCTGCAAAGAGCATGTCACAGGAGTTTGCTGCCGCCCTGCTTGAACAGGAAGATGCCGGGTGCGTTGCCTGGTTGAGCAGTTCAGCATCACTTGATCAGGGTATTGAACATTGGCGTAGTCTGCTTACCGTAAGAACGGACGATGAACCGCAACAAATGATGCGTTTTTACGATCCGCGCTGGCTGGAGCCACTGCTGCTCAGTTTCAGCGAGGCCGAACAGGCGCAGTTCATCGGTCCGTTTACCGCCCTGGCTTGGCGCAACGAAATCGGCTGGCGGTATTACGCAAATCCCCCCCAGAGCCTCACAACAACAGTGCAACCTACAGCATGGTTGTATTTGAGCTCTGAACGGCAAGTGTTGATTGAGCAGGGTCGTTTGAAGGTCATTGCTACACGCTTTGCCGAGGACTACCGCGATGCCTTACCAGCAGAAGATCCAGTAGCGTTCGTTTACCGCCAGTTGCTGGCCGGTAAAGAAATAGGCTACGAGCAGATTGCCGATCAGGAGCGTTGGCTACGCTTGGCAATCGGTCGCGGCGACAGTTTCTGGAAGCGCTCTCCGGATGCCGAAGTGCTGGCTCGAAGCGACGTAGCTCTTGGAGACAAATTGGCTCAACTGGAAAGCCTGTGAAACATAAGGACGATGAGCAATGAGTAACACCTATACCGTTAAGAGCGGCGATACCCTCAGCCACATAGCTGCCGCCAACAAATGCTCGGTGTCGGATTTGCAGGCACTAAACCCTAATATCACCAACCCTGACTTCATCAAGCCCGGTTGGGTGATAAAGTTGCCCAATGCCGCAACCAAACCCCTTCCACCGCCTAAACACGCAGACAACCAGAGCACTACCAATGTCAAAGGCGCAGCTCAGTGCAAAGACGAACTGGTTGATGTGGTGCATATCACCGGCGAACAACACTTTTACATCCTGACGGAACAAGAGTCCAAAGCTCTGAAGCAGCAGACTGATATCGTTAAAAAACTCATGGACGAGTTACATCAAAATCTGGCGAAAGCTACTGAAGCCAGCAAGTGCGCAAAAATCAAAGACCCTAAAGCCAGCTGCTCTTGCAGCAACTGTGTCAAAGACGCCTGGAACTCGAAGGCTGAAGAGGCTGGTCTTTTACAACGATCCGAGCCGCCAGCGGAAAAACCCAAAGCCACCATCGACCGCCAGGAAGATTTGCAGGGACAACTGGCAACGGTACAACAGGCGCGTGACTGGTATCAGCGTTATGCGCCAAAAGCCGCGCTTGAGGGCAGCTATCTAGAGAGTAACTGGAGAGACCTGCAAGCAAAGAAAGTAGCCGAACTCAATGCTCAGATTAAGTCGCTTCGTACCCGAATTGCCGCAGTCAGCAAACCCGAGGCAGGCGAAAGCTCCACAAGTGCCAATGGCGCAGCACCTGATCTCAAACATGGCAGAGGTCGCGGCACAGAAAGCCAAACAGGTCGCCAAGTAAGAACAGGGGTTACCGTCATCGAAGTTATCTCCCTTAGCGATCCTAGTCGTCGACATTATATTCCGATGGTTTACCGGCAACAGCTCGACTGGAAAGTGAAGGTCAATACCAACGTTATCCAAGGCAAGCCGCTTGACAAGAATCTGATCAAAGAGCTGATCAAAGATATCCGTACCGCCGTCGATGACAGCCGAAAAACCAGCCCATTAGGAAGCCTGGAAGCCAAGTTCGCTAGCTGGACAAGCAAAGACGATAACCTTCTAAACGCACTTCATAAGGAATGCTCGTGGACATCCAACGAAGCAGACTCTGCCAAGTATGCCGTGTCCGCAGAAGCCCATGCTTTCCGCTTCGCAGCCAGCGCTAGCGCTGGAATCAATAGTTGGGAACCAGGCAAAGGCAACGTCGAGATAGGCGTAAAAGGCAGCGCCGCGATCTCTCTGGCTGAAGGCTCCGTAGCGCTGAAAAGCTTCTTTCCTGACCAAGGCGGTTATGTCGTGCGCATGCCGTACCGCAATGCACAAGGCAAGGAGGTGGTCAGCGAAATTGGTATATTCCGCCTTGACGGCAAGGTTGAGCTTTCCTGCTTCCTTGGGGCCACCGCACAGGGACAAGCTGGAGTTAAGGCCCAATACAAACCTGTGGAAGTTGAAAACTCAGGTGCTACTGCGTTACTCAGTCCGCCAAGCTTGGATGTAGATAGAAAACGCGGTGGTAGCCTGGGTTTGAAAGGCAACGCCTTTGCTGGCCTGC
Organism: Pseudomonas sp. FG43; assembly: GCF_057809175.1. NCBI lineage: Bacteria > Pseudomonadati > Pseudomonadota > Gammaproteobacteria > Pseudomonadales > Pseudomonadaceae > Pseudomonas > Pseudomonas sp. FG43. Next base: position 9,573 of record NZ_JBMDJL010000017.1, read on the forward strand.
AAGGTGGCGGCACCGTAACCGGAACGTTGAAGTGGCTTGATCCGACCAAACAAGGGGTTGGTAAAATTACCGCTGGCCAGGCTAATGACAGTGGCAGTACGGACTGGGCTAGCTTGGTCGAGATTAAAGCAGAGGGTAACGTTGCCTTGGGTGTTGGAGCCAGCTTTGATTTCGGGATTGATATTCGGGAAAACCGCCTGGCTATCAACTGTAAAGCGAGTCTGGTTTTTGGCCCTGGTGCTGGTGGTGGATTTGGTACGACTGTTGATATAGAAAAGATTGGTGAACTGGCCTATGTCTTTTGTAATGCACTGTCAAAAGCTGACTTCCATTATCAGCTATCCATCACCAAAGAAGCCTTTGATTACATGGCCAGGGGATTGTTTCAGATCGCAACTCATCCAGCGACAGCAGCAAAGAAAGCCTTTTCGGACGGCCGCCTTCAGATGAGCAGATGGTGGTCGCGCCGAGAAGCGACCAAACAAGAAGCACAAACACTGGCAAATTACTTGCTGGCTAATCAGGCGATCAATGTTAATGGAAAGAAAATTCCTCTTAACATTTTGCCGCCGGAAACGATTGGCCCCATGCTATATGTTTTGACTGAAAGTTTCGTGGAGAGCTGGGCAGAAGATCAGGAAAAAGCCGTCGTGCTATTGCTATCTCACTTAACCACTTGGCGGCATTTCATTGAAGTATTGGAACACTGTTCCAAAGATGGTAGTACGGTCAATGCCATGGAAAGCCTGGATCGCCTGAATGCTTTGCTAGACGGTGCGGAACAGCAGCAGTTCAATAAATTCATTGGAACCTTAGCAGCAATCAACATTAACTCTTCGACCAGGCAAATCGGAATGATTGCTTGGACCCCAGGCCTACCTTGGAGAAAAGAAAGAACACTGATAGCTGCAAGACAAAGCAATTTATTTGATGGTATTGCTTAAGTGAAGGCGCCTTGGGCGCCTTTACTGCCCATTAGTCAGAGTCGCTCACCTGACTGGATAGCACATCGAAAACTCGTAGAGCTATAGTGATATTCCTGAACAGGACTCGAAGCCCAGCGTCGAACAATTGGAGCAGCAATTAAAGGTCCCTCTGAAATATCGGAGCCCCTTTTAATCCTTTGAGAGCCTGATGGTGGGCCTTGGGGATCATTAAGAGGAGAGTTTTTATAGTAATCCGCGCCATACCAGTCATTGACCCAGTCGGTCGAATTACCTGAAAGCCCAGCAATCCCCAATGAATTAGGAGCAAAGCGATCTACAGGAAAATTATCCTCTTCATCCGGTTCAGGGAAATTTTTCCCGTAATCAAGGCTGCCGCTATCTGTTGGAAATAATAAATGCTGCCCCCGGCTACGAGCGGCATACTCCCACTGAGCCTCTGTGGGCAAGTCAACCGCATAGCCACTTAGCTTGCCTAACCATTGACAGTAATCCTTGGCTTCCTGCCAACTTTTAGTAGGCGCTGGCAGATTGGGTTTATAAAAACGTTTGAGATCCTCTCGCTTTCGATCTTCCTGATCGTACAGTGGTTTCCGATTTGCTATAAAAAACAAATCAAAATCCCCCAGTGTCGTTTGAAAGCGCGACAGATAGTAACTACTCAATTTAACAGGATGAACAAAATCATCATCACCACTCGGGCTGATATTACACATCCGCTCCGGCGCAACTCCACAAGGCCACTCGCACACATTCTTTTCGTCATATTCGCAGATCCATCCAAAGTCCCCCATATCAAACTGGCCGCCCTCGACAAATACCATATTGTCAATCGACTTCACCACAGTGCTGAGTACATTGCCGCGTAACTCGTTGGAAAGATCCGGATATTGGGTATTAATCTTGGCAGCGATGGCAGCGACTTTCTCTGGCGTGAGACTTTGGCTCTTCGGCAATGGACCAGATTCGGCGTTGCATCCAACCATCATCAGCATGGCGGGCATGGCAATTAAAAAAGGACGTAGCACTGAGGATATCCTTATTAGGCTCGTTAACTACTGAACACTATCATTCCTCGCCTGTTTGACAAAGCGCTGCCACCAACCGCCAGCTAGAGTTTTCACCTACACACTGAGTAACAAACAACGCTTTGGGGGCCACACGTCATGGCCGACATCACTTTCACGCGCCTGTTCGCGAATAAATTCGCTACTACTTTTCGGGTGCCACAATCACCGTACACGTCATCCCCGCCGCCAGCAGCAACCCTTCAGGAACCTGATCCAGGTGAATACGCACCGGTACGCGCTGGGCGAGGCGGACCCAGTTGAAGGTCGGGTTGACGTCGGCGATGAGTTCGCGGCTTTGGGGGTTGTCGCGGTCGTAGATGCCGCGGGCGATGCTTTCGACATGGCCCTTGAGCACTTCGCCGCTCATCAATTGCATCTCGGCCGGGTCACCCACGTGGACGTGGGGCAGTTTGGTTTCCTCGAAGAAGCCGTAGACCCAGAACGAATTCATGTCGACCACAGCCATCTTCGCTTCGCCTGCACGGGCATAGTCGCCGCGATGGACGTTGAGGTTGGTGACGTAACCATCAACCGACGCCAGCACACGAGTGCGTGACAGGTTGAGTTCGGCCGCTTCCAGACGAGCCTGGGCCAGTTGGTAATCTGCAAGGGCCGAGGTGGCGATGTTGCTGGCGTCGTCGCGGTTTTCGGTGGAGACCACCAGGTTGTCCATATCGGCGCGACGTTTGGCGTTGAGTTTGCGCATCTCCCAGGTGGCCTTGCGCGAGGCCAGCAAAGCCTCTGCTTCCTTGACCGCAATCCGGTAATGTTCGGGGTCGATCTGCATCAGCAGGTCGCCCTTTTTCACCTGCTGGTTGTCACGTACCGGCACATTGATCACGGTGCCGGCCACTTCCGCCGCGACGTTGATGATATCGGCACGCACCCGACCATCGCGGGTCCAGGGTGTTTCCATGTAGTGCACCCACAAGGTCCGGCCGATGAAGATGGCAAGGGCCAGGACCAACAAGGTGGCGATCAGACTGAAGAGCTTTTTCATCCAGAGGTTCTCGAACCGGGCATCAACGATAAAAGGGCAGCGCCAGAGCGCCAAAAATGCAGGTGAACAGGCTCAGGCGCAGCAGCGCCGGGTGCCAGAAATGTCGGTACAGATCGAACCCGGCCAGCAGTCGGTCCAGCGCCCAGGCCAGTACCAGCGCAATCAGGAACATCAGGGTGATGCTCGGCATGTACAGGCCGTGGAACGCGATTTCACGAGGCATGGACGACTCCTTGTGGGCGGCCATGCACGGCCAGTGGCGATTGCGGGTCCAGCAACGAGGTGCGGATGAAATGCAGGTAGCTTTTGACCCGGCGCAGCACTGAGGTGTCGAAGTGTGAGGCAAAGGGTTCATCGGTCATTTGTACGCAACTGATGGCGTGATCGACCGCCACCAGGCAGCGCTCCAGGTTGCTGGCATCGGGCTGGATGAACAGGCGGATCAGTGAACGCCCCATGACCCGGATCGCAATGCGCCAGGACTGATACTCGGCGTAGCTGGGATGAATCGGCAGGATGGCCTGCTCGCGGCGCAGCTCGATAATCGCGTGGCCGATTTCCAGCACCGTAAACATCCAGTGCAGCAGTTCACGCTGCACTTCAGGCCTGCCGACCGCCAGACCATAAGCCTGATGCATCAGGTCGCGGGTCTGGCTTTCAAAGCTGGAGCCCAGCCTAGGCAATGGTGCGCTGATGGCGAATACCACTTGCCGACGCAGGGCGTCCTTGAGGCGCTCCCACATCCAGCGGCTGTTGGGCGGCAGGATGATTGCGCCTGCTGCGGCGCAGAACAACATGCCGACGACCATGGCGATGTAATCGTTGATGAAGGTGTAAGGGTTGTAGAGTGTGAGGTTGTCCGGTACCGAGCCGATGCTGAAAAAGATCAGCAGGCCCAGCCCATAACCGGCCCATTGAGGACGCGAAGCCAGAAAGGTGCCGACCACCAATACCGGTGCCAGAAACACGCACAGCAATGGAAAGCCGTCGATGTGCGGGAAAATGAAGAAGGTTTCGGTAAAGCCCAGGATCGCGCCCAGCAAGGTGCCGCATGCCATCTGGAACGACATGCGACGCGGGTTGTTGGTGGTGGATGACAAGGCAACGGTCGCAGCCGACGCCAGGGTCATGATCGCGCCGCTGGGCCAGGCCGTCAGCACCCAGTACGCACTCAACAACGCTACGACTGTGCTCGCACGCACACCGGCTGCCAAGGCAGTCATCCAACTGGTGCGCGGCACAAACGACTCTTCCCACTGTTCGCGCACATGGTTGTGATCAGCCAGTGAAGCATGGGTCTGGGCGTAGTCATGCAGGTCGTTGACGAGGCGATACAGCAACTCGAAAGCCGTGTGAAAATCCAGCAACTCGGCTTCATCCGGCCCGCTTTGCTCAAGCTCGGTACGCATACTGCGAACCAGGTCGGGCAGTTCGGTTTTGAAGACTTCCAGACGTTGCACCAGCACTGCCGCATCGCCAATGGTCAGGGACCGGTCAGCAAATGCATCGAGTAATTGGGCCAAGGCATTGAGGCCCGGATCGACCCGGTTCATGACTGAATTCACCTGACTGGCTCGCAGCCGCGCCAGCAATTGATGCAGGGCATTGAAGCGCGTGGTAATGGCCATGAACTCGCTGTTAAGGCGATTGAGCCGCCCGTTGCGGCGGCGCATGTGCGGGTCTTCAAACACCGTTACGCTGCGCATCCCTTCCAGGCCGATGGCTTCGGCGACAAAGCGCACGTTGCCGGTTTCAAAGGCATCCCTCTCGCTGACGCCACGCAAGCCATCCACAACAAAACGGGCAAACACACCGAAGCGCTGATACAGCGCGTTGCGCATTGCAGCGGCGGAACTCTGCGGCAGGATCGCCGCCGTCACGGCAGTGGAGCAGACAATACCCAAAGCGATTTCCAGCACCCGCCAGACCGCTGCCATGAACGAGCCCTCCGGGTGAGCCAGTGCGGGCAGGCCGACCATCGCTGCCGTGTAACCCGCCAGCACAAAACCGTAAGCCCGAAAGTTGCGATAACGCGCTGCGCCTGCCGAACAGATCCCGACCCACAGCGCCAGGCACCCCAGAAACGGCACCGAGTTCTGTGCGAACAAGGCCATCAGCAGCACCATCATGGCCGAACCCGCCAACGTGCCGAGCAGACGGTAGAAGCTCTTGGCAAACACATGCCCGCTCTGTGGCTGCATGACGATGAACACAGTGATCATGGCCGTGCGCGGTTGAGGCAACTCCAGGCGCAACGCCAGCCAGTAAGTGAGGAACGCGGCAATCAACACCTTGAAGATATAGATCCAGGTGACCCCGTCGCTACGCGCCCAACTATTGAGCTCTCGCACCAGAAGCCGTAGGAGCGAATTCATTCGCGAAGGCCCCGGTAAGCCTGCTGAAGATGTAGCGTCTGGAATACTGTCTTCGCAGATAAGCGGAGCGCCGCCCGATCCGCTCCCACGAGGTGAGGTTTTATTCATCAGGAAGCCCGCCGCCCAGCGCCACCACCAGCCCGGCGTACACACTCAGGCGAGCGGCTTCGATCTGCTGCTGAATCTGTTGCTGACGAAACAACAGCGTCTGGGCATTGAGCACGTTCAGGTAGTCGGTCAGGCCGCGCTGATAGGCGATCAAGGCAATGTCATAGGTCTTCTGGGCTGCCGCGACGGACTCGGCGGCGAACACCTGCTGCTTGTCCATGGAGGCACGGCGGATCAACTGATCGGAAATGCTTTTGAGGGCCATCACCAGTGTCTGGTTGTAATGGGCCACGGCCAGGTCATAACCCGCCACGGCCTGGCCCAGCTCCGCTCGCAGGCGTCCACCGTCGAAGATCGGCAGGCTGATTGCCGGGCCGGCTTTATAGCTGAGCTTGCTGCCGGTCAGAAACTCCAGCATCCCGCCGCCCGTGGCCATATAGCCAAGGCTGCCGACAAGATCGACGTTGGGATAGAAACCCGCATGCGCCACATCGACTCCACGCGCCTGCGCCTCGACACGCCAGCGGCTGGCAACCACATCCGGGCGCTGGCCCAGCAGTTGCGCAGGCAATGCCGAAGGCAGTTTGAGTGCGGTGTGCAGCGACAGGCTCGGGCGTAGCAGCCCAGCGCCCTCACCCGGCCCCTTGCCCGCCAGAACGGCCAGTTGATTACGCTCCAGCGCAATGGCTTCTTCCAGCTCGTCGATTTGCCGATGGGTTTCCGGCAGAGGTGTTTCGGCCTGGCTGACCTCGAAATGCGTACCGATGCCGCCTTTCAAACGACGCTGGGCCAGATCGAGAATCTGCTTCTGCTGGGCCAGCGTGGCTTCGACGATATCCAGCCGGGCGTAGTGCAGAGCCAGCTGGATATAGGCGCGGACGATATTTTCCTGCAATTCAAGTTGGGCCTGACGTTGCTCGGCCGCACTCATGTGCGCCAAGTCAAGCGCTTGTTCGCTGGCGTTGCTTTCGCGGCCCCAAAGATCGAGGGCGTAACTCAAACCCAGCGATGCATTGTTGTCCCAGGTGCGAGTATTGGCCAGTTCGCCAGGCCCATAGAATTGATCGGTCGGCCAGTCATGGCGCGCCAGATTGGCACTGCTGTCGACATGCAGACCTTCGGCGGATTCGGCAATCCCGGCCAGCGCTTTTGCCTGGCGCACGCGCGCGGCAGCCATCGCCAGGCTCGGACTGCCCTGAGTTGCCAGCGCTATCCAGCGGTTCAACTGGGGGTCGCCATAGGCACGCCACCACTGAGCGTCAGGCCAGTTGGCGTCCATGGCAGCGCTCTGGATAGCCTGATCGGTGGCCAGGCTGTCGAGGGGCAATGCCCTGCCTTGTGAGGTGATTCCGTCGGTTCCGATACAGCCGCTGATAGTTAACGATACAACCCAGACACTGAGGAGCCTGAAGCCCCAAATGATGCGACGCGGCACAGCTGCGAGTTCCCGACTGGAAATGAAGCGCTATTGAGTGGCGCGATTCTAGGGGGCGGCCTGCACGGCGATAAGCTGGCGAATATGTGATTCTTTATTACAGAAACGGTGATAATCCCTTGCCATGTGCCAGTAACTTCATGTCACAATTTGACATGCCTTCAGAGAATTGCACATGGACACTCTGCAAAACATGCGCGCCTTCTGTTGTGTGGCGCAAGCGGGCAGCTTTACCGCAGCCGCAGCACAACTGGACACCACCACCGCCAACGTCTCTCGGGCCGTCTCGAACCTCGAAGCGCATTTGCAGACACGCCTGCTCAACCGCACGACCCGCCGTATTGCCCTGACCGAAGCCGGCAAGCGTTATTTGCTGCGATGCGAACAGATTCTGGCCTCTGTCGAAGAGGCGGAAGCCGAAGCCAGCGATGCCCACGCCCGACCGACCGGCCAGCTCAAGATGCATTCGATGCCCGGTGTCGGCCAGCATTATGTGATCGATGCCATCGCCCGCTATCGGCAGAGCCACCCGGATGTGTCCTTTGACCTGACCATGACCAACCGCGTGCCGGACCTGCTTGAAGACGGCTACGACGTGTCCATCGTTCTGGCCAGCGAACTGCCGGACTCAGGTTTTGTGTCGCAACGCCTGGGCATCACTTACAGCATCGTTTGCGCCTCGCCGGCCTACATCAAGAACTTCGGCATGGCCTACACGCCAGCCGACCTGCTGAACCACGCTTGCCTGCGCCTGGTCAGCCCGGTGTTCCCGCTGGAAAAATGGGTGTTCGACGGCCCACAAGGCCAGGAAATGGTCACCATCAACAGCTCGCCCCTGCTGGTCAACTCTGCCGATGCCATGCAGACCGCTATTTCCAGCGGCATGGGCATCGGCATACTGCCGATCTACTCGGCCATCGACGGGTTGCGTAACGGCACCTTGATGCGGGTCCTGCCCGACTATCGCTCCCAGGAGCTGAACCTCTACGCCATCTACCCGTCGCGCCAGTATCTGGATGCGAAGATCAAGACCTGGGTCGAATACCTGCGTGGTTCGCTGCCTGAAATCCTCGCCGCCGACGAAGCAGATCTGCATATTCATTCGATGAAATCGCTGGCTTGAGAGTTTGCGTGTGCAAAACCGGCTGCCCAAGGGCCGACAAGAATGTTAGCGTGCTACTCATTCAACCGCTCAAGAGTGACTGCCCCAATGAAAAAAACCGTACTCGCCTTTAGCCGTGTCTCCCCTGAAATGGCCGAACGCCTGTCGCAAGATTTCAACGTGATCGTGCCAGACCCGAAACTGGGCGACCTCAATGCCCAGTTCAACGAAGCGCTGCCCGAGTCCCACGGCATGATCGGGGCAGGCCGCAAACTGGGGCGCGAGCAGCTTGAAGGGGCCACGAAACTGGAAGTGGTATCGAGTATTTCGGTGGGCTACGACAACTACGATGTCGGTTACCTGAGCGAGCGCGGCATCCTGCTGACCAATACCCCGGACGTGCTGACTGAAAGCACCGCCGACCTGGGCTTTTCGTTGATCATGAGCAGTGCCCGTCGTGTCGCGGAGCTGGATGCCTGGACCAAGGCCGGTAACTGGAAGCGCAGCATCGAAGCGCCTCATTTCGGCACCGATGTACATGGCAAGACGCTGGGTATCGTCGGCATGGGCAATATCGGCGCCGCCATTGCCCGTCGTGGTCGCCTGGGTTTCAACATGCCGATTCTGTACAGCGGCAACAGCCGCAAGACTGAAGTCGAGCAAGAGCTGGGCGCTCAATTCCGCACACTGGATCAATTGCTGGCCGAGTCGGATTTCGTCTGCCTTGTGGTGCCGCTGAGCGAGAAGACCCGCCACCTGATCGGCCGCCGTGAACTGGCGCTGATGAAGCCCGGCGCAATCCTGATCAACATTGCGCGCGGCCCGATTGTCGACGAGCCGGCGCTGATCGAAGCCTTGCAGAACGGCACCATTCGCGGTGCCGGTCTGGATGTGTACGAGAAAGAACCGCTGAGTGAGTCGCCACTGTTCAGCCTGAGCAATGCAGTGACCTTGCCGCATATCGGCTCGGCGACTCACGAAACCCGTCAGGCCATGGCAGATCGTGCCTACCACAACCTGCGCAGCGCGCTGCTGGGTGAGCGGCCACAGGACCTGGTCAATCCGCAGGTCTGGAAGGGTTAAAACCCTTTTCGCGAATGAATTCGCTCCTACCGTAGGAGCGACTTCAGTCGCGAAGCGGAGCGTTTGGATATACCAATGACTCTTTTTGCGAAAGCTCTTTCGGCTTCCTGAACACCAGCACATTCCCCAGCATCACCAATGCCAGCCCGAAGAGTGCGGGCACTGTCCATTGGTAGCCTTCGACCCACGCCGAAATATTCAACGCCACCACCGGAAACAGCACGGTGCAGTAAGCCGCACGCTCAGGCCCCATGCGTCCGACCAGTGTCAGGTAGGCCGTGAAACCGATGACCGAGCCGGGTATGACCAGATACAGCAGCGAACCGATATAGCGGGTATTCCATTCAAAAACGAACGGCGCACCGCTGAACAGGCAATACACACCCAGTATCGTCGCACCGTAGAACATACCCCAGGCATTGGTGGTCAAGGGCCGCAACCCGGCCTTCTGTTGCAGGCTCGACAGCATGTTGCCCGCCGAGAAACACAAGGTTCCCAATAGCGCCAGCCCGAGCCCGATAAAGGTCTCGCGGCTGGCACTGTGGTCGGCCAGTTCAGGCCAGAACAGGCACGCCAGCCCGGTCAACCCCATGGCACCGCCCGCCAGTACGTTACGTGCCACTTTCTGCTTGAAGAAAACCCGTGCATTGAGCGCATTCCATAAGGTCGCGGTCGAGAACACCACGGCGATCAAACCGCTGGGGATCCATTGGCTGGCCGTGTAGAAGCACATGAAGTTGATGCAGAACAGGCACAAGCCCTGCGCCAGACAGATCAACTGCCCGCGACGATTGACCGGTTGCAGACGCCCGCTGAGCAATAGCATCGCAAACAGGATCAAGGCCGCCAGGCTGAAGCGGTAGAAGATGGACACCGCAATGGCGACCTCGCCCAGTTGCAGTTTCAGGGCAATCCAGGTCGTCCCCCAGATCAGGACGGTCAACAGATACAGCGAGATATTCATGACGCAGCTCCTCAATGAGCCTTGAGTCTGCGGGCGGACCATCGGCGTCGCTTGCACAATCTTGCGCATTTGATCGTGCAGGTGATGGCAGCCGTATCGCGCGCGAGTAGGATGCAAGACCTAGAGGAGTCGTTATGCCGCCCATTGAATCCATTCAGGTCTTTCAGGCCTTGAACAGCTCGCCACATGCCCGCCTGGAGCAGAGCGCGGTGCTGGGCGATGGATTGACGGCTGCGCTGTGGCAGAACCGGCACGACTCACAGGAATATCACGCGCCAACCCATCACACGCTGTCGTGCTATATCGCCGATGGCACGGGCACTTTTCGTCGTGATCGACCCGGCGAAAAAGGCGCGCCCGGCAAACTCTGCACGCTGCCGGCAGGTCATGAATCCGCCTGGGTCATCAATGGCGAGATCCGTCTGGCGCATTTGTATGTCAGCCCGGAGCAGTTCGCACTGGGTTGCGTCACCCTGCTGGACCGCGAGCCCCGTGAGATGCAGTTGCAGGAGAGCACCTTTGTCGAGGATGCCGAACAGGCCGGGCGTTTTCAGACGTTGATCAGGATGAACTGGGCCGAACCTGCCGAGCGTTTGCTCACCAGCAGCCTGGCCCATGAAATGCTCAGCCATGCCCTGCTCGGTCAGGTCGGGTTGCGGGAAGGGTTGCGTCTCAAAGGCGGGCTGGCGCCGCATCTGCGTCGTCAACTGGTGGACTTTATCGAGATGCATCTGGCCGACCCGTTGAGCCTCGGGCAACTGGCCGGGCTCTGTGCGTTGTCCGAATACCATTTCGCCCGCATGTTCCGCGAAAGCTTCGGCCTGCCGCCGCACCAATACCTGCTGGCCCGTCGCCTGTCTCATGCCCGCCACCTGCTGCGCCACACAGCCCAACCACTGGGCGATGTCGCCCTGGCCTGCGGCTTTGCCAGCGCCAGTCATTTCAGCAACCGCTTTCGCCAGGCCATCGGGGCAACACCCGGAGAATACCGACAAGCCCTCACCGCGTAGGAATGAGGCTGATCTCAAAAATCTGATGGTTTGACTCACAATCCGTGGGAGGGGCCTTGGCCGCGACAGCTCGGTTTCAGACGCTGAAAATGTATTGCCTGTAAGCAAGTCGTCGCGGCCAAGGTCCCTCCACGGGTGATATGTATGCCTTAGCTGATCGGCATTACAGTAGGTGTTAAAACTCCAGCGTTGTGGAGATTTGCACCTGTCGCGAATCCCCTACCGAGACGAAGTAGCGGTTAACGCTTGAGGTGTAATACGTGCGGTCGAAGAGGTTTTTGACATTGAGCTGGAACCTGACTTTCTGCCCGTCCAGCCGTGTGTCGTAGGTCGCGAAGGCATCGGCGACGGTGTAGGCCGGCAAGTTGAAGTCGTTGAGCGGATTGCCCGCACGCTCCCCCACATAATGCGCACCGGCACCCAGCCGCAGGCTGTCGCCGCCCATCAGGCTGCCCATGTCATAGACCGCCGACAGAGAACCGCTGTGGCGGGCGACATTCTGCAATTGCTTGCCTTTGAGCAAAGGGTCTTCAAGCACTTGGGCATCGGTGAAGGCATACCCTGCGATCAGGCTCCAGCGCTCGCTCAACTGGCCGCTGAGGTCCAGTTCCATGCCTCGCGAGCGGACTTCACCCGCCGAGCTGTAGACCGTATTGGCAGTCACGGCATCGTAGTTGGCCACCAGCACATTGCGCTTCTTGATGTCGTAGAACGCCACGGTTGCGCTGAAGGCACCTGGCACATCCCACTTGGCACCCAGCTCCCAGGATTTGGCACGCTCGGGCAAGGTCCCGGAATCCACCACATAACCGCCAGTCAGCGGTGCAATGCTGGAGTTGGGTTTGAAAGACTCACTGTAGCTGCCATAAAACGACAGTTGATCGGTGTAGCGATAGACCAGACCGGCACGCGGTATCCACTGACTGCCATTGGTGTCGGTATTGACCGTGAAGGGCCGACCTCTGCCCGCCACCTGATCGAAGGTCATGAAGCGCGCGCCGCCCAGCAGAATCCACTGCTCGTTCAGGTGGATCGAGTCCTGAAGGAACAGCGAATGACTGCGCAGTATGTCGCTCTGTGCGCTGTCCGTTTCGCTGACTGTCGTACCCTCGACTTCCTGACCATAAACCGGGTTCAGGTAACTGAACGTGGTCAGGCTTCTCTGGCGGATCAGGTCGGAGCGATAGACCTTGCGGTATTCGTCATCCAGGCCCATGAGCAGTTCATGTCGCAGGCCCGCCCACTGCACATCGCCCGCAAGGGTCACAAGGGCATAGCGATCAGTGGCCAACGCGCCCCTGGTGCCGTCCATGGAGCGAGTCAGGGTCCCATTGGTGGCGTTGACTGCCGTGACACGCACCTGGCTGGCATCGTAGGTTTCGCGGTTGTAGCTGTAGCCCAGATGACCTTTCCAGCGCTCGTTGAAATCATGATCGGCCTCGAACCGATAAAGGTCCGAGCGCCCTTCCATGTTGTTGAAAGGCTCATCCAGCCGACGTGTGGCAGGGATATCCAGAGGATGGTTGGTCACCGGGTCGATAGCAGTGCCGCGATCGAAGGGATAGAGAAATTCCCGGTGCTCATAAGCAGCCACCCATTGGGTGTCTTCGCCGTACCAGGCCAGTGACGGCGCGACCAGCGATTCGCGATGAACACCGAAGTTGCGCCAGTAATCTTCGTCCTGATGATCGACAATCATCCGCCAGGCCAGCGCCGAATCCCCCACGGGGCCGGTGCTGTCCAGCGTCACGCCGCTGCCATTCTTGCCTGCGCCATAGCTGGAGCCGCGGACCGTCAGGCTATTGCCGGCCTGCAATTGCGGCCGCTTGCTGACCACGTTGATGATCCCGCCAGGGTCCTGAATCCCGTAGAGCAGGCTTGCCGGTCCCTTGAGGACTTCAACCCGCTCGGCTGTGGCGTTCAGGTTGCGGCCCTGCACCACCGGCATGCTGTCGCGCATGATCGAGCCATCGCGGTTATCGCCAAAGCCGCGCTTCATCAGAGTGTCCTGAGTGCTGCCCAGCGTGTTGCCCTGGGTGACACCACTGATGTAGCCCAAGGCGTCATCAAGATTGCGCGGCACCTGATCGCGCAGCACCTGTTGCGGGACGATGCTGACGCTCTGGGGTGTTTCCAGCAAGGAGCCCGACGAGCGCAATACCGAGGCGCTGGCAGGCGGCTGATAGTTGCCGCGCTCCGTCAGCCGAGAGTCGATATGGGTCGCCGCCAGATTGAGAGCGCCCGCTTCGGGCAGTTGTGTTTCCAGGGTAAACGTCTGATCGCTGGCGCGGCGATAAGCCAGTCCGGAACCTCTCAGCAAGGTGCTCAATGCCTGCTCGGCGCTGAATTGCCCGTGGAGCGCCGGAGCATCGATGCGGTAAGGCGCGTCCTGTGTGTAGATCACGCTCAGGCCGGTGACGCGGCTGAATTCACTCAAGGCCTGGGGCAAGGGCTTGGCCGGAATCGAGAAGTCGAAGGTCTGTTGCGCGGCACAGACAGCGCCCTGAAAACAGATCCCCGCCGCCACGAATATCGTCCTGCCCAGCCAACCGCTCATTGCCTTGCGCCTCGCCGCCTTGAAATCCGGTCCGTGGAGGATTTCCTGTTTGCCACCCCGTCAGCGCAGAACAATGACCCGACCCAACATGCTGTAAGTCTCGAACCCCACCACCGATTGCAATGCGGCCAATACGGCCTGCGGGTCCTTGCTGGGGAAAGTACCGCTGATGCGTTTGGCGGCCAGTTGATCGTTAAGCACCACAATGCGGCCAGGGTAATAACGGCTCAGGTCATTGATGACATCGGCCAGAGGCGTGCGGTAGTAATTCAGCCAGCCTTGTCGCCAGGCCAACTGGCTTTCACTGTCGATGTCTTTCGGAGCCGAAGTGGTCTTTTCGTCATAGGTCACTTGCTGACCCGCTTCCAGAATCCGTTGCTCCACACCCTTTGCCGCCTTGACCCCGACACGACCGGACAACACAGTCACCTGCGCGCCTTCGGGTTCCAGACGCACCTCGAACTGGGTACCCAGCACGCGGGTTTCGCCGGTATGGGTATCGACCACGAAAGGTTCGCCGGTGTGGGTCACCTTGAAGAAGGCCGCGCCGCGCCGTAGCTGCACATGACGTTCACCATGGCTGAAGTTCACGGCAATGGCACTGTCGGCATCCAGCGTGACCTGGGACTCATCAGCCAGCGTCAGGGTGCGGATCTGGCCGGGAGCCGAGACATGATCCGCGCCAAAATCGTCGGCCCAGCGCTGCGGCTGCCAGCCAGCCCCCATGGAAATCATCAGCATCAGGCAGGCGGCCATCGCCAGGCCAACGGACCAGCGCTGCAAGCTGCGACGTGGCGCAGGTGCGTCCATGGCGCGCAGCAAGGCATCCAGTGCAGCGGCATCTTCGCGGGCGAGTCGGGCAGCCGGGACTTCGCTCAACTCCCACAACACCTGGGCCCTGCCATAGGCTTCGACATGCGCAGGGTCGGCTTGCAGCCACTCGCTGAAGGCCAGTTGATCGGCATAGTCTGGCTGATCGTGCAGCACGCTCAGCCAGGCCAGTGCGGCTTCATCCTGAGCCGCAGTTGCAGACACAACAGGGGACGCATTCATCGACGAGCGTCTCCGGGCTTCGTTCGGATGGAACCTGCTGTTGTGGCGCCCTGTTCCAGGCTCGCCTTGCAGGCTTGCAAGGCGCGCATCATATGTTTTTCCACGGCACTTTGGGAAAGCCCCATGGCCTTGGCGATCTCGGCGTACTTGCGACCGTGAATGCGGTTGAGCAGGAAAATCTGTCGGGTCCGCTCAGGCAGCCCGCGCAAGGCAGCCTCGACGTGGCGCAAATCTTTGTTCGCCTCAAGCGCGGCACGCGGGTCGTTGCTGACGTCGTCGTACCCGGCCTCAAGGCTTTCGCTGATACGGCTGCGCACGCCTTCGCTGCGCAGATGGTCGATGGCGATATTGCCCGCACAGCGCAGCAGATAAGTGCTCAGTTCTTCGACCTGCACCAGAGGCCGACGCCAGAAACGCACGAACAGGTCCTGCACCAGATCCGCAGCCGTGGCCCGACAGCCTACCCGGCGGCTGACCAGCGCTTCCATTTGCGGACGCTGGGACAGAAACACCCGCAGAAAATGCGCACGACCACCACTGGCCCCCAAAGGGTCGGCGTCAGGCCCGATGTCGGGCAGGTCAGGCTCAGGGGGCATTATCACGATGACTTAAACCGGCAACAGATCAAAGACAGCAAACGGGCAAAGCACCAGCCCGAAACAGGCCAGTTTCACTATCCAGTGAGGTTTGAAAGGCATCAGAAAAACCAGCAGCACCGCGCTGATCATCAATACCGCAAACCACTGCGCCAAGCCTACCCCCCAACCGGCATCATTGACCGCAACGACCGAAGAGACGGCCAGAAAAAGCCAGCCCGCCAGCTTGAGCGCCCGGCTGCGACGCTCGGTCAGCAGGCCACTCAGCAACTCGCCGTAATGTCGTGGCATGGACAGGCACAAGGCCGTAAAACCGATGTAGCAGAACAACGCGGCCAGCAACATTCAGTTGGCCTCCTGGCGGCTGACCGGGATGGCAGGAGCGCGAGCATTCTTGCGCACAGGCTTATCGGCACGATCAGCCCTGAACTTCAACGCCGCCCACCCGAGGAACAACCCGGTGCCCAGAGCCGTCAGGTTGAAGGCTGGCAACACCCAGCTTCCCTGTTGCAGCGCGGCAATCAGGTAATGAGCGCCGGTCAGCAGGTCGAGCACCGGCAAGCCGACGAACAACAGCGCCCCCAATCCCAACTGCTCACGCCAGGCACTCTGACCGCTGCGCAATACCGCATGCAGAACCGACAGGCCCCAGACGATGAAAAACACATTCACTTCCCAGCCGGCACGCCCGGCAAACCCTGCCGGCAGAACCCGATTAGCCCAGAAGAAAGCCGCCACCGCGAGCATCAGGCCCGACATGCTGGCGATGTTCAGCACCTCGACCAGACGCAACTCGAAGGGCAGCACGCCGGTCTTGGCATGCTTGAGACGGCGCTTGCCCAGCCACATCACCAGCCCGGTGCCGATCATTGCGGTCCCGGCCACGCCGAAGATGAAATACAGCCAGCGCAGGGTTGGCCCGGCAAAGTGCCCGACATGCAGGCCGTACATGCCGCTGGAAATCAGCATCGGCACCGGACGCGAAGGGGTTTCGTTCTGCAAGGCGCCGCTCACGCCATTGAAAGTCAGCGCGCCGCCGCGATCAGGCGTGATGCTGCCTTTGTCGTCACGGGTCAGCAGCACCGATGCATTGATGTCACCGGGATTGTTGACCACCACCCTCCCCACCTGGTCGCCATTCCATCGCTCGCTTGCCGAGGCCAGAAGCGGAGCGAGCGGCAGCAATTGAGCAGGCTGGCCTTCAGGCTTGGGCATGTTCGAGCCGGGGAAGACTTCACTGTAAAACGCCTGCACATTGCCGTAGCTGGTGAGAATGCTGGCAGGCATGACCATCGACATGAAGATCACCAGACTGCTGTAGGTAATCATCAGATGAAACGGCAGAACCAGCACGCCAAGGGCGTTATGGCCGTCCAGCCAGGAGCGCTGACCCTTGCGCGGCCGGAAGGTGAAGAACTCCTTGAAAACCTTCTTGTGAACGATGATGCCGGTCACCAGCGTCACGAACATCACCATCGCCGCAATGGTCGCCAGCCAGCGCCCCCATGGATGCGGCATCTGCAACTGGTAATGGAAGCGGTAGAAGAAGTCGCCGCCGCGAGTCTCCCGCGCCTGCACCTCGGCACCGGTCTGGGTGTCCAGCACCTTGCGTACAAAGTTGTTGCGCTGACCGGGTTTACCTTCAGGCAGCCAGCCCACCATCAGGCCCGGCGAACGCTCGTCGGGCATATTGATGAACCAGCGCGTGGCACCCGCCGCGTGTTGTTGCAGGTAGCTTTGCGCCAGACGGATATTGGCCTCGGCATCCACAGGACGGGCTGCAATTTCCGGCTGCATCCATTGGGTGATCTCGTCCTTGAAGTAGGAGAGCGTCCCGGTCAGGAAAATCGCGAACAGCAGCCAGCCAAACAGCAACCCGACCCAGGTATGCAGCCAGGACATGGCCTGACGGAAGCCGTCCTTCATAGCAACCACCGGTCGCAGGCATAGGCGGCGCCCAGAATCGCACACGGCAATAACACGCCAACCCACGCCTGCAAGGCCGTGCGGCAGGCAAAGCACCAGAGCACGGCCACCAGATACACCAGGAACGAAAGCATCATGCCGGTGACAACCGCTTCGGCACGAGGAATGGGCAGCCATTGAGCGATGCAGATGCTGGTGACCGATGCCAGCAGATACCCCGCAAAAATCGCCGCCAGCGCACGTGAGGTGACGGCCAGCCGATAGGAAACCGACACCCCGGTGCTTTTCGCTGGGCGCTTATTGACCGCTGAGCTGTTGAGGGCTGTGCCGTGCATCCGAGAACCTTTACCCGATCTTGAAAGGCAATGAAAAAGCATGGGCCTGCATGACAAATCCCCTGTCACCGGACCACCGAGCAGATAATTCGTACTTGGGCACGAGAATAAAGCGCAATATTAATGATAAATATTCTCATATGCAAAAGAGTCTGCCAGAATCTGCGCCATCAATGAGTCCCCGTGGATTTTTCTACGCGATGCACACCGCCCAGCCCGCTCTCAGTCATACCGTCGAAGGTTTGTACCAGGACCACCATTCCTGGCTCACGACCTGGCTACGGCGCAAACTCGGCTGCCCGCATAGCGCGGCGGATCTGGCTCAGGACACTTTCGTGAAGGTGATACTGGCCCGCGATACAGCGCAGATCATCGAGCCTCGCGCCTTTCTGACCACCATCGCCAAGCGGGTGCTGTGCAATCACTACAGACGTCAGGATCTGGAACGCGCCTATTACCAGGCGCTGGCCGATCTGCCAGAGTGCGTGGCTCCTTCCGAGGAAGACCGGGCAATCATTCTTGAAACCCTGGTGGAGCTGGATCAATTGCTGGACGGCCTGCCGGTTCCGGTCAAGCGCGCTTTCCTGCTCTCTCAGGTCGATGGCTTGAGCCATGGCGAAATCGCCTCACAACTGGGGATCTCCATCGCGACGGTCAAGCGTCATCTGAACAAGGCTGCGCTGCGCTGTTACTTCGCCCTATGAACATGAATGCCGAATCCCTCAACAAGTCAGACATTTCCCCCGCTGTGGCCAAGCAGGCCGTGGGCTGGATGATCGAAATGCAGGAAGGCGGCCTGGACTCCCGTCGCCAGCAGGCCTGGCAGCAGTGGCTCAACGGCAATAGCGAACACCAGCGCGCCTGGGCGCATATCCAGCGGGTCAACCAGCGTTTGAGCGGGTTGTCCTCTCCTCTGGCTCATGCAGCGCTCAATGCGCCGTCCTCCAGCAGTCGCCGCCACGCACTGAAACTCTTGCTCCTGCTGGGAGCCGGTTCGGCGGCAGGCTGGGGATTACGCGACCAGATCACGCTGCAACCTTTGCTGGCCGACCTGCACAGTGGCGTGGGCGAACAACGTAAAGAAACCCTGAGCGACGGCACACAGGTACAACTCAATACCGCCAGCGCCCTGGATGTACGCTTCGATAGCCAACAACGGCTCATCAAGCTGCTGCAAGGCGAGATTCTGATGACAGCGGCAGCCGATTCGCGCCCACTGAACCTGCTGACGGCCGAAGGCATCGTGCATGCCTCGACCACTGCCAGCCGTTTCAACCTGCGGCAACTGGACGGCCGCACGCAACTGGCGGTGCTGGCCGGCTCACTCGAAGTCAGCCCCAGCGGTCATGTCGGCCCGGCGTTACGCTTGCAGGCCAAACAACAAGTGACCTTCAGCCACGACGCCTGGGACCCCGTACGCCCGACAGGCGCCAGCACAGGCGCGTGGGCCGAAGGCATGCTGGTCGCCTCGCACATGAAGCTGGCGGACTTTCTGGCAGAGCTGGGCCGCTACCGTCGCGGGCGACTCAACTGCGATGCAAAGGTCGCCAATCTGCTGATTTCCGGCAGTTACCCACTGGCGGACAGCGAACGTATTCTGGACATGCTGGAAGTCGCCCTGCCCGTTCGGGTGCAGCGGTTTACCCGGTATTGGGTGAGTGTTCAGGCCAAAGTGTGAGCCTTTTTTCGCGAATGAATTCGCTCCTACGAAATCCGTAGGAGCGAATTCATTCGCGAAAAACCCCGCCACAAATTTTTTTTCAAATCCGGTGAGCCGTTTTCAACCGCTCGCGTGACAGACAGGGAAAGCAACTCTAATCCTCCAGATCAAAGGACTCCTGCATGTCGACCCGATCGCCCCAACTGTCACCACTGGTTCGCACCTTGCGGCATATCATTTTCGGCGCGAGCCTGTCGTTCGGCGGTCTGTCGCTGGCGCATGCCGAAGAAGCCAGGGCTTATCACATTGCCCCAAGCGAACTCGAAACCGCGCTGAACCAGTTTGGGCGGGAAGCAGGCGTGCTGATTTCCTATGGCTCGCAAGTCACCAGCGGCCTGAAAAGCCGCGGGCTGGAAGGTCAGTACACACCCGAGCAAGGCCTGACCGCCTTGCTGGAAGGCACAGGCCTGCAGGCTCAGGCCGATGGTAATAACGGCTTTACCCTGCAACCGGTCAGGGCGGCAGACAGCGGGCCTGTCGAGCTGGGCGCATCGACCATTGTCGGTGACTGGCTGGGTGAAGCTCAGCAGACCAACGTCTTCGAGCATCCCGGTGCCCGTGACGTGATTCGTCGTGAAGAATTCGAGCGTAACGGCTCCACCAATGCCCGCGAAGTGCTCAACCGTATCCCGGGCGTCAACGCACCGGAAAACAACGGCACCGGCAGCCATGACATGGCGCTGAACTTCGGCATTCGCGGCCTCAACCCGCGCCTGGCTTCGCGCTCCACGGTCCTGATGGATGGCATCCCGGTGCCGTTCGCACCTTATGGCCAGCCTCAGTTGTCTCTTGCGCCAATCAGCCTGGGCAACATGGATGCTGTGGACGTGGTGCGTGGCGGCGGTGCCGTGCGTTATGGCCCGCAGAACGTCGGTGGTATCGTCAACTTCGTGACCCGCGCCATCCCGGATGAACCCACCATGAAAGGTTCTGTGCAGACCGAAATCAGCCCGTCTTCCAGCCAGGACGGTTTCAAGAAAACCGGCAACCTGCTGCTGGGCGGCACGGCGGAAAATGGCCTGGGCGGCGCGATTCTGTATTCCGGCGTGCGCGGCAGTGACTGGCGCGAACACAGCGATACCCAGATCGACGACCTGATTCTCAAGGGCAAATACCAGATCGACGACGCCAACAGCCTCAACGCCATGGCGCAGTATTACGAAGGTGAAGCCGAGATGCCCGGCGGCCTGAGTGTCGCGGACTACGATGCCGACCCGTACCAATCCACGCGCCTGAAAGACAAGTTCTGGGGCCGTCGCACCCTGGCCAACTTCGGCTATCGCTACGAGCAGGACGCCCGGGTTTTCACCGCCAACACCTTCTTCACCAAGACCCTGCGCAGCGGTTATCTGGAACAGGGCAACATCGTCACCCTGTCACCGCGCGAATACTGGGTTCGCGGTTTTGAAACCCGTTTCTCTCAAGGCTTCGCACTGGGCGAAAGCTGGCATGAAGTGGGCATCGGCTATCGCTACATCAACGAATCCGGCCACGAAGTGCGCTACAACGAAACCACCGCGTCGCAAATCATGCCCAGCACGTCGAGCACGCAAGACCGCGACACCCGTGGCTACACCGATGCCAAGGCGTTCTACATCGATGACCGCATCGATATCGGCAAATGGACCATCACGCCCGGCATTCGCTACGAGATGATCGACACGGCGCAGTCCAACAACCAGACCAACGTCAAATACCAGGGCGACTACAACACCGCGCTGCCAGCCTTGAACGTGCTCTACCACGTGACGGACACCTGGAACCTGTACGCCAACACCGAAGGTTCGTTCGGCAGCGTGCAATACAGCCAGATGCCCAACCGCGTCAACGGCGGCGAAGTCCAACCTGAAAAGGCGCGTACCTGGGAACTGGGCACCCGCTATGACAACGGCGTGCTGCGCGCAGAGATCGGTGCTTTCCTGATCAACTTCGATAACCAGTACGACACCAACCAGACCGACAACCGGATCATCGCTCGCGGCGAAACCCGTCATCAGGGGATCGAGAGCAGCATCAACTATGCCTTGAGCGACCTGAACCCGGCACTGGATGCCTACGAGGTTTACGCCAGCTATGCGTTTGTGGATGCAACCATCCGCGAAGATGGCCCGAACAAAGGCAATCGTGTGCCCTTCTCGTCCAGACACAAAGGCACTCTGGGCGTGCGATACACCGAAGGCCCATGGAAGCTGAACCTGGACAGCTCGTTCCAGAGCGACCAGTTCGCCGACAATGCCAACACCGTGGCCGAAAGCGCCAGCGGCAACAACGGCAAAATCCCCGGCTACATGCTGTTCAGCACCCGCGCTGCCTATGATTTCGGCCCGCAATTGTCAGACCTGAACGTGGCGGTAGGCGTGAAGAACATCTTCAACCGCGAATACTTCACCCGCTCGTTCGATGACAACAACCGCGGCAAGTACGTGGGTGAACCGCGCACCGTGTATCTGCAGACGTCCGTCGCATTCTAAAGGCTGAACGCATTCGCGAATGAAGTCGCTCCCGGGACCCCACCTCGGAGCGACTTCAGTCGCGAAAAGGTCAGAAGCATTCATGCTTCCCTCGCGAATGTTCACCGTCATACAAGAGGCCGATGCTGGATGAGAATCCATTGCATTCAAACAATATTTTTGCTGCGAAATATTTCTTCCATTTAGGGGTTGAATTGTTGGCTCATTGGCGCCAACACTGTGCTTGAGCGCAAACGAAATCGAGCTCCGCAAGAAATCGATCAATGAGCCTCACACGAGCAAGCCCTAATAAGGATTAACTATGCAAATCCAGGTCAATAGCGATAATCACATCGAAAGCAGTATCCGACTGGAGGAGTGGGTTCGTACCACCATTGAAAGCACGCTCGAACGCTACGACGAATACGTAACCCGCGTCGAAGTTCACCTCAGCGATGAAAACGGCGAAAAACCAGGTCCGCATGACATCCGCTGCCAGATAGAAGCCCGTCCAAAAGGACACCAACCGATTTCCGTCACCCAAAAGGCCGATACAGTGGATCAGGCCGTTGATGGTGCAGCCGCAAAACTCGATCACGCCCTTGAACACCTGTTGGGCAAACTGCGCAGCAAACGTGGCGGCGCGCCACTGCCCCAAGACCAGGATGAAGATTCGGTCAGCCCGGACGCCCTGCTGGAGGAAGAATTCCTTGAGAAAGAACTGGAAAAGGAAGTCGCTCGACTGGGCTGATTTCCACTCTCTGACACATTGATCGCGTAACCAAGGGCGGCCCTGAAAAGAGCCGCCCTTTCTGTTTCAGCGCAGCGGCTTCACCACAATCAGCAGGTCAGTGAAACGCTCGATACGGATCGGCAGATTATCGCTCAGCGTGGCAAGCGCAGCATCGGTGTCATCCAGCCGGAACAGACCGGAAACCCGCATTCCTTCCAGCTCTTTCGAGTCGAAATGCACCAGGCCGTGTCGGTAACCGGCCAGCGTTTGCAACACCTCGCCCAGTGGACGGTCATCGACCTTGAGCAAACCGCGTGTCCATGCCGCCGGGTCGCTGTTGCCTATCGAACGGGGTAACTGCACGCTTCCGTCCTTGAGCAAGGCCTGCTGGCCAGTCGCAACTTTCACGACATCTGCACTGTTGGCCCTGGCCGCAATGGCAGACTCCAGCACGCTGACCGTGGTCCCTTCAGGGCCACGACGCACCAGAAAACGTGTCCCCAATGCGGTGATGGTGCCTTGATCGGTGCGCACCACAAAGGGGCGCTGTGCATCCTTGGCAACCTGAACCCACAGTTCACCGCGCAGCAGCTCAAGCTCGCGTTGCCGTCCGTCGAATTTTACATCCAGCGCCGAATCACTATTGAGCTGCACTTCACTGCCATCGGAAAGCAAAAACTCACGACGCTCTCCGACATTCGTGTGCTGATCGGCCATCCAGATCGGCATGCGCTCGACGCTCATCCAGCCGCCCATCAAAACGCCCAGCAGCGCAACGACCTGCAACCCTCGAAAAGAGGCTTTTACCCCCGAATGCGGGAATGTCTGACGCAATGCGAGCCGGGCCGGTTCGCCCGGCAAGTCATCGAAACTGCCCCATAAAGACTGCATGCGTGCCAGCGCCAGAGCATGTCGGGGATCGGCTTCACACCAGCTATCGAAGGCCTGGCGATCAGCCGTGCTGACAGCCTCGTCATTGACCAGCGCAAGCCAGGACGCCGCTTCGCTGATCATCCGTTCGCTGGGTTCGTGCTCATCGCTCACGAGAGATGGCCCGAACCGTGCAGTGTCTTGTAGCAATGCACCATCACGCTGGCCATGTATTGTTTGACCATGCTGGAGGAAACACCCAATTGAATGGCTATTTCGCTGTAAGTCAGACCCTCAAGGCGGTGCAGCAAAAATGCCTGACGCGGCCTGGGAGGCAAGCCGTCGAGCATTTGAGCGATTCGCTCCAGCATCTGCAGCGCGACATGAATGGCTTCGGGGTTCGGAGTACAGGCGTCGTCGGCATGCAGCGCCAGCGCATCCAGATAGGCCCGCTCGATCTTGCGACGCCGGGTGCCATCGATCAGCAAGCGCGTCGCGGTAGTGGCAAGAAACGCTCGCGGCTCCTTGAGGTTGAGCGGTTCGGCCAGCATCAGGATACGCACGAAAGCATCCTGGGCCAGATCCGCAGCACGTTGCGAGCAGCCAATCTTTTTTCGCAGCCAATTGTGCAACCAAAGGTGGTGGTCACTATACAGCTCTGTCATTTGCTGCCGACGACTAGACATGAGGTCGTCATCAGCTGCGGAAAAGTCGCGCATGCGTCAATGCTTCTCAAACACGAAAAATTATCATTAACGCGAAAGATGACAGCAAAACCTGCCATCAGCAAGCACAAGAGAAATCTTGCCGATGGTCAGCCACTGAGAACTAAAGGGACTAATACCCGGTCAACTTATGCAGTACACATAGACAGGTAGACGATATGGATAATCCTTTTCAGATGATCACCGATACCTTTCATCCCGATTACCGGGTGAATCTGAGCATCCAGGGACTGGATGGCAGCATCATGCTGACACTGTCGAACGAAAAGGGCGTAGTCGCCAAGCGCCTGATCAGCGCCGCCCAACGCAACGACCCCGAACGCTTGCGCCGCCTCATAGAAAGCGTGCAATTCGGCATCGCCATCGAGCGAGGCGACAGCGCCCTGAAAATCCTCACCGCCATGACCGATGGCGTCACC
Source organism: Pseudomonas sp. FG43 (assembly GCF_057809175.1). Classification (NCBI taxonomy): domain Bacteria; kingdom Pseudomonadati; phylum Pseudomonadota; class Gammaproteobacteria; order Pseudomonadales; family Pseudomonadaceae; genus Pseudomonas; species Pseudomonas sp. FG43. The sequence goes on from NZ_JBMDJL010000017.1 coordinate 34,048, forward strand.
CTCAGCCAGTTGCCGATTCTTACGGGCGGTCACTGGCGACCAGACCGCCATGAGCGGACGGCGGGCATTTAAGGTCCTCTGTGTTACTTACGCTAACGAAAATGCCCTGATTGCAGGGCATTTCTTACGGACTTCTCCCTTTCATCCGCGTGAAGTTTCCTAGAAAATCCTATGCCCTTGCGTGGGCGTTTTTGGCTCTCTAGGCTGTGTCGGTCACTGCTCATCAGTGATCGGGTTTAGCAGCCTGAGAGCTTAGTCACGCAAGAGCCTCGTCTATGGCGGCTTTGCGTGGGGCACCTTCGGGTGCGCCGGTTTTGGCTAAGTCCCGGTCTGCTAACCCGCGTCAAAGCTGCCACCTTCAATCGTTTAGCAGCGATTTGCAGGTGGCCTTACGAGGACTTAGCCATGAAAAAAGTAACGCCCGATCCACCGCCGTCTTCTCTCGAAGAATCCCTGCTATACGTCTCCGACCTGCTGCGCTGCGCAGCCGCTACTGCCTACGAATCCGGCGACAGCCTCAACGGCCCGAAACGCGATCTGGCCTTTTCTGTTGTTCACCTGATCGGCATTGCCCGAACCGAACTGGATCGGTCGTTGGAGCGGGTTGAGCCACGGTAAGGCTCACCTTCGTCTCAACACGGCAGGCCCCGTCAGGATAATACGCACCAGATCAACCTGCCGTGTTGTTCCAACCCTGGCAGCAGCAGACTTGAACTGCGCACGCACAGTATGCAGTGAAACCTGCTGGCGCTCGGCATACTCCTGAGGGGTCAGGCCGTTGACCAATGCTTCTGTCAGACGCGCTTCGGCTGGGGTCATGCCATAAAGGTCACGCATCATGTGCGTTAAAGAGCCAATCGTAGCGTTTGGATTGCTGATAAAAATCGCACCGGCACCACGCTCACCAAAGGTCGACTGCCAACGCGGTAAAGCCGTGACGACCAAATCAAGCTGCCTGCCATCAGGCCCACGCAAACGTAACCCTCCGCCCTCTATCTGGTCACTGGTACGAACAGCACACTGCAGAAGTTGTTGCAGACGTGCATCCTGAGCCGCAAGACATGCACAGACGCTATTATCGTCACCAATAGCCAACAACCCAGAACCCCTTGCCAGACTGTGTGCCAGTGTATTGGCGTGCAACACTTCAGTACTCTCATCGACCAGAACGATACCGAACGAACTGCTCTCCAGAACATTGACAGAGGCTTGGGCAAGAGCATCGAGGTGATATAAACGGCGGTGCAAATCAAACGCAGCCTGCATATGAGGCATCAACGCCGCGATAACCTGCATTTCCTGCTCACTGTAAACCCCTGCTTTTCCAGAAAACTCCTCTAAAAACATACCCCAACGACGACTGTCCAGCACGGCATCATAAATACCGTCAATAAGTGTCCCTAATCCTTCAGGCCCGGAATTATCCATAAAATGCCTCATGCGTCACAGTCGTGATATCTATTTGCCACTTTAGCCAATTTTGGGGATGCGCGCCTATTTACGCTTTGACATAACGAGCATGTATTGAGCGCAGCCAAGGGAATATTCATGACGCCATTTATCTGTCAACCATCAAGACTTGATAGGTCGCATACGGGTTAGTCATCAATCGAAAACAGATGAGTACTCAATAAAAACATCTTGTACAGAATATATGATGCCCCTTATCGGCAAGGATGCACTATGCAGTACGATTCGCCGCCCCTTAAAACACTGAAAACGACAATATCTTTATTGCTTGTTTTCAGCACCTCCGGCTGCAGCGTCATCAATATTCATGAAAAAGGAGTACTCGTAAAACAGCACTTCGGCCTCCCCATATATACCCTCACAACCCCGACACCTGACGACTCCGTTTACATTGAAAGCTCCGGAGTCGGCCTTATCAATGGCCCCACAGGCGTATCGCTGGGTTATGCCAAGGAAACGTATCTGACACTTTCAAAAGAACACTGCAGGGCTGTTTTCATCAATCCATCTCCCGAAGCAGTCAAGGAGCTGCGGGCAATACTTGAAGCCGCCAACACTGACCTGAACACCGTATGCATTTACCCTATGCAAGGAGCACGACATGAATAAATACATCCTGACTGCCACCGTTCTTATCAGCGGATGTGCCCCATTGCAACAAGCGCCATTGGTCTATACGTCCAAACAGGTACTGGGCATTGATATTTCAGCACCGACAACTGAGTCGGCAGGTATCAGCTTGAACGTGGGGTTCAAGAATATTGATGCGGCTTATGTGCCTGTTGCGGTATCCAAGGAAACAGGGTCCAAGGATGACACACTTGTCAAAGATATATATGCCACCTATGGCGAAGGGCAAAATCACAGCAACTCAGAAAAAAAACTGACAGCCGAGCAAAAGCCCATCGTAGAAAAAATCAAAGAGATACAATCAGAGAAAGACGAAAAAATTGCCCAATTGAAAACACTGGTGCTTAAATCCGAAAACTACAACACCCTGCTAAAAGCACTTGAAACGGCACCCAAGGGCAGCCTTGTCATCAAAGAAATCAGTAAAAGCATTCAGAAAATAAAACAGTCACCAGAAACAGCTCCCTTAATAAAAGAGAGCATCGAACAAAACAAAAAAGTCGATGAAACTGCCTTAAAAGAATCCGCCGAGGCATTGAAAGAAAACATCTCCAACTTAACAGTCGAAGAAAACAATAAAATAATAGAGTTAAACAACTCCGTCGACATCAAGAAACGTGACGCAATGTCTGTATTCGGCAGTTTCAGTTCCTCCGTAAACGGCACAAACACATCAGGTGTTTCTCAAAACCTTGGAAAAATGTTCTCTACGGGCGTCGCCGCACAAAATCTGACGCAGGGAATACAAAAATACAGCACGCTTGAAAAGTGTATAGAACTCATAAACGCAGCTGCGCAGCCTGCCCAAAAAGATGCAATCATAAAAATGTGTACTGACTGAAACCTCTTAAAGCAGCAGTAGGAGCGGATTCATCCGCGATGACGTCATTGAAGGCGATAAATCTTCTTCAAATGTACGGGCCTCTCGCGAATGAATTCGCTCCTACCAAATGCCCTTAATCAAACCTCGCCCTTCTCCTCCGTCACCGCCCCTTTCACATTACTGAACGGATCAGGAATCTTCGCCGACGGGTATTTGTACGACGCATAACGCACCACCAGAATCGAAATCGCCAGCAGCAGGATGCCGCCGCACAGGTAGATGATTCCGATACTCGGCGGGTTGTGGTGGGAGACGTCCGAGATCAGCAACCGGGTCAGTGCCGTGATGGCGACGTAGATCAGGAAGCGGACGGGCATATGGTTGGTCTTGAAGTAAATCCCCGTCATCGCACCCAGTTCCAGGTAGATGAACAGCAGCAGGATGTCATCGACCGTGATGTTGCCCTTCTCGACCATGCCCAGGAAGGCGACGACCGATGCCCAGGCAGTGATGGCGCCGATGGCGAACAGTGCCAGGAAGTGGAAGCTCTCCACACAGAGATTCCCCAGCGATTCGGCCTGCGAATGCACTTTTTGCCGCATCTTTTCTGCCCATTTGTTTCCCATGACGCTCTACCTCTGAACCTGAATTTTTACCAACCGGATGATGCTGTATGCACATGACACTCTGCACTGCTGCTTTTTAAAGCAGGAACAGGGCCATAGGCTATGGTTGAGAGCGCGACGGGTTGTCGCAAGGCACACCGGGCAGACAAAAAATGTGTTTTAAGGCCACTATTCAAGGGAAGCGGATTGGCTTATGCTAAACACTGTACAAAAATACAGTATTCATTAAATTTATCGCAAGGGCATGTGAGGTAGTGAATGGCCGTCGAAGTGGTATACCGCAGCAGCCGAGATCTGGAGCGTTTGTTCATGGATAAAGCCGAAGCTGATCGTCATGACAAGATGCTTGAACTCGCTGAGTTGCTGGCAACAGTGTTGAACAAGGCCGTGCCGTCGCTGACGGAAGCCCAGGTTGAAGAAGCCGGGATTTACATGGCGAAAAACCGCGATATCTTCGCCCGCGCCTTCAAGAGCCAGCCGGATGCCTTGAATGAGTTGCTGAGTGAAACCGAAGCTGAAACCGAGTGAATCGGGGGTTCGCGAATGAATTCGATCCGTGTAGGAGCGAATTCATTCGCGAAAGATGCAACCTGTTACACCTCCATCACTCCGGCTTCTCCAGCTCATCCACCAGCGCCTTGAAGAAGCGCGCCGCCTCGCCTCCCGTTACGGCCCGATGATCGAAGGTCAGTGACAGCGGCAGGATCGGGTGGATAACAACCTCTCCGTTCATGGCCACCGGCTCTTCACGAATGCCACCCGCACCAATGATTGCGACTTGCGGCGGTACGACAATCGGATTGGCGTAACGCCCGAACAGGGTGCCGAAGTTGGACAGGGTGATGGTTGCGCCCATCATTTCCTGCGGCGGGATGGAGCGGGCTTTTACGTCCGCTCGCAATCGGCTCATGCCCTCTTTCAGGTCAGCCGCCGTTCGGTTGCCCACATCTCGCAGCACCGGTACGAACAAGCCATCGGGCGTGTCCACGGCGATACCCAGGTTGAGGGTTTCATGCTGCTTGATCGACAGGGATTTGCCGTCGAACCAGCTATTGAGCACCGGTTCCACCTTGCAGGCTTCGGCCATGGCCTTGCCCAAGCGGATCAATGGATCACGAGCCTGCGCCCAGCGATGCAAGTCGGCATCACCAAAGATGGTCACCGGCACCACTTCGGCATGGGACTTGGCCATGTTCAGCGCCATGCTGCGCCGCACACCGCGCAAGCGCTGGCCGCCAAAGCGGTCGCGTTCGATCTGTGCCGCCCGTTCGACATCGGCGCGAGTGATCAGGCCGTTATTGCCTGAGCCAGCCAGGGCATTCAATTCCACACCCAGTTGCCGGGCCAGTTGGCGCACTGCGGGCGTGGCTTTTACGGACAGATGTTCACGGGTCGAAGGCGCTGCACCGACACAGAACTGATCGTCCTGGCTGCCACCACCTTCAAGGCGTCCGACTACGGTGCCCGCATCGCCCTCGCCTTCAAAGGCCATCAGGGGTTCGCCCACATGCAGAACATCGCCGTCGCCGCCAAACAGCTTGGCCACCACGCCGTCATAAGGTGCGGGGATATCGACGATGGCCTTGGCAGTTTCCACCGAAACCACCAGTTGATCGGCATGTACGGTGTCACCTTCCTTGACGTGCCACTGAACCACTTCCGCTTCTTGCAGACCTTCGCCCAGATCGGGCAGTTTGAAATATTTCATCGCAAGCCTCCTTGGGCATCAGGCGAAATCGAGCACGGTGTCGCAGGCATGCAGAATGTCTTCAACTGCCGGGATATAGAGCTGTTCCAGCCGGTACAACGGCGGTGGAATATCCGGGGCAGTGACACGCTGGATGGGTGCCTGCAGATCCATGAAGGCCCGCTCGTAAAGGCTGGCGGCGATTTCAGAACCGACGGCACATGAACGCGGTGCTTCGTGGATGATCACGCAGCGCCCGGTCTTGCGCACGGAGGCTTCAAGGGTGTCGAGGTCCAGGGGTTTGACGCAGGCCACATCGATGACTTCTGCCGAAACACCGCGCTCGGCCAGCGCACTGGCAGCCTGCAGGGTTTCATGCACACTGGCGCCCCAACTGATCAGGGTGATGTCGCTGCCTTCACGCAAGGTGAAACAGCTATCCAGCGGCAAACGCTTGCCGTCATCGACAAGGGGTTGCGGGTTCATGCGATAGAGCCGGGTCGGCTCCAGGAAGATCACCGGATCGGGGTCGTCGATGGCCGCCAGCAACAATCCATAGACGCGGGCGGGTGACGAAGGGATGACGACTCGCAAGCCTGGTACGTGAGCGAACATGGCTTCGGTGCTTTCGCTGTGATGCTCGGGAGCACGAATCCCCGCGCCCATTGGCGTGCGCAGCACCATCGGGCAGGAAAGGCGCCCACGGGTGCGATTACGGATGCGGCTGGCGTGGGAAACCAGATGTTCCATGGCCGCATAGATAAAGCCCATGAACTGGATTTCCACCACGGGTTTCAAACCCTGAGCCGCCATGCCGACCACCAGGCCACCGAGCATGGTTTCAGCCAGTGGCGAGTCGATCACGCGCTTGAAACCGAAGCTGTCACGCAGCCCCTGAGTCGCGCGGAACACGCCGCCATTCACTCCGACGTCTTCGCCCAGCACCACAACGTTTTCATCTTCGGCCATGGCCCGGTGCATCGCCAGGTTCACAGCTTCCAGCAGACTGACTTTTTCATTGGCCATGATGATCACCTCCGGCTCGCCGTGCAGCACGTTCCATGAACCACTCATGCTGTTCCGCCAGCGCGGCGGGCCATTTGGCGTAGACGTGTTGCATGACGGACTCGGGAGACTGGGTGCCGGTGCTTTCAAATACTTCTACCGCCATTTGCACCAGGCCCTGACACTCGCTGATCAGGGTCTGCTCGCGCCCTTCGTCCCACACGCCCTGGCTGACCATATAGGATTGCAGCCGTTTGACGGGCTCTTCCAGCCAGGCCTGCTTGACCTCTTCGCCGGAACGATAGCGGGTTGCGTCGTCGGCGGTGGTGTGGTCGCCGAGTCGGTAGCTCAGGCATTCGAGCAATACCGGACCTTTACCTTTGCGCGCCCGTTCAAGGGCAATCTGAATGCGGTCGTAGACGGCGACGATGTCGTTGCCATCGACCTGCTCACCATGGAACCCCGCTCCAATGGCCTTTTGAGCCAGGGTCGGCGCGCCGCACTGAATGCGCCGGGGAACGGAAATCGCCCATTGGTTGTTGTTGACGACAAACACCACCGGCAATTGCCAGGCGCCCGCGACATTGAGGGCTTCGAGAAAATCGCCCTTGCTGGTCGCGCCATCGCCACAGGTGGTAACAGCCACGCGATGTTCGCCTCTGATCTTGAACGCACTGGCTACACCGCAGGCATGCAAGGCCTGGGTTGCAATCGGTACGCACAGGGGAAAGTCCTGGGCCACGGCAGGTTCGGCATAGGCGCTGCCTCGTTCGTCTCCGCCCCAGTAAAGAAGGATTTCTTCCATGCGCACGCCACGCATCAGTTGCACGGCGGTGTCACGGTAATAAGGAACCAGTACGTCTTCAGGATGCATCAGGCTGCCAATGGCAACACCAATGGCTTCCTGGCCAAGGGTTGGCGCGTAGGTGCCGATGCGGCCGGTGCGTTGCAGGGCGACGGCTTTCTGGTCGAAAAGCCGGGTCAGCACCATTTGCCGGTAAAGGCGGGTCAGCAGGTTGAAATCATCGGCCCAAGGGGGAAGCTCTCCGGTCAAACGACCGTCGGGGGCCAGGTAACGGGTGTACGCAAGCTCGATCTTATTGGACATTCGCTACTCCTATCACGCGGGGTATGCGTGATGATCATGACTCGCGGCTTTTGGCTGCGAAGATCAGGTCGAAAGGCACCGGGATGGTGGGCCGTCATTCGACATTCAACAGGCGTTCTGCCAATTCATCGGCGATACACGCGGGTGAGCGCTTTTCGGCCTGAGAATGGGCATACACCTCCGTCAATCGTAGTCCGATTCGTAAAAGATGCGCGGTGATAGCGTTCTGATTTTCTCCTTTGTGTTTGAGTGCTACATAAATGAGCCCGCCGGAGTTGATGACATAGTCCGGCGCATAAAGAATACCGCGTGCTTCAAGCTGCTCCGCGACCTGCAGACTGCTCAACTGGTTATTGGCGGCACCGGCCACGGCAGCGCAACGCAGTTGCGGCACACTCTGGCAGTTCAAGGCGCTGCCCAGAGCACAAGGCGCCAGGATGTCGCAAGGCGTGCTCATCAGAGCCTCGCACGCGACAGGGTGAGCACCGAACTGCTCCATCGCCAGTTGCACCTTGCCGCTGTCCAGATCGCTGACCAACAGATCGGCACCTGCCGCATGAAGCATTTCAGCCAGGGCGTAGCCCACATGACCCAGCCCCTGAATCGCAACGCGCAAACCTTCGAGATTATCGCTGCCCAGACGCGCCATGGCCGTGGTGCGAATACCTGCGAAGACGCCCATGGCGGTATAGGGTGAAGGGTCCCCGGATTCGCTGGTGCTGGTGACATGGCGGGTATGCAGGGCAATGCAGTCCATATCTTCGCTGGAAGTGCCGCTGTCCACAGCCGTGATGTAACGACCATCCAGGGTTTCAATGAAGCGGCCAAAGGATTCAAAGACAGCAGCACGACTGTAGAGGTGTGGAGGCCGCATGATCACCGCTTTCCCGCCCCCCAGAGGCAAGCCGGCGAGAACCGCTTTGTAGCTCATGCTTCTTGCCAACTGGATAGCATCTTCGATGGCGCTCTCTTCATCTGGATAGGTCATATAACGACATCCACCCAGAGCTGGCCCCAGGCGGCTGTTATGAATCGCGATGACAGCCTTGAGACCTGTCTGCGGGTCGCAGACCAGATGAAGAGCTTCGGTACGTGACCGTTGCATGAGAGCAAACATTTAATAGTGCTCCCCGGTTCTTGTTAATAAAGCGAGTATAGGCGCTACCGGGGAAAGCAACTGACCATTCAGGCATATGCAAGCACCGCTGGACGAAAGCCGCAGCCAGGGTTAAAAAAGGCATGGTTGTGAGTGTTTCAGACGAACGAGCCCACACGGAGTGGCCAATGACTCCACGACAAAATTGCATGGCGTGCCTGCAACGCACACCACCCTCAGTGTTCGAGGCCGCGTTATGGATTTCGGCCGAGCATGAGCCACAGTTCTTGCCTCATCTGGCGACAGAAGAGATCAACCAGTTGCAGCGCCAGCTCAGTGCAGCCCTGCCGGTCTTGCCTGAGTCGGAACTGGCGCAGCCCTTGTTGCGGCAGCTCAACAGCCTTGGGTTCAAGCAGGACGACTGGAACCCTCCCAAGCCGGAATCGGCCCTGCTGCACAAGATCGTGCAACGCCGTCAGGGCCAGCCACTGGGGATTGCGCTGATTGCGATGGAGCTGGCCAGGCGCCTTAACATCACGCTGGAGGGCGTCAACTTCCCCGGGCATTTTCTGCTGCGCGTGCCGGGTGCCGATCACCTGCTGGACCCTTGCAGCGGGCGCCGGCTTTATCCCAAGGATTGCCGTGAACTGCTGGTGCGCCAATTCGGGCCGGACATGCAACTGCGGGTCGAGCACATGGCCCGTGCCACCCCCCTGGATATGTTGCAGCGCATGTCACGTAACTTGCGCCATTTGCATCTGGTCAATGACAACTTCATTGCCGCACTCAAGGATGCCGACCGGATAGTCGAACTGGGCCATGCAACCAGCCACGACCACCTGGCTCGCGCCGGCCTGTATCAGACCCTTGAATGCCCGCAGGCCGAACGCTTCGACCTGGAGCATGCACTGCTACTGAGTAACGATCCTGTACAACGGCTCAAGGTGATGGAGAGGCTGAGCCAACTACCGCCCAACAGTGCATTTCATTGACGGCAGGGCCTGATATTTTTACTTGTCAGGCCTCGGAATCAAGGGAGGCCTTCCGAGTTTCTCTGCTTCCTTGATTTTCATCACCTCCATGCTCGTGCCGGTGGTAGCAAAGGTGTACAGGTTCTGCATGACATGGATGGCCTTGACGTAATCGGGCAGCAGAATCTGTGCATAAGGGTCGCCCATCAAGGCCTTGCTTTTCATCTCGGCAATTCGTTCGGCAAAAAACTCCAGAGCATTTATTTGCTTGTCCGGGTTTACAACTTTGCCCTTCTTGTCGAACTCGTCCCCGGTACGGCTCAAGAGCTCTGCCGTGTGATTATCGATCAACCCGCCGTTATAAAGCCTCATACCCGCCCTCGTCAGTTCCTTGGGCGTGATCTGCTCGGGATTGAAGCCCTTGAAAAGCGGCTTCATGCCTCTTTTTTCCATCACCAGCAGGCTGATGGCACCAAAGTTCGTGCTGCTGGCCTCGCTCAGGATCTGGCTGACCTGGGGCGCGTTTATCTTGGGGGCTTCTTTCTTGGGAGGTGCTTTTATAGAAAACTGTGGCAGGTTGCCAACAATAGACTTTGGCATTTGATACTCCTTATTCATCGAGTGGGCACTCTTTGAATATCGGAGCTGGGGAATATCAATTGATAGCCGGATAAAAATCCATCCGCGTCCTACATATGTAATACATATATCTTACATATCAAAAAGAAAAAGCCTTTCTTGCACTTAAAAGGCGCTGAAATGCATGAACATTCCCGCGCCAATTCAATATAAGGGTCTTACCCCAGATGCTTGATGAACTCCGCCAGCCAGGGCTCGGCATCGCTTTCCGGCGTAACGCTTTCGCTCGCATCCAGACGCAGCATTTCCTGCACCTCAACTGCGCCCAGTTCGGCGAACAACTCGCGTATCTGTTCGCCGCCGCCACAGAAAGTATCGCCATAGCTGGCATCGCCCAGGCCAATCACACCGGCGGGCAGGCCTCTCAGGAAGGCAGGCAGACTGTCACGGAGCTGTGAGTAGATGGGCAGGATATTGTCGGGCAGTTCACCCATGCCAGTCGTTGAGGTCACGGCCAGCAAGGCCTGAGGCTCGAAAGCCTGTAACTCGGCCAGTGTGATGCGCGAGTTGTGCAAGGGTTCATGGCCCGCATCGCGCAGAATCGCGCCTGCATGACGGGCAACCTCTTCGGCCGATCCATAGACCGAGCCGGAAATGATAGCGACTCTCATGACAAATCCTGTGGCAGAGTAAAAGAGTCGGACATTATGCCTTATCGATCCGCCTACTGAGATTGCATTTTGCAGCAGTAGCCTATCCGCTGGACTCCCGCAAAATTTCCGGGAAATATTTTGAACAAAAATGACGAACGGTCAGAACAGAACAGGGAATTTACGGTCTTTCTCCTCATCGTCTACCGGTCCGTACGAGTTCATCATGCAGCCCGATTCCATCCTCACGCAGGCTGAACTGGATTTCATCCAGAGCATGCAGCACAACCCAAGGCTCAACGTACGTGACAGTACGCGCAGCCTGATGGTGAACGGCGGCGTGCAGATCCAGAACCTGCTGACACGTCTGGCGGCCCATGAGCAGGTGACGCTCCACGCACAGTTCGAAGATCAGCAAATGAACTTCCCTCTGCATCTGGTCGAGGATGAGTTTCATGCCTTGCATCTGGAACTCGGCACACCCAGCATCTATGAAGAGGGTCCGCGGGTCCGTCCATGGCGCCTTATCCTCGCGGAGCCCCTTGCACTGGAAACCGAAAAGGGCTCGCTGACTTCACTCTGGATTCATGAGGTGTCTTTCAAGGGTGTCTTGCTTGAGTACCGCAAGCAGAGGAAATTGCCCAAGCAGTTCAGCGCCTGGTTCAATCCACTGGGAAACGCCCCGATTCCGATAAAGGGAACGCTGGAGCGCGTGACTGAAAACGGCATGGGGGCTTATCGACTGAATCAGGACAACAAGGAAGACGCGGAGCGTTTGCTTCGCTACCTGCACAAGCAGCATCAACGCCTGCACCCCACCATGCACCGATAACCTCAGATAGCTTCCTACAGCGTTTTCAGGAACAATCCTTGCTTGTTTTCAAACGAAGCTGACACAGCCCCACCACCCCGGAGCCGTGTCATGTGACTTCCCTACCCGGGAATCTCACTCGTCTATCGGAGATACACAATGTCTACCCATCCCGTCACCTTGATGGTTGCACGCCGCGTTGCCCATGGCCGTTACCAGGAACTCATGACCTGGCTGCATGAAGGCGAACAGCTTGCTACCGATTTTCCCGGCTATCTGGGCTCCGGTGTCCTCGCGCCGCCTCCCGGGGACGATGAATTCCAGATCATTTTCCGCTTCGCCGATGCCGAAACCATGCACGCATGGGAGCACTCAGCCTCTCGACGCTCATGGTTGGTGCGTGGAAGCGGGCTTTTTGCCCAGCCTTCGGAGCGCCGTGTCAGCGGAATCGATGGCTGGTTCGGTACGGCTAACCAACGCCCTCCGCGCTGGAAACAGGCCGTGGCCATCTGGCTGGCCTTCTTCCCCGTCTCGCTGATCTTCAATTTCCTGCTGGGGCCGTTGCTCAGTCATCTGGAACTGGCGCCACGCATCATGATCAGCACCCTGATTCTTACGCCGCTGATGGTTTACTGGTTCATTCCACTGTCTACCCACCTGCTGGCCAGTTGGCTGAACAAGATACCTTCCGCGCCTGAAGCGACAGGTAAATCGGTTGGCAGCAATTGAGATAGCGTTGTGTAAAACTCGGGTTTCAAGAGCTTGCCCGCACTCTTGGCATAACTTCAGTTATGCTTGGGCCTTTGAGTCGGGCAGGTTTTATGCTCGAAAAACCTTGAAGCCAACTGCACCGCATGAATAAAACGATCCTTGTAACCGGCGCCAGCCAACGAGTCGGCCTGGAACTTGCCATACGGTTGGCACAGGCAGGCTATAGCGTCATCAGCGTCAGCCGCACCTTGAAAGAAACCTCGCCTCATCCCGATATCGTGCAGTTTCAAGCCGATCTGGGAGTGGAGCAGGATCGTCTGGCGCTGATCGACTACATCAACTCGAACTACGATGGCCTGCGCGCAATCATCCACAACGCCTCGTTGTGGCTGGACGATAGCCTGGAAAACCTGAACACCATGTTCAAGCTCCACGTCGAAGCGCCTTACCATCTGAACCTGGCATTGGGCCAATTGCTGGCCAGCCCGGAAAAAACCGACATCATCCACATATGCGATGACACCTCGTCTCGTGGCAGCAAAAGCCATATTGCCTATGCCGCCACAAAGGCCGCCCTGCAAAACATGGTGCTGTCGTTCGCCGAGAAATATGCTCCGGACATTCGTGTAAACGCGATCTTGCCGGGGCTGCTGATCCTCAAACCGGACAGCGATGAGGAATATCGACGCCAGACGCTGAAAAAAGCGCTGCTGCAATTCGAGCCTGGCGCAGAGCCCTTGATCGAAGCCGTCTTCTATTTGCTGGAAGCCCGATACACCACAGGAAGCAGTGTCGTCATCAATGGAGGTCGACACTTGAAGAAAGGGAGATCCGGTGAATGACTCATTGCCTCCCCTTGCCCCCTAGCCAACAGAGCCCATCATGACCGAGCAACAACGCCTCGAACTTGAAGCCGCCGCCTTCCGCCGTCTTGTCGCGCACCTGGACAGCCGCAAGGACGTCCAGAATATCGACCTGATGAACCTCTCCGGTTTCTGCCGCAACTGCCTGTCCAAGTGGTACAAGGCCGCTGCCGACGAGAAACAGATCGATGTCAGCCTCGACGAGGCACGCGAAGTGGTTTACGGCATGCCGTACAACGAGTGGAAAGCCCAATACCAGAAAGAAGCCAGCGCCGAACAGAAAGCGGCGTTTGCCAAGGAAACCAAGCATGACTGATCTGAACACCCTGCGTACCAGCCTCAAGAGCGGCGAACACGCCTTTGCCGATACCCTGGCATTCATTGCGGCGGGCTATGACTATCAGCCTCAAGCGTTCAAGAACGGCAGCGTCGAAAACGCAGCCGGCCAGAACGAAGGCTCGTGCAAGACACTGGGCCTGGCCCTGCTGGAAGGTTTGAGTGACGAAGAAACCCTGCTGGCTTTCGGCGAGCACTACCGCTCGGTACAAGCCACGCCAGAAGGCAACGACCACGGCAATATCCGGGCATTGATCGCCCATGGCCTGGCCGGTGTGAAGTTTGAAGGTGAGCCCTTGAAGCGCAAGGGCTGATAACGCCGTAGGAGCGAATTCATTCGCGAAGATTTTCGCGGATAAATCCGCTCCTACGGGGCAGATCAGAACGAAGCGTTCGCCAGACCGTCCAAGTAACGCTCGACATCCAGTGCAGCCATGCAGCCCGCGCCGGCAGAGGTGATGGCCTGACGGTAAACGTGGTCAGCCACATCGCCCGCTGCAAACACACCTTCCACGCTGGTCGCAGTGGCATTGCCTTCACGACCACCCTGCACAACCATGTAGCCGTCTTTCAAGGCCAGTTGACCTTCAAACAGCGAAGTGTTCGGGGTATGGCCGATCGCGATGAACACACCGTCGACTTTCAGCTCGTCACTGGTGCCGTCGTTGTTCTTCAGGCGAGCACCGGTCACGCCCATGTTGTCGCCCAGCACTTCATCCAGGGTTGCGTTCAGCTTGAGTTCGATCTTGCCTTCGGCCACACGAGCGTGAAGTTTGTCGATCAGGATCTTCTCGGCACGGAAAGTCTCGCGACGGTGAACCAGAGTTACCTTGCTGGCGATATTGGCCAGATACAGCGCCTCTTCCACAGCAGTGTTACCACCACCGACCACAGCCACTTCACGGTTGCGATAGAAGAAACCATCGCAGGTGGCGCAAGCGGAAACGCCCTTGCCCATGAACGCTTCTTCCGACGGCAAGCCCAGGTAACGAGCGCTGGCGCCAGTGGCGATGATCAGAGCATCGCAGGTGTAGACCGCGCTGTCGCCAGTGAGGCTGAATGGCTTGCCAGCCAGATCCACGGAATTGATGTGGTCGAACACGATCTCGGTTTCAAAACGCTCGGCATGCTCACGCATACGCTCCATCAATGCTGGACCGGTCAGGCCATGGGGGTCGCCCGGCCAGTTATCGACTTCAGTGGTAGTGGTCAATTGACCACCAGCCTGCATGCCGGTGATCAGCAAAGGCTTGAGGTTGGCACGTGCGGCATAGACCGCAGCGCTGTAACCGGCAGGGCCGGAGCCGAGAATAATCACTCGGGAATGACGTACGTCGGACATGACACACTCCTATCGACCGACCGGTTTGCCGCGGTCGGAACGGCTGGATAAAAAAGGACTGCCGATACACTTGGGGAAGTGCTCTGTAGCTCGGCAATCCTGAAAGTTCTGAAACTGCGAGCCCCTGCCGCAGCAACACATTACGCGCTCTAGATGTTCGACGAGGTCTGGTAATCGGCAACGCCCTGAGGGCCAGCCGTCATGCCTTTTCTACCAGCACCCTCATTGATGACTCCATCAAGAGTTGCAAAGGATAGGTCAAGAAAGTGATGCAGAGCCTATCGGGGTGAAGAAGGGTAAGGAAATATCGATTCACAATCCACCTCATAGTCCACTTCTATGCACAACGGCCATGCCGATACCGCTCAATGAGCCGCTGACAGCCCTTTCAAGCGCCCGGCAAAGTCGGTAAGGTCGAGCGTTTTCCATTTTTCGGAGGCTGCCATGCCCGCCCCTGCCCTCACAGGCCCGCAATACCTGAAAGAAGGCCTGAAACTGGTCCTCAGCCCTGGCCTGCGCCTGTTTGTCCTGCTGCCGCTGAGCATCAACCTGGTGCTGTTCTGTGGCCTGATCTATCTGGCCCTGCATCAGTTCGGCATCTGGGTCGATGCTTTCATGCCGACCTTGCCGCACTGGCTGAGCTTTCTGAACTACATCCTCTGGCCGCTGTTCGTGGCACTGGTGCTGTTTATGGTGTTTTTCACCTTCACCATGATAGCCAACATCATCGCCGCCCCCTTCAATGGCTTTCTATCCGAGAAAGTCGAAGCCGTGATTCGTGGCAAGGATGAATCACCTGACTTCAGTTGGGCCGAACTGGCGGCCATGATCCCCCGCACACTGGCCCGCGAGGCTCGCAAGCTGGGCTACATGCTGCCGCGCATGCTCGGGCTGTTCATTCTGTCCTTCATCCCGGTGGTCAACCTGATCGCCGCCCCGCTCTGGCTGCTCTTCGGGATCTGGATGATGGCTATCCAGTACATCGACTACCCGGCGGACAACCACAAGCTGGGCTGGAACGAAATGCTCGACTGGCTGAAAAGCAAGCGCTGGCAAAGCCTGAGCTTCGGCGGCATCGTTTATCTGGCGTTGCTGGTACCGATGCTCAATATCCTGATGATGCCAGCGGCAGTGGCTGGGGCGACGTTGTTCTGGGTGAGAGAACGCTGATTTTTACAGGAGCGCATGGATGCGCTTCTGAAACCTATAAAAAGAAATATCCTACGCAATGAAAAGAACACGCTTTAACCCCCCCTATAAAACAACTAAAAAAACCACTGGCAATACATTACCGCCATGGGAAAAACCTTGCCGTGATATCAATATAAAACAAGCTGTAGGATCTTTATGTAGGACACTTATTAAAACCCTTTAAACACTAAGCATCGCCCACCGTCAAAAACAAATTATAAAAACTGGCACCCTCTTTGCTCTCCTGCAATAAACCCACAGGAGGCAACACCATGGAAGTCAAAACAAAAACTGCCGCAACACAAACCGCTTACAAACCTGCCGCGCTGGAAAAAATGCCAGAACCGCGCTCCAGCCGTTTTGCCCAGGTTTTCAGTGACGTTAAAAAAGCGGCACAAGGCCCCGGCACGGCAATCATTCCCTCAGCCGCAACGCTGACCCGTCTGGTGCAACCACGATCCACTTACTTCCTGCAGAACATGAGCCCGGAACAAAGGAAGTCCGCCGTCAACGACAAAGACTTCGAGCCCAGGCCGGCAGCGCTGGAAAGAGTGACTAGCCAGCAGAGCCGTCAACTCAAGCACGATGCTGTTTAACCTGAGCGGAGTCGGAAAATGCAAACTCATACCGATTCGCCATTTCCCAATGTCACCTGCTTGGGCCCGCGATCAAAAGCCACGGCTACTGCGCAAACTGAAGAAGGGATGTCATTCAAGCAAGTGTTGGATGCGACTCAGAACGAGGGTTCGATAGTCAGTCAAGGAAAAAGAGACACGTTTCCCAAGGGATCAACATTCCGGTCTGAACTCCTTGACGAGGCCGGCAAGGACCCGACTCAAGCAGCAAAAATGGCATATGAGTACGCTTATAACTCGTTGGTATTTGAGTTATTTGATGTTACTGACTACCCAATCATCCGCTATACCACAACCGGCCAGATAGTCACTGACGAAACAAGATTGTATTTTGCAAAAACGATGTCTTCAGTGCAAAAGCTTCGCGGAGAACTTTACGAAACAGAGCTTTTTAAAGGTACACCACCTGCGAAAATCCTAGAGAAAATCCTGGATTTCAATGACAGCCTTCCTCAGAAGTTCAAAGACATGGCCCACTGGTAGCAAGCCATCCCCCTCTCAGATTGAGAGGGGGATAGTGATTACCAATCTACTGTAATGCGGCCAAATTGCCCGGCGACAGGCACAGGGCCTGCACCACTCACCTTGATTGAATAATAAAAACCTCTATTGGCAAGCTGACCTCTAAAAACCTGGGTAGAGCCGACACGCATACGAGAAATATCAATGCAGTTATTGACCTGACACAATTTAACCTCCAACCCTCGCGGCCATCCCGTCACATTCCAGTTCCAACTGACATTCTTGATCCACGCACCTTCTGGCGGCGCTCCGCGCAATGGAATATTGGCAGTATAAAGATACCCTCGTGAATGAACCGTTGGTAAATTCACCGAGGACTGATAGCTACCAGCCATGGCCATTTCTACATACCCTGAAAGCGCCAGCACAATTCCCAAGGCCGAGCGAATCCACTTCAACTTTTTATAGTCAACTTTCATTTCATGCTTCCTTATTTTTCACATCAAGAAGGCATCACCGGTATACCCGGCTTACCGCCTTCGCCTATCGAACTTGAAACTCGATAGCCTGACGTTATTCAGAAAGCACTCGACTTCAACACTCAATCAAATACATTGAACACTTACAGAAAAAACCTACGCCTTTGCCAGATCAAAACTCCGCACAATGTAGTACCTATAAAAAACAAACTTTACCTTTGTTGAAATCTCCTATTTGCTCTTAAAAGGAGACCTCATACAGCCGACTTTCTTTAACCTTCAAACTCCCCCGTCACAAATCCATCACCCAAAAGCCACATAACCGACATGCAACAAGCCGAGACTGCTCTCATGAGCAAAATCCTGCATGTCACTCTTATCACTGAAACCTTCACTCCCGAGATCAATGGCGTCGCCAATACGTTGGGGCGGCTGTGTGACGGGTTGCGTTTGCGCGGGCATCAGGTCGAGCTGATTCGGCCTCGCCAGAGTGATGAGGCAGGTTTTACTGCGGCCGACGATCTGATGCTGTGCCGGGGATGGCCGATACCGGGTTATCCGGGTTTGCAATGGGGCCAGTCTTCGATGCACAAGCTGTTGCGCCGTTGGCAGCGGCGGCGCCCGGACGTGTTGTATATCGCCACCGAAGGGCCGCTGGGGCTTTCTGCATTGCGAGCGGCCAGGCGGTTGGGGATTGCGGTGATCAGTGGCTTTCATACCAATTTCCCGCAATACACGCAGCAATACGGCATGGGGTTCATCACCCGCTTGCTGACCCACTATCTGCGCTGGTTCCACAATCGCTCGCGCATGACGCTTGTCCCCAGTATCAGCCAGAAGATGGAGCTGGAGCGGCGTGGTTTCGAGCGGATCGAGTTGTTGTCTCGCGGCGTGGACAGCCAGTTGTTTCATCCTTCCAGACGCTCGCAGGCGCTTCGCGAAAGTTGGGGGTTGCAGGTGGGTGATACCGCCATCCTGCATGTCGGCAGGCTGGCACCGGAAAAGAACCTCGGCTTGCTCAAGACGTGCTTCGAGACACTGAAAGAGAGCTATCCGCGGCGCACCCTGAAACTGATTGTGGTCGGAGACGGGCCGCAACGTGCCACTCTGGAACAGCAGATACCCGATGCGATTTTCTGCGGGGCGCAGCGCGGCGAGGCGCTGGCAGCGCATTACGCATCCGGCGATCTGTTTCTTTTTCCAAGCCTGACCGAGACATTCGGCAATGTCGTGCTTGAGGCGCTGGCATCAGGGCTTGGTGTGGTCGCCTACGACGAGGCGGCTGCCGGGCAGCATATTCGTCACGGTCACAATGGCGCGCTGGCCATGCCCGGTGATGAGGAAGCGTTCATTGATGCCGCACACTGGCTGATAGAGGACAGTGAAGCCCTGCGCAGGGTACGTCTGAATGCTCGCAAGCATGCAAGTCGTCAGGGCTGGACGGCGATCATCGATCAGTTCGAGCAGCAGTTGTTCAGCGCTTGCCCGGCCAACGATGCACAGGCCAAAGGCCAGACCGTCAAATCCATTTCGGGCTGAATGCCGGGCAAACGCAGTACGATGACGTCAGGCCAGAGCCTTTTCGATTGCCTGAATAACGGCAGGATCATCCGGCGCCATGCGTGGTGAAAAACGGGCAATCACGCCACCATTGCGACCGACCAGAAACTTCTCGAAGTTCCAGGTGATATCGCCAGGAAACTCGGCCCCCTCGCCAGCCAGCAGACGGTACAGCGGGTGACGTTGCGCCCCGTTGACTTCCAGCTTCTCGCCCAGCGCAAAGGTCACGCCGTAATTGAGTTCGCAGAAGGCCTGAATGTCCTGCTCGGAGCCAGGTTCCTGTCCGGCAAACTGATTGCACGGCAGGCCCAGAATGCTGAAGCCTTTGTCCTTGTACAGCTGATAAAGGCTTTCAAGCGCCGCATATTGTGGTGTAAGCCCACACTTGGAGGCCACATTGACGACCAGAACCACTTTGTTCTTCAAAGGCGCCAGAGGCAGTTCCTGCCCGTTCAGCGCCTTCAGTGTGATGTCGTGAAAAGCACTCATGAAATCCTCCCCCCTGAAGCCCGAGCGAACCAAAAAGGCGCCGTGGCAGACCGCGTAACGAAAGTCGTCATCGCAGAACAGCCAGAGCGCCCTTGTCAGTTACCTGAGCTTAGCAGCACAAATCAGTGCTGATGACCGCCTTCGCCATGAATGTGGCCATGAGCCAGTTCTTCTTGGCTGGCATCACGGATGCTCACGATCTTGACTTCGAAATTCAGGCGCTGACCCGCCAGCGGGTGGTTGCCATCAACGGTAACATCGTCGCCATCCAGGTCGCGAATGGTCACGATCTGCATGCTGCCGTCAGGGCCCGAAGCGTGGAACTGCATGCCGACTTCAAGTTCATCGACACCTTCGAACATGCTGCGGTTCAGAGTGCTGACCAGTTCGGCAGAGTATTCACCGTAGGCATCTTCAGGCTCGATGGCGACTTTCAGCTCGTCACCGACGTCTTTGCCGACCAGTGCCTTTTCCAGGCCCGGAATGATGTTGCCGGCGCCATGCAGGTAGACCAGCGGAGCACCGCCGGCAGAGCTGTCGATGACCTCACCAGCGTCGTTGGTCAGGGTATAGTCAATAGAGACAGCCTTGTTAGCGGCGATCGGCATGGGACAGGACCTTTTGCTTAAGATTGAAGAACGGGCAAGTTTAACCAAGCAATCGCACGAAAGCGAACGCAACTCTGACAGACGGCCCCGATTGGAAAACTCAACGGTTATTGATTTTCGACAGGATGAAGACGGCCACTGGGTCGCAGTGTTGTCCTGCGGGCATACGCAACACCTTCGCCATCAACCGCCATGGCAATCGCGTGCCTGGGTAATGGACGCGGCGCAGCGCCAACAAAAAATAGGTCAGGGCTTTCACTGTGGCTGGTGTGCGAAGTCATCAGATAACGATAGTCTTGGCACCGAGGAGTCGCGTTAGACGGCTCCCTGATTTTTTTCTGGTCGAATGGCTGTCCATTTCGCCTCGGCCATTGCACTGCTCAATCGAGAAGCCGGTATGCAGACTTTTTTCATTTCCCCCACAGATTTTGGCGTGGGTTTGACATCCATCAGCCTGGGTCTGGTTCGCACCCTTGAGCGTGCGGGCCTGAAGGTCGGCTTCTTCAAGCCGATCGCACAACCCCATCCGGGCGATCTCGGCCCTGAACGCTCGACCGAACTGGTGGCCCGCACCCACGGCCTCAAACCACCACAGCCTCTAGGCCTGGCGCATGTGGAGCGCATGCTGGGTGATGGCCAACTGGATGAGCTGCTGGAAGAAATCATCAGCCTTTACCAGCAAGCTGCCGTGGGCAAGGATGTGCTGATTGTCGAAGGCATGGTGCCCACCCGTAACGCCAGCTATGCCGCACGGGTCAACCTGCATCTGGCCAAGAGCCTGGATGCCGAAGTGATTCTGGTATCGGCCCCGGAAAACGAAGTGCTCACCGAGCTGTCGGGCCGGGTCGAATTGCAGGCCCAACTGTTCGGAGGGCCGAAAGACCCGAAAGTGCTGGGCGTGATCCTCAACAAGGTGCGTACCGAAGAGAGCATGGAAGTCTTCGCCGCTCGCCTGAAAGAGCACTCTCCGCTACTGCGCAGTGGCGATTTCCGCCTGTTGGGTTGTATTCCATTCCAGGCCGAACTCAATGCCCCGCGCACCCGCGATGTCGCCGAACTGCTCGGCGCGCAGGTGCTCAATGCCGGGGACTACGAGCAACGGCGCATGTCGAAAATCATCATCTGCGCCCGAACCGTGCTCAACACCGTGCCATTGCTCAAGCCAGGCGTTCTGGTCGTGACGCCGGGCGACCGTGACGACATCATCCTGGCAGTCAGTCTGGCAGCCATGAATGGTGTGCCGCTGGCTGGTCTGTTGCTGACCAGCGACACCGTGCCCGACCCGCGCATCATGGAACTGTGCCGAGGTGCGCTACAGGCCGGCTTGCCGGTGCTGTCGGTGAGCAGCGGCTCTTATGACACCGCCACGCGCCTGAATCAGTTGAACAAGGAAATCCCCATCGATGACCGCGAGCGAGCGGAAATCATCACTGACTTTGTCGCCGGTCACCTGGATGCCGCCTGGCTGCATCAGCGCTGCGGTACGCCACGGGAGCTGCGCCTTTCGCCTGCCGTGTTCCGTTATCAGTTGATCCAGCGCGCCCAGGCCGCCAACAAGCGCATCGTCCTGCCCGAAGGCAACGAGCCATTGACCATTCAGGCGGCGGCGATCTGTCAGGCACGCGGCATTGCACGGTGCGTCCTGCTGGCCAAGCCCGAAGAGGTTCAGGCGATTGCTCAGGCTCAAGGTATCGAATTGCCGCCGGGACTGGAGATTCTGGACCCTGACCTGATTCGCGAACGCTATGTCGCGCCGATGGTCGAGTTGCGCAAGAACAAAAGCCTCAACGCTCCCATGGCCGAGCAGCAACTGGAAGATCCCGTGGTGATCGGCACTGTGATGCTGGCGCTGGATGAGGTCGACGGGCTGGTATCGGGTGTCATTCACTCCACCGCCAATACCATTCGCCCGGCGCTGCAACTGATCAAGACCGCCCCCGGCTGCACCCTGGTTTCATCGGTGTTCTTCATGCTGTTTCCCGAGCAGGTACTGGTGTACGGCGACTGCATCATGAACCCGCATCCAAGTGCCAGCGAGCTGGCCGAAATTGCCCTGCAAAGTGCCGACTCCGCCGTCGCATTCGGTATCGCGCCACGGGTGGCGATGATCAGTTATTCCAGCGGCAATTCCGCCAGTGGCGAGGAAGTGGAAAAAGTTCGCGAAGCCACCCTGCTGGCCCGTGAAACCCAGCGCGGCCTGCTGATCGATGGCCCGTTGCAGTATGATGCCGCCGCCAACGAGGACGTCGCTCGCCAACTGGCACCGGACAGCCAGGTGGCCGGGCGTGCAACGGTATTCGTGTTCCCGGACCTGAACACCGGCAACACCACGTACAAGGCGGTACAGCGTAGCGCCGACTGCGTGAGCCTGGGCCCGATGCTGCAAGGACTGCGCAAACCGGTGAACGATCTGCCACGTGGCGCGCAAGTCGACGACATCGTCTACACCATCGCCCTGACCGCCATTCAGGCAGACACACTTTCCTGATACACATACCGATGCCATCTGTGCAGACTGCCAGGGTGCAGTCTGTACCGCATCCCATTACCCTCTGGAGTCACTATCCGTCATGGATTCCTTGCCTGCCCCATTGCGCGGCTTCATCGCCTCGCTGTTGTTGGCGCTCAACACCATTGCCTGCTGCGCAGTGCTGTTCGTGGTCACGTTTTTCAAGATATGCCTGCCCTTCAAGGCTGCCCAGCGTCTGACCGACTGGCTGATGATTCATATTCAGGAAACCTGGATCAGTTGCAACAATGCCTGGATCAGGCTGCTTGGCCACACTCGCTGGCAGTTGAGCGGCCTTGAAGGGCTGGACTATGAACACTCGTACCTGATCACCAGCAATCATCAGAGCTGGGTCGACATCATGGTCTTGCAGTACGTACTCAATCGACGCATTCGCCCGTTGAAGTTCTTTCTCAAGCAGGAGCTGATCTGGGTGCCGTTGATTGGCCTGGCCTGGTGGGCGCTGGGCTTTCCGTTCATGAAACGCTATTCCAAGGCATATCTGGCCAAACACCCGGAAAAGAAAGGCAAGGACCTGGAAACCACTCGCCGTACCTGCGCCAAATTCCGTCATAACCCGGTGGGCATTTTCAACTTTGCCGAAGGCACACGCTTTACCAAAGCCAAGCACGCCGAACAGAACTCACCGTTTCGCAACCTGCTCAAGCCCAAGGCCGGCGGGCTCGCATTCGTACTGGATGCCATGGGCGAACAGCTTGAGTCGATCATCAACGTCACCATTCATTATCCAGGCGGGCAACCGGGCTATTGGGACCTGCTGTGTGGCAACGTGAAGGAAGTGGTAGCGCACTTTGAAGAGATAAAGATTCCGCCTCAATTCATCGGCAAGAACTACGATCAGGATCAGGCCTACCGGCTGGAGTTCCAGCAGTGGATCAACGGATTGTGGGAAGAGAAGGATCGCTTGCTGGATCGGCTCAAGGGCTTGAGCTGATTTCATCGCGAATGAATTCACTCCTACGGGGGGAGCGAATTCATTCGCGAACAATGGTTACTGTTGATACTGCTCGTACTGCTGGCCTGGAATAGGCTTGAGGTTGACCTCGACACGACGGTTCTGGGCGCGTCCGTTGACATCGGCGTTGCTGGCAATCGGCTGGTCAGGACCTGCACCGCGCACCGACAGACGAGTCGCATCCACACCCTGGGACGTCAGGTAAGTGCTGACACTTTGCGCACGCTGCAAGGACAGGTCCATGTTGTGCTGGCGGCTGCCGGTGCTGTCGGTGTAACCCACGATCTCGATGTTGCTCTGGCTGTACTGCTTGAGTGAGCCCGCCAGGTTATTGAGCGGTGAGTAAAAGCTGCTGGCGATGGAGGAAGAGTCGGTAGCGAAGGTGATGTTACCCGGCATGATCAGTTTGATCTGGTCACCCTGACGCTGCACTTCAACGCCGGTATTGGCCATGCTCGCCCTCAGCGCGGCTTCCTGCTTGTCGGCGTAATAGCCATAGCCTGCCGATGCGGCACCCACCACTGCGGCGCCGATCAATGCGCCTTTGCCACGGTTGTTGTGATCGATTGCCGCACCCGCCAGGGCACCAGCCAATGCTCCCAGCCCACCGTACTTGGCTGTCTTGTTCATGCCACCCGAGTTTTGTGCCTGCCCCTGATTGCTGTCGTAAGGGTTGGGCGACGCACATCCGGACAGCATGGCCACAGCAAGAGCGGCAAGAATCAAATGGCGCGAGCTAGACATTGATGAAACTCCTGATTTAACGAACGCTAATGAGCGGATTAGAGCACGACATCCGTCAAAAATTCCTTAACGCCACCTGAACCGTTTCTGGCCGTCCGGCCTCCGATCAGGTCCTTTCGATGCGGCTCCTGAATGCTCCAAATGTAGCAGAACAGCACAATGCCCAAACGACATGCTGTAACGCACCACCCCCTCGAAAAGAATGTTATTGCATAACAAAACAATTATATAAATCGCGATACAGGCCTGTATAAAAAACAACATTTTCGTCTTTAACTTATTTTTTAAAGATCTGTTTTTGACGCCAGAAAACAAAAAATCCCAATTGGCTGATTCTATTGATAATTAAATAATCACCCGCTTATTGACGCCATATAAATGCGCATGATTTTTTCACGAAATGCCCCGTATACTGGCACAACGAGATCAGGACGATCCTTACAACCAGTAGAGGTGAGGTCATGCCGATCATCGATTATAAAT
Source organism: Pseudomonas sp. FG43 (assembly GCF_057809175.1). Lineage (NCBI taxonomy): Bacteria > Pseudomonadati > Pseudomonadota > Gammaproteobacteria > Pseudomonadales > Pseudomonadaceae > Pseudomonas > Pseudomonas sp. FG43. Next base: position 58,892 of record NZ_JBMDJL010000017.1, read on the forward strand.
TCATGCATTGTAATTTCTTAATACCTTCAGTTACTTGCCCACTGCTATTGACTGCTCTCTCTCATCCCACCGAAAAACATATCGGTGGCTGAACATGCTGAGAAAAATTCTTGTTTCCGAGCTTTCACTGGGCATGCACATCCACAAGTTCTGCCGCCCTTGGGTCAATGATCCTTTCTGGATAAACCAGGTCGAAGTCGTGCTTGACGATATTGAAGTCCTCAAGCGCATCCAGCAGTCGGACACCGAGGAAGTCTGGATCGATACTCGCCGGGGTAAATCTCCTGCCAGTCATCCGGACGCGCCAGCCAGCGCCGAAGATGACACCACTCCTGTCAGCATGGAGAAAGAACTTCTGCGTGCCCGGCTTATCTGCGGCAGGGCCAAGAATGCCGTCATGACCATGTTCAGCGAAGCCAAGATGGGCCGGGCCATGAATGTGGATGATGTCGGGCTGCTCGTGGAGGAAATATCCAATTCGATATTGCGCCACCCTCATGCCCTTATCAGCCTGTCCCGGCTGAAAACCTCGGATGAGTACACCTACATGCATTCCGTTGCGGTATGCGCCTTGATGGTTTCACTTGCCAGGCGCATGGGCATGCAGGATGAGCAGGTGCGCGAGGCCGGTGTGGCCGGGTTGATGCATGATGTCGGGAAAATGATGATTGACCCGCAGATCCTCAATAAGCCCGGCCGGTTGACCCAGGAAGAGTTCACCGCCATGAAACACCATCCCGAGGCTGGCCTGAGGATTCTGGAGGAGAGCCAGCAGGTCAATGCAATCGTTCTGGATGTCTGCCTGCATCACCACGAAAAGTTCGACGGCTCGGGCTACCCACATGGCTTGAAAGGCAATGAAATCAGCATCTTCGCCAGAATGGGCGCGGTGTGCGATGTATATGATGCCGTCACCTCTGACCGGCCTTACAAAAAAGGCTGGGGCGCCGCGCATTCAATCCGTGAAATGGCTTCATGGAAAGGCCACTTCGATGAAGTGGTATTCCAGAGTTTCGTCAAGACCGTGGGCATTTACCCCGTTGGTGCTCTTGTGCGCCTGGAAAGCGGACGCCTGGGAGTTGTAGTCGAACAGAATGAACAATTACTGTTGCCCAAAGTAAAAGTGTTCATGTCGGCGCGAACACGAAAGACATTCGCCCCGCAAATCATTGACCTGGCAAACAAGGATGACCGGGACGCTATCGTTAAAATAGAACGGGCCGAAGACTGGGAGTTGAACGATATCGATCAACTATGGGCGGGATGCAAGGCAGGGTAAGTCTGTTATTCCCTGCTTGCCGAGAGTTCAAACACCGACGCATGAAGAGTCGGTATTTAAAGGCCGTTCACCCCAATAACCCCAACACTTTCGCCCGCGCCACCGCCTGGGTTCGGCGCTCTACACCTAGCTTGCTGTTGATATGGCTGGCGTGGGTTTTGACGGTGTGCAGGGAGATGAACAACTGATCGCTGATTTCCTGATTCGAGCAGCCTTGGGCAATGAGTTGCAGCACTCCCAGTTCACGTACGCTCAAGCTGTCGTTGCCATGGGTCTGCTCGGTTACCGGCGGAGCCAGGCACAAAGGCAGCTTTTCCAGCAGGGAGTCGCGCACAAGGCAGGCAGGCCTTTGCAGCAGTTGTTCACGAAGCCACAGTGGGTGGCCGTCGATCAGGTCCTTGAACGGCAGCAATGCACCACCCTGCGCCGCGAGCAGGCTGCGATTCAGAAGCTCACCGGCCTCACTCAGCCGGGCACTGTCCAGCAGCAGACGGATGCGCTGGTTGAGCGCGATCAAGCCCAGCAACTGCGCGCCCATGGTTTGCGCATGGTGCTCCAGCTCCTGCAAACGTTGCGCGGATGCACAGGTATCGCCACGAATCTGCTCCAGAACGGCGCGCTGCAATTCCACCTGTTGCGGCAATTGTGGATGACACTCTGGAGCCGCCGTCGCCAGCCCGCCACTGTAGGTCTGGGTCAAACGCAGCAGCCAGGCTTCGGCCAGATCGATACGGCCTTGCACCAGCCACAGCTCACATTTGACCAGCGTGATCATCGCCAGGTAGTAAATCGGTGGCACATCCCAGATATGCATCAGGCGCTCGGCTTCGCCAAGTTCGGCAAAGGCTTCGGCAAAACGCCCTTCACGCCCTTCCAGACCGGCAATCACACAATGCCCGATCAGCACGCTGATATCCCGACAGGCACGGGCCTCTACCAGACCGGCGAGCAATTGCGCACGCCCTGCATCGGCCTGCATACGCAGGGTCAGAAGATAACCTTCATAAATTGTCAGGCGTGCGCGCACGGCATAAAGGCGCAATGTGGGTAAGCCCTTGAGCCGTTGCTGCCCCTGACGCACCTCGTCCAGAGCACGAAGAATCTCGCCCCTGGCTTGCAGGACTCTGGCCCGGTCGTAATGCGCCAGCGCCTCGAACAGAGGATTGGCGACTCGCTGTGCCAGCTCAAGGGCATCACGGTTCAGAGCCCTGGCGCGCAACAGATCGCTGTTGGCTATTGCCAGGTTGGCCAGAGTGGACAGGCAAAGCAGACGTTGGCCGTAGCGTTTTTCTGGCAGGCTGAGCAATGCCTCGCTGCAATAGCGCTGGGTCTTGTCGCTGTCACCGCGGCCACGAGCAATGATGCCACTGAGCGCCAGCCACTGGGCGAGCATGGATTTCTGCGCAGTGGCCGACGGCGCTGGCAGAAAGCGGCTGAGATTTTCTGCCAGCTCTTCGGCAGCATCGAGCTGGCAAGCCAGCCCCAGCGCCCAGGCGTACAACACAATCAAGCGTGGCGTGCTGGTCAGCAGACTGTCTGGCAGGTCCATTCGCCAGCGCAGCAGCATGCCGACATTCTGTTCGGCCAGAAGCTGTTCTTCGGAAAGGTTCTGCACCAGATTGGCAGCGACATCCAGATGCCCGGCACGCAACGCCTGTTCAATGGCTTCGTCCAGCAAGCCCTGTTCGTTGAACCAGCGGCAGGCATTCAGATGCAGGCGATTCTGTTGCGGGCCGGCAATCTGCCGTGCACGTAACAGGTCGGAGAACAGATGGTGATAGCGAAACCAGCGCCCCTGCTCATCCAGCGGCACCAGAAACACCTGATGCGCTTGCAGGTAACGCAGCATCTGGGCGCTGTCGTGAACCTCTCGGGAGGCATCGCATAATTCGCTGCAAAAGCGTTCAAGGCAGGCGGTTTCATAAAGAAAGGCCTGAACATCGGCCGGAAGACAGTCAATGACCTCTTCAAGCAGATACTCACTGATCAAGACTTCGCCATCACGCAGAGCCTGCGACAAAGCATGGTCATCGCCGGCTTCAGACGCGGCCAGCAGCCAGAAGCGCAAACCTGCCACCCAGCCCTCGCTACGCCGGATGAGGCTTCGCTGTGCATCGCTGTCCAGTGAGCAGCTATGTCGGTCGAGCACTGCCAGGGATTCGGCGTCGGTCAATCGCAAATCACTTTCGTTGAGTTCAAGTAATTGTCGAGACAGACGCAGGCGCGCCAGATGCCAGTTCGGACGCTGGCGGCTGGTGACCATGACCACCAGCCCGGTGGGCAAGTGGTTGAGGAAAAACTGTACGCAACGGTCAAGCACCGAGCCCTGCACCAGATGGTAATCATCCAGGACCAGAAGCAAGGGTTTGCTCAACATCAGGTGCATGGCCAGCTCATCCAGCAAGCCGTCAAGCCACTCCTCGAAGGCAAAGGGCTGATTGCGTTGACGCATTTTCAGCAAGCCCATGGCCTGCGCGCCCAATTGTGGAAAGAACTGCTGAAACCCGGCCAGCAACCGCTCAAGGAAACGGCCAGGATCGCTTTCGCGAGGGTTCAACCCCAGCCATATGCTCTGCCACTGGGCGGGCAGATTCTGGCAAAACTCCACGGCCAGCGAACTCTTGCCGAAACCGGCAGGCGCGCAGATCAGCAACAGACGCCCGGACAACCCTTCGGTCAGACGTTCGCACAAGCGGGAACGAGGCAGATAACCATCGGGCAAGGGAGGCCGAAAGAATCGTCCTTCCAGTGCGGAGGTTGCGCTACCTGCGATGCCTTGCATACGGGACAGATCAGTCATGGCCAGCTCTTCTGGAGTATTGTTTCGCCATAGCAGCTGTCCGGAGACTAGCGGGTAACACCAACCTTTTGAAGGAAGCGACCGAAAAGTCCGTAACAAAATTCCTACAATTTGTGAGCCGAATACCTCTGCATAAAAAAGCCCCAATCAAGGGGCTTTGGCTATAAGTCATTGAAACTACTTGGCTGCTTGCACTTTTAGCGGCCTGTTTACGTGCAGACAGCGTCAAAAGACCCCAGTCTGCACGTCATGACAGTTCATCCGATTTGTGTGATCAACGTACACCTTCCTGACGCAGGGCGTTAGGCGTGAAGTCGCTGGTGCCGGCGGTGAAACCGAAGACATACGCACTCTTCTCTTCGTTTTTCATGCCCAGTGCCACGTAACGGCCCGACTGCAGGTCGTACAGCGTTTCAATGGCATACCACGGAACCTGCTTGTCGTAGTAGTTCTCGGAATGAGCCTCGGCGACGCGCCACAGCTGACCACGACCGTCGTAGTGGTCGATGACCGCAGCCTGCCAGGTGTCTTCGTCGATGAAGAAGTCACGCTTGGCGTAGATGTGACGCTGGCCTTCTTTCAGAGTTGCCGTCACATGCCAGACACGGCGCAGTTCATAACGGGTCAGGTCCTGATTGATATGGCCAGCCTTGATGATGTCGGCGTATTTGAGGGTCGTGTCGTCGAGCTTGTGGCTGTTGGACGCGATGTACATTTCCTGCTTGCCGATCAGTTTCCAGTCGTAGCGATCCGGCGCGCCGTTGTACATGTCCAGGTTATCGGAAGTCCGCAGACCGTCCGAGGCTGTACCCGGACCGTCATAGGACACCTGCGGAGCACGGCGCACGCGACGTTGACCGGCGTTGTAGAGCCAGGCCGAACGAGGTTCCTTCACTTGGTCCAGGGTTTCATGCACCAGCAGCACACCACCGGCCAGACGCGCCGGCGCGGTCACTTCCTGCTTGAAGTAGAACAGGATGTTGCCCGGATTCTTCGGATCGAAGTCCTTCATCTTGTCGCGGAACACGAACTGGTCAGAGAAGTACACAAGGCTGTAGGAACCATTGGGTTGCGGAGTGGCCTGGGTCACGAATCGCTTCACGCTACCACCACGATAACGGGTGATGTGGTTCCAGATCACCTCGACACCGCTGGACGGGATCGGGAAGGGAATTGCGGTTTCAAAGTTTTCCAGGCCATTGCCGCCGCCCACCAGCTTGGTGTTGGTGGCGTTTCTCTTGATGGCAGCAAACACGTCATCAGGCACGGTAGCACCACGATGGGTCGGGTAAACCGGGATCTTGTAGCTTTCCGGGTAACGCTTGAACAGCGCGTATTGACCCGGTGCCAGTTTGTCCTTGTACTGCTCCACGTTCTGCGCCGTGATGGTGAACAGCGGTTTTTCACTGGCATACGGGTTGGCCAGGAAACCCTTGCTGTCTACAGCCCCCGCATTCTTCGGCATAGGGCTCCAGGCCGGGATGGTGTTATTGGCGTTACCTGCCTTCTCGGCTCCCATTGGCGTCAGGCTGGTCCCCAGCTTCGCCGCTTCGGACTCAGACACCGCAGCCGTGACGCCGGTTGCCAGCAACGACAACCCCAGCGCACCTGCTTGCAACAGACCCTTTGTTATTTTCATTTTCATAGTCATCCCGAAACCTTGTCCTTAGAAGTTCATGCCAAAGCTGAGTGCCACGAAATCCCGGTCATCGACCGTGGTGTACTTCCCATCGAAGAAGTTGGTGTAGGAAAGGCTGGCGGTGTAGGTGTTCTGGTACTCGGCATCCAGCCCGAGGCTGACAGCCTTGCGACCTTCCTCGAAGTTGGCGCCTGGTCCAGGCGAGTAGCCTTTGACGTCATGGGACCAGGCCACGCTTGGCTTGAGGTTCACACCGGCGAATACGTTGTTGTAGTCCCAGATGGCACGTGTGCGATAACCCCAGGAGTTGGCGGTGGTGAAACCGTCGTCTTCACAATAACGGGTCAGGTTGTTCTGATCGGCACCAGTCAGGGTGCCCGCGTTCAAGGTTGCGCACTGGCCGCCCGGCAGAGGCCCCGGACCGTAGACCGGGTCACGGCCATAACGGATTTTCGAGGTGCTTTCCAGGCCGCCCACGTGCGTCCAGCCCACTTCACCCACCAGGGTCAGACGTTCAGCTCCCATCACCTGATCGAAGAACTGGACGAAGGAAGTTTGCAACTGGGTGATTTCCTTGCGGCGATAGCCAGGCTGATCGGTATTGGCCCTGCCGCTGAGCAGCGACACGTTCGGGTTCAACGGGGAAATACCCGAATAGAGAATGTCGGTGGTGTTGATCTGCACCGGAGCATTCGGACGGTAGCTGATTTCACCGCTCCACGCTGTGCCGGTAGGCAGCGTGGTAGAGAAGCTCAACCCGTACAGGCGAATGTCTTCAGGGTACTCGACGTAGTAGCTGGAGTTGCCTGCCACCACCAGTGGCAGCAAGGTCGGGGCCAGCGCGGCTGCAGTCCCGAACGGAATGCCGTTGCCCACAAGCGAGCCAACCAGCCCGGTACCGCTGAACGAAGCCGCTGACCCACCGCGACCGCTGAAGATCGGCAGGCGGCTGTGGTAATTCATCATGTAGGCACCGAACTCGGTGTCCAACGGCTCGAAATTGTAATGCACGGCAAAACCGAACTGGCCACCGTCACGGGCATCCCGGTCCGGGCCACGGCGTACGATCGCGCCCTCATCGGGCGAGCCGAAGTTGACGCCTTGCTGCGCCAGGGAGTTGAAAATTGCCGTCCGCGCTCCAGCAGTCAGACCGGCAGCCGCCAGAGAGGTATTGAGCCCGCTGCGGCTACGCAATACGGCAAGATTGCTATCGCAACCATCGGCGATCACGTCTGGCTGCGAGAAGAAGGTGCCGCAGTTATCCACAACCGTCTGGTCCCACTCAAGCTGGTAGAAACCTTGCGCAGACAGGTTGTCGGTCAGGCTTTGCGACAGATAGAACATGTTGACCGGAATCAGGCCTTCCTTGATCTCGGCCCCGGGACGACGAAACGCCGATACATCGACCGGGTTGACGCTGTTGATCCCGCCCTGAATGAAGGTACTTTCACCCCAACTGATGACCTGTTTACCGAAACGCACGGTGCCTGGCTGATCGGCAATGGAGTAGTTGTGGTAGACGAATGCATCGAGCAATTGCCCGCCGGAAGACTTCGCACCTTCCTTGCGGTTGGAGTCACTGATGTCCTTGAACTCGCGGCTTTCGTCCTTGAGTTCGAAGTCATACCAGTACTTGCCACGTACAAATACGCCGGTATCGCCGTACTTCAGCTCCAGATCGTGAATCCCTTTGAAAATCTTCGAGAACGTCTCGCCTTTCTTGAAGTTCAAGTGGCTGTCATCGGAGGTTTGCGAAAGGCCGCGCCCACCATTGTTGGCGCCGATGAGATTCTTGTTCGGGCTTGCGGTAGACCAACTGGCGCCTATCGAGAGAGATGAGTCGAAGCTGCCTTCGATTTCACCGACATTGAAAGTAACGCCGAATGCGGGGCTGGCGAGCGAGGAAGCGAGACTGACAGCCAGAGGAAGTTTCGCCCGGCGCCAGAAAGGGATTGCAGTTGTCATCGATGCGACTCCATGTGCTTTTATTTTTATGGCAGTGGGAACTTCCAGAAACGACTCAGCCATGGATTGGCTGTCAACACTCACCGGCCCCCCTGAGGGCCGCCAAACAAAATGCATCTTTACGCTCTTGCCAAGTCCCCTGTCCCGACTATATCCAGCACGCCCTGCTGCTTGATCCCTCTAAAGTGTGATTTGCAAGCATCAACGCCTCTGGAATGCCTGTTACGACAAGGCTGAGTAACAGGTTGGCAGGCAGGATGGCTTGATTCGATAATTTGGCAAGTGCTGGATTTATTGCCGACGCAGACGCATGCCGTGCTCAATGAGCACAGCCTGCGGTCAGGCGGTAAGGGATTTATCCGACGTGCTTAAAGCGTCGACAGAAGAGCACTGTTACTGCTCTGCCATTCAACGATATCCAGACGCATGCGCTTTTTGTCGAGCTTGCCGACACTGGTCTTGGGAATTTCAGTAACAATCGCAATCTGGCTTGGTATTGCCCACTTGTTGATATGACCCTGCTCGACAAATGGGCTGAGATGTTCCTTCAGTATCCGGGCATCAATGCTCTGCCCTTCGTGAACCACCAGCAATGCAAAAGGCCGTTCGCCCCACTGCGGATCGGCAATCCCCACCACTGCGACTTCACGCACGGCAGCATGTCGACTGCACAGGTCCTCAAGCTCCAGCGACGATACCCACTCGCCGCCCGTCTTGATCACGTCCTTGATGCGGTCGCGGATATCGATGAAACCCATGTCGTCCAGGGTCGCCACATCGCCAGTGTGCAGCCAGCCTCCCGCCCATAGCTCGGCGCCTTTTTGCGGCTCGCGGAAATAACTCTCGGTCAGCCAGGGTGCGCGCAGCACCAGTTCGCCCTGGGTTTCACCATCGGCAGGCAGGAAGTTTCCGTCTTCATCGACAATGGCAGCTTCCACCAGCATGCCCGGCACACCGGCCTTGATGCGGTAGGTGATGCGATCGTCTTCGGAGCCTGCGCTCAGTTCTTCGTTCATGTGCGCAACGGAAATCAGCGGCCCGGTCTCGGACATGCCATAGGCAGCGGTGAGCTGAATGCCCTTGGCCTTGGCGGCCAGATACAGGCTGCGAGTCAGTGAGCTGCCACCAATGATGATTTTCCAGCCGCCGAAATCCGTATCCTTGGCTGACTTGGAGTGCAGCAACATCTGCATGATGGTCGGTACGCAATGGGAGAACGTCACCTTCTCCTTGCGCCACAACTCCACCAGCAACTCGGGGTCGTAGCGCCCCGGATACACCTGCTTCAAGCCGAGCATGGTTGCTGCATACGGCATGCCCCAGGCATGCACGTGAAACATCGGGGTAATCGGCATGTACACATCGCTGGAACCCAGCAAGCGTTCGTTTTCGACACTGCCCATGATCGTCGCGACGCCCAGAGTGTGCAGAACCAGTTGGCGATGAGTGAAATACACGCCTTTGGGGTTGCCCGTAGTGCCGGTGGTGTAGAAGGTTGTGGCGACCGAGTTTTCGTCGAAATCCTCGAAATCGTAGTGGGGGCTCGCCGCAGCCAGCAGCTCTTCGTATTCCCCGACCAGATTCGGCAACTCGGCGGTCTTCTCCGGCAGGTCCGTGAGCAGCAGCGTCTTGTCCACAGTGGTCAAGTGCCCGGCAATGGCCTGATAAAGACCGACGAACTCACTGTTGACCAGCACGAACCGGTCTTCGGCATGATTCATGGTGTAAACGATCTGCTCGGGCGAAAGCCGTATGTTGATGGTGTGTACCACCGCACCGATCATGGGGATCGCAAACATGCACTCCAGATAACGGTGGCTGTCCCAATCCATGACAGCCACCGTATCGCCCGCCTTCACGCCAGCTGCCGTCAGTACGTTGGCCAGTCGGCGGATACGCTCGTTGAGGGTCGGGTAGGTGTAGCGGACAGTATCGCGGTAAACGATTTCGCGCGTTTTTTCGTAGCGGCTGCCGGACAACAGCAGCCCCTTTATCAACAGAGGGTACTGATAGGCGCCATCGGCTGGCGGAAGAACGCGAGTCTGTAACATATGAGTCCCTTTTCAAAGTTCACAGGCGAAGCTTGAAATATGGACTCTAGCGCTCTAGTCCGCCAGCCAAATCAGCCAAAGGGACGATTTGCCGACAAGGTAACGTGTCACGAAACTCAACGTACCTCGGTCAACGCCAGCTTCATGCCCAGCGCCACCAGCACGCCGCCCATGACCCGGTCAAACCAGTGCCCCATACGGGCAAAGCCGGCGCGCACCCGAGCCTGGCTGAACAGACAGGCCACAAGGCAGAACCAGATCGCTGTCGCAACCGCCAGGTAAACGCCATAACCACCCTGAACCAGCAAGGGCGTATGAGGGTTGATGACCACGGTGAACAGCGACAGGAAAAACAGCGTTGCCTTAGGATTCAGGCCATTGGTCACGAAGCCGCTGGCATAGGCGCCACGCGCGGTTCTTTGCTGCGCAACCGATTTGACCGGGTCATCTCCCACAACGGCTGGCTTGGCGCGAAGGGCCTTGATACCGATGTACAAGAGATAAGCGGCTGCGGCCCATTTGAGCGCATTGAACAGCACGATGGATTGAGAAACGATGATGCCGATACCCAGCAGCGAATACCCGACATGCACGAAAATCGCCGACCCCACGCCCAATGCAGACCAGATACCGGCCTTGCGACCATGAGTGACGCTTTCACGCACCACCACCGCAAAGTCTGGCCCGGGGCTGGCGACGGCAAGCAAGTGGATCAAGGCAACGGTAAGAAATTCTGCCCAGTACATGGGGCCTCCAGAAATATTGGCGAGCATTTGCTGATAGGCTCGCAACATTACTCTTTCAACTTATTACAAAAAAGGTACAGCTGATGAGCAATCCGGGCAAAGCAGTTTTCCTCGATCACACGTCCCTGGACCTTGGGGATCTGGACCTCGGCACATTGCGTGAAAGCTTCGGTGAACTTGTGTTGCATGACAGCACCGCGCCGGATCAGGTGACAGATCGACTCAAGGGCGCACAAGTGGCAATCAGCAACAAGATCGTGCTCGATACCGACACGTTCGCAGCATGCCCCGACTTGAAACTGGTGCTGGTTACCGCGACCGGCACAAACAACGTGGACCTGGTTTCTGCCCGCGAACACGGTGTCACGGTCTGCAACTGCCAAGGCTATGGCACCCCGTCAGTGGCACAACACACCTTGCTGTTGCTGCTGGCTCTGGCCACACGACTGCCCGATTACCAGAAGGCCGTGCAACAGGGCCTCTGGCAAAAATCCTCCCAGTTCTGCCTGCTGGATTTCCCCATTGTCGAGCTTGAAGGCAAGACCCTCGGCCTGCTGGGCCATGGCGAACTGGGGGGCGCGGTGGCCAGGCTGGCAGAAGCTTTCGGCATGCGCGTCTTGCTGGGGCAAATTCCCGGCCGCCCTGCTCGCCCGGATCGTCTGCCGCTTGAAGAATTGCTGCCGCAAATCGACGCCCTGACATTGCATTGCCCGCTCAACGAGCACACCCGCAACATGATCGGCGCCCGGGAATTGCAGTTGCTCAAACCTCAGGCACTGGTGGTCAACACCGCTCGCGGCGGCTTGATCGACGAGCAGGCCTTGGCCGATGCCTTGCGCAATGGTCATCTGGGCGGTGCCGCGTCAGACGTGCTGAGTGTGGAGCCGCCCGTCGCGGGCAACCCGCTGTTGGCGGATGATATTCCACGCCTGATCATTACCCCGCACAGCGCCTGGGGCGCGCGGGAGGCTCGTCAACGCATCGTCAGCCAGGTCATCGAGAACGCCCAGGCATTTTTTGCAGGGGCGCCGAAGCGGGTAGTCAGCTAGAATTCGCCCCTTTTTTCAGGAGCGAAAACATGGACCCGCGCAGTGAAGTGTTACTTCGACAGGCTGAACTCTTTCAAGGCTCGTTGCTGCTGGCCGGTTTGCCAGCCGACGACTTGCTGGGGAAGCTGCCGAACGCTCGCGGATGGTGCTGGCATGCAGGCGATCAGACTGCACTGGATGCCCGCTTCGCCGGGCGCACGCATTTCGGCGTAGATGCACCACAGGAAGCCTTCGAGGCAGCCGTGTTGTTTCTGCCCAAGGCACGCGACCTGACGGAATACCTGCTCAACGCCCTCTCCTCGCGACTGGCGGGGCGCGAGCTGTTTCTGGTGGGTGAGAAGCGCGGCGGTATCGAAGCTGCCGCCAAGCAGTTGAGCCCGCTGGGCAGAGCCCGCAAACTCGACAGCGCCCGCCATTGTCAGCTCTGGCAAGTCACCGTGGAGAATGCACCGCAGGCGGTTGAACTGCAAAGTCTGGCCAAGCCATACCAGATCGAACTCGAAGACGGCCCGCTCACAGTCATCAGCCTGCCGGGCGTATTCAGCCATGGCCGCCTGGATCGCGGCTCGGCCCTGCTGCTGGAAAACCTCGACAAGCTCCCCAGCGGCCACTTGCTGGATTTCGGATGCGGTGCGGGCGTGTTGGGAGCTGCGGTAAAACGTCGCTATCCGCACAACGAAGTCGTGATGCTCGATGTGGATGCCTTCGCCACGGCCAGCGCAGCTCTGACACTGGCTGCCAACGGTCTTGATGCACAGATTCTGACCGGTGACGGGATCGATGCCGCGCCCATGGGTCTGAACACGATTCTGAGCAATCCACCCTTCCATGTCGGAGTTCATACCGATTATCTGGCAACGGAAACCTTGCTGAGAAAAGCACGCCAACATCTGAAATCAGGCGGCGAACTGCGTCTGGTTGCCAATAGCTTCCTGCGCTATCAGCCCTTGATCGAAGAGCATGTCGGCGCGTGTGAAATCCGTGCTCAGGGAAATGGCTTCCGGATCTACAGCGCCAAACGTTCTTGAAAATAAGAGCTTGCCGAATGGATTTTGCGAAGGCAGAATCCGCTCCGTCCTAGGGGAGTAGTCTCCCACGAGCAACATGCTCGTCCGGCACGCATCAACATACTTGGTCCTCAGACCATGGTGCGTGCGACCCAGAATCCGCTCAGACGGATCGGTGGTTTGACAAGACCTATGACACGAACACCTTACCCGGGGCGGGGAGGTTGTACGTGTCATAGCCGTGTCGACCCGCCCCTTAGGAACCCTGATGCTGGAATCCCTGTTAATCCCCACTGCAATCGTTGCGCTTGCCGAGATTGGCGATAAAACGCAATTGCTCGCACTCATTCTCGCCGCCCGCTTTCGCAAACCCTGGCCAATCATCGCCGGCATTGTTGCCGCGACCCTGGCCAACCACGCAGCGGCGGGCGCAGTCGGCGCATGGTTCAGCAGCTTCTTCTCCGACGCGGTATTGCACTGGATTCTTGCCGCCAGCTTCACGGCCACGGCCCTGTGGACACTGGTTCCCGACAAGATGGACGACGACGAAGCGAGCACGGCACGCAAGTTCGGCCCGTTCATGACGACCCTGATCACGTTCTTCATCGCGGAAATCGGTGACAAGACGCAAATTGCGACCGTGATGCTTGCCGCGCAGTATTCCTACCTGTGGCTGGTCATCATCGGCACCACCGTGGGCATGCTGATCGCTAACGTCCCGGTGGTACTGGCCGGTAACTTCGCTGCCGAAAAACTGCCGCTGACCCTGATCCGCCGTCTGGCCGCCAGCGCCTTCTTCGTACTGGCACTGGTCGCGGTCTACAAGGCCATGCAAGTCAGCGGCTGGGTCTGATCGTGATGAAAAGAGCGCTGCAACGAAAGCCACAGCGCTCTTGTGCCATCAGCCGCTCAGGATTTGCTGGCTTGCTGGTACAGCGGCATCACCTTGGGAATCGCAGCCTGCAAGGAGGCAATACGATTTTCCGAGGCCGGATGAGTACTCATGAACTCCGGCTGGGAACCACCAGCGTTCTGGGTCATTTTCTGCCACAGGGTCACCGCAGCGTTCGGGTTGTAACCCGCTCGCGCCGACAGCTCCAGGCCCAACAGGTCGGCCTCGTTTTCGTTGCTGCGGCTGTTGGGCAGCGTGAGGCTGTAGTTCACAACCGTATCGGTCAGCGCCATGCCGGTTTCCCCAAGCCCCAACAAGGCTCCCGCACCTTGTTTGGCAATGGCCACGCCGTAGGCCTTCGACATAGCTTCACGCCCGTGCTCACGCAGGGCATGGGCGATTTCATGGCCCATGACCGCCGCGATTTCATCGTCGGTCAGCTTCAACTTTTCGATCAGGCCGGTATAGAAAATGATCTTGCCGCCAGGTCCGCAATTGGCATTGAGTTCATCGCTCTTGATCAGGTTCACTTCCCATTGCCACTGGGCTGCATCCGGACGCAGCTTTGGAGCCTGGGCAATCAGGCGGTCGGCAATCGCATGCACCCGCCTGGCATTGGCGCTGGTGGTATCGAGCACGCCTTTACTGCTCGCCTCGCCTACGGTTTCCTTGTAGGACTGGGCGTACATTTTATTGACTTCATCTGTCGAGAGCATGCTGAACATGTACTGCTTACGCTCGACACCCACCGAATCACCGGTGGTCGTGTTTACAGCCTGACAGCCGCCAAGCAATAAACCGCCCCCCAGAACACACAGGGCTAATGACTGACGCATGGTGTTTCTCCTTATAAGCGAGGCGGTCATCCTAGGCGGACAAGAGGCTCTGCACCAGATAGCAGCAAACAGCCATGTTTGTCAGCGTTGTAACAAGTTGGTTCCTGCAAGGACATAAAGATCATAAATCACCTTGTGGAAGGCAGCTTGCTGGCGACTTCAGCGTACAAACGCAGAGTATCTGCCGGCTTTCAGGCCTTTTTCGCCAGCAAGCGGCCTCCTACAAGTTTGTGTGTGCCTCAACTGATCAGCATGACGCCTGCCCGGTGAGCCGCCGTCACAACGGCGTCAGGCACTCCGGGGCATTGAGCTTGGGATCGTTCACCAGATTGGCCAGCGGCCTCTCACGCAGGGGCATCTGCACAGAGGCAAGCAGCGCCTGCAAGGTGTGCAGTGGCGTGTCGGCAGCCAGCCAGTCTTTCTGGCCCTGAGCATCGAGAATCAGCGGACGGCGTTGGCTGGCCGCAGCCTGGGTAACCACCGCCACACTCAGATAGGTATGCCCCTGCACCGGATAGGCCTCCCAGACCGCCGCAAAGAACAGGGCCGAGCCCTCACCCGGCGTCAGCCAGAACGGGCGTTTACGGGCGGTGCCGCGCCATTCGTAGAAACCGTTGGCCGGCACCAGGCAGCGACGCTGACGAAAGGCTTCGCGAAACATCGGCTGTTCGGCCAGGGTTTCAGCACGCGCATGAGCGGGCGTGCGGGAAAGGTCGGTGAGCCACGCCGGCGTCAGCCCCCAGCGGGCACTTGCCAGTTCAAGCTCGCCTTCACCCTCGGCCGCACGCATGATCAGCACCGTATCGGCCGGAGAGATATTCCATTGCGGCTGCTGACCGGCCGGAAAACCGGGCAAGGCCGCAAAGGCAGGGTTCCAGCGAAACAGGGCATAACGTCCACACATGAGGCTAAGGCAACTCTATTCGAAGGTGTTCAACACACCAGTACATCGGGAAAACTGTCCGGCTCGTCACCGGACAACGGCAGGGCAGCATTGTACGCAGTGATCAAGGCCCGCGCGCGCTCGACCTGATCGTCATCCACCGAGATGCCCAGCAAGCCCAGTCCCGGCAACTCGCCCATACCACCCAGCAAGTCGCGCCCGACCAGGTGCGCTTCGACCCCTTCACTGGCAAGCATGCCTTGCAGCAACTCGCCCTCCATCAGGTTTTCAGGTTCGTAGATTCTCTGCATCATTCGTTCTCACTGCGAACGTCCAGACTCCAGTCCTCGCCATCGGTCCTCAGGTCGAATACGATCGGCCGACAACAGACCGGGCAGTCCTCGATGTACTGCTGATCGCCGCCAGACAAATCCAGCACGGCTTCCACCGGCTCTCCACAGTACGGACAGTCATAACTCTGTAATTCCTGCATCGCGGCCTCCGGGGTCAGTTGTGCGTATAATTGCCCCATTCTTTTGAAGGCTGCCAGAGCAACCTGCCTTCTTTTTACCCTATCCGTATCCAACAAGAGAGCATGATGGGCGAATTCGATGCCATCCGACCTTACAACGATGCAGAAGTCCCCGAAGTACTGGCACGTCTGCTGAGCGATAAAGCATTTCTCGCGATCCTGACCAAATTCCGCTTTCCGCGTCTGGCGAGTGCATTCGGCTGGTTCCTGCAACCAACCCTGGCACGCAAGCTGCGCCGTGAGTTCGCCGGAATCAACTCGGTCGCCACATTGCAGGACAAGGTCGAGTACTACGTCGACCACACCATCGAGCGAGCCACGGACGGTGTGACCTACACCGGCGTGGAACTGCTCAAGTCCGGCACGGCATATCTGTTCCTGGCCAACCACCGCGATATCGTGATGGACCCGGCCTTCGTCAACTATGCCGTGTATCACGCCGGCCTGCCCACGCCGCGCATTGCGATTGGCGACAACCTGCTGCAGAAGCCTTTTGTCAGCGACCTGATGCGCCTGAACAAGAGCTTCATCGTGCATCGCTCGATTATCGGGCGACGCGAGAAGATGGCGGCCTATCAACTGCTTTCGGCGTATATCAATCACTCCATTACCAAGGATGGCCAGTCGATCTGGATCGCCCAGGCCGAAGGTCGCGCCAAGGACGGTGATGACCGTACCGAGTCGGCGATCCTCAAGATGTTTCACATGAGCCGCAAGGATGAGCCTTTCAGCGACGTGATCCGCTCACTGAATCTCATTCCGGTATCGATCAGCTACGAATACGACCCATGTGACCACGCCAAGGCACGCGAGTTGTACATTCGCGCCACCACCGGCAGCTACACCAAGACGCCGGGCGAGGACGATGTCAGCATCGCACTGGGTATCACGGGCTATAAAGGCCGTGTGCATGTGAACTTCGCGCCGCCGATCACCGAGTCGTTCAAGGACACCAAACTGCTGGCCGCCGAAATGGACCGGCAGATTCTCGGTGGCTACCGGCTGTTCCCGGTGCATTACCTGGCTTATGCACAATGGGCCGATGCCGATCCGGCACTCGATGTGCCACTGGCGGCCGACGTGTTCCCGGCCGAAGAACTGGCTCGTGCCAAAGACGAGTGGGAAAGCAGGCTGGCTGACGCACCTGCCGAACACCGGCCTTATCTGGTGCAGCAATATGCAACGCCAGTGCGCAATCAGTATCGGGTCAAGGCCGGTTTGCCGCTCTGATACGACGCTTCACGACAACGGCACCTATAGGGTGCCGTTTTGTATCGTGTCACCTGAACGTCATACAGCTCGTGCACTGTATGGCTCCTCAAGGAATGACCATCCCTTTTTTGGAGCTGTTCATGCTGCACGCAAACAACCAGGATCGCCTCTACCTGATCGCCCAGAGCGATGAACAACAAGAACTGGTCGACGCACTGGCCTTCAATGTCCAGGACCGCCACTGGCTGGTCTATTGCGCTCTGGGCGGGCATCAACATCACGACCTTCCGGACATGGATCTGGAAACAGGCCTGAGCTTTCTGGATTTCTATCAGCAAGCCGCCTGAACCCGGTCGCCAGATACAGAAAAGCCCGGCTCCTTGCACAAAGGGCCGGGCTTTTCATTGGAGCACTACTTATTGCGCCAGGGTGCTACCGATAGTGGTGTCCTGGAACACGCGGGTCAGCGCATCGCTCAACACATCGCTCACCAGCTTGGTGTTGGTTTCCTGATTCGGCGCCATGCCGAAACGCTGATCCAGCGATGCGGCATAACGGCCGCTGTAGCTACGACCGTTGTTGCGGATGTCCGCACGGAAAGTAGAGCTGATGGTTGCTTCAGTCACATACAGGCCTTCCTTTGGCGACTGATACTTCAGCTCGGCCAGAGTCAGGGTCAACTGCGGAGCATTACCGCCACTTGAGATCGGGGTAAAGCCCAGCAGGCGAACAGCGGCTTCAGCCTGAGCCTGCAACTTTGGCAGCAGATCGGCGCCACTGACGCTGATTGCGCTGGTCTCGGGATACAGACCACCACGGGTTCCCAGTGTCGGGCCAGGACGACCGTCCACGACACGCACGACAACCTGCTGCCCCTGACCTACCGGCGCGAACTGCGCATTGAGCTTGGGTTGAGGACTCAGTTGCTGCGGGCTATGGGCACACCCGACCAGAGTCAAACTGCTTACAGCAAGCAAACCGAACAAAAGGCGACGCAACATGCTCATCTCTCCAGGGGGCCAGACACTAAATGTGCCGCAGTATAGCGATGCCAGCGAAAAATGGGACCGCTGGAGAATCGCAATGGTTCAGCAACGAGAGTGTAATCGGGGTGTAACGCCGGGCAGTCAGGATAAAGCCATCAACTCCACAGGAGATACGTCATGGGCCTTTTCCAATCCTTGTTCAACCTGCGCCACCAATTGCGCCACTATGCTCTCGTGGACAAGTCCGGTATTTGCCGCGCACTCAAGCATTGCAGCGAGCGTCCATTGAGCAGTGACTGGGTTGAAGTCAACGAACAACGTGCCAACTGGCTGAACCAGCCACTGCCCTCCAGCGCACGGGTTGCGCAGCACGGCGTACGTCCGGCGCCACACCAGTTGATCACGGCCTGATGAATACCTGATAAAAGTCACATAAACACGATCAATTTCTGTCGTTTCATCGCTATAATCTCCCCCCGATTATAAGGACGTCTCCTGATCGGGCCTCGCAGCATCGCTAATCCTTGTATTAGCTCCTCCGTAATGCCCACAGAGAGCCGCCCACACAGGTCATTTGCACACAGCCGTGCGCGATGAACGGTGCTCAATCGCTCGATTGATATCGAACCTTTTGCACCTGACAGCGCCTCACTCTGTATGCAGCTGGCCTGCCAGAGCTGCCATCGCAGCCCTTTTTGAGGTTTGGTTCACGTTTCCAAAAGAGCGTGAAAAAACGGGTTTCACTACTTCACAAGAGTGTGGCGAGCAAAATGAATAGGTACGCGTTTGTAAATGCACCATCAGCGTCTGAATCGGCCCCTTTGAACAGGACTGACCGCGACTGCGCCTCCATCACCGGAGCCTGAGGCCTGTCGTTCAGGCATGTGATGCCTTGACGATGGTCGAATGGCCGAACGGGTTGAAAAATGAGTTCATGCATCCTTGATGAAAGCTCTTATTCAGCCTGACCGGGACCTGCGCTTTAGATGCGAAAAATTGCGAAGAATCGGACAGGCGATCCTGGCCAGGACACATGGGGCACAACTTTTACCCACGCCCCGTCCCCCTGGCATCTAGCCTCAGGAACGTATGCCGTCAATTTGGTGCTGCAGATTTTGGAGACGCGTTAATGGCGCATAACGAAGCAGTCGACGTAGTATTGGTCGGAGCGGGCATCATGAGTGCCACCCTGGCCGTGCTGCTCAAGGAGCTCGACCCCGGCCTCAAGCTGGAAGTCGTTGAGCTCATGGATTCCGGCGCTGCGGAAAGTTCCAACCCATGGAACAACGCGGGTACCGGTCATGCCGGTCTCTGCGAGCTGAACTACACGCCGCCCGCGGCCGATGGCTCCATCGATATCAAGAAAGCGGTCCACATCAACGCACAGTTTGAAGTATCGAAGCAGTTCTGGGCCTATCTGGCTCGCAAAGGTACCTTCGGCTCGTCGAAATCCTTCATCAATTCGGTTCCGCACCTGAGCTTCGTTCAGGGCGAGAGCGGTATTGCCTTCCTCAAGACCCGTTTCGAAGCGATGCACAAGCATCACGCCTTCTCTTCGATGGAGTACACCGAGGACAAGGCAAAGCTGGCCGAGTGGATGCCACTGATGATGCCCGGCCGCCCGGCCGACGAACCTATTGCCGCCACTCGGGTGCTGAACGGTACGGACGTGAACTTCGGCGCGTTGACCAATCAGTTGCTCACTCACCTGAGCAGCGCTCCCGATGCCCAGGTCAAATACTGCAAGCGCGTGACCGACCTGACCCGCAAGGGCAGTGGCTGGACCGTCAGCATCAAGGACGTGAACAGCGGCAGCACTCGCCAGATCGATGCAAGATTCGTATTCCTCGGCGCGGGTGGCGCAGCATTGCCGCTGCTGCAACTGTCAGGCATCGAAGAGAGCAAGGGCTTCGGCGGCTTCCCGGTCAGCGGCCAGTGGCTGCGTTGCGACAACCCGGAAGTGGTCAAGCACCATCAGGCCAAGGTCTACAGCCAGGCTGCCGTGGGTTCGCCTCCCATGTCGGTTCCGCACCTGGATACCCGCGTGGTCGATGGCAAGAAATCCCTGCTGTTCGGGCCATACGCCGGTTTCACCACCAAGTTCCTCAAGCACGGCTCGTTCCTTGACCTGCCGCTGTCGGTACGCCTTGCCAACATCAAGCCGATGCTGGCCGTTGCCCGCGACAACATGGACCTGACCAAGTATCTGGTCAGCGAAGTGATGCAATCGATGGAGCAACGTCTGGAGTCCCTGCGCCGCTTCTACCCTGAGGCCAAGGCAGAAGACTGGCGTCTGGAAATCGCCGGCCAGCGCGTGCAGATCATCAAGAAAGACGCCAAGAAAGGCGGCATTCTGCAATTCGGTACCGAACTGGTGGCGGCACAGGACGGCTCCCTCGCCGCCTTGCTCGGCGCATCGCCGGGAGCATCGGTTACGGTGTCGATCATGCTGGAACTGATCGAGCGTTGCTTCCCGGACAAGGCTCGCAACGAGTGGGCTGCCAAGCTCAACGAAATATTCCCGGCTCGGGAAAAGGCGCTGGAAAGCGATGCGCAGTTGTATCAGCGCGTCAGTAGCCAGAGCGACGAGAGCCTGGAGCTGGTTGAAAAGGCAAGCCAGGAACAAAGCAGCATCGCCTGATTGCCTGAGTCACAAAAAAACCCGTGAGCCTTTCAGCCACGGGTTTTTTCGTTTTTCAGAATCGTCGGGCCTTTAAAGGCTCCTGGCCAGAACGGCAATGTGCTCCGGGCCAATGCCACAGCAACCACCGATATGCGTGGCACCACGCTTTACCCAGTCCGCCGCCCACTGCTGGTAGCCTTCGGGGTCCAGATCCGAGCGCAGTTCATCCAGACCATCGTTGGCCTTGGCATCCTTGGGTTGCGGCGGGAAGGCATTGGCGTAGGCACCGATAGCGATCTCGACATTCAATGACTTGAACACCTCACGAGCCGCATCGATGGCTGCACCTATCACTTCAGGCTGGCTGCAATTGAACAGCAGCGCGGCGACACCCATTTCGGCAGCAGCACGGGCCGCATCGGCGACAGGCTCGCCAGAGCGCAAGCGCGCAACTTCGTCAGTGTCTTCATCCTGGAGCGTGAATGACAGCCAGAACGGCTTGCCATCAGAAGGCAATCCGGCACGGATCGTCTGTGCTTCGATGATGCAGCTTTGAGTCTCGGCCAGCCACAGGTCCACATGAGGAGCCAGACCGGCCACCAACGGCTTCAGGACTTCAGCAGCCAGTTCAGGCTTGTAGAGGTCCGGGCGATAGGAACCGAACAATGGCGGCAGGGAGCCGGCGACCTTCGCTCGTCCGCCTGAAGCATCCGCCGACTCGCGGGCCAGTTGCCCGGCAAGATCAGCCAGGGCCTGGCCTTCGCGAGCAAAGCGCTCTTCACCAATATGAAAAGGCACCACTGCATAGCTATTACTGGTGATAACCTGCGCGCCACTGTCGATATAGGCGGTGTGTACGGCACGCACCGCTTCCGGCGCCTCGCTCAGGGCAAGGGCCGACCACTCGGGTTGACGGAAGGGAGCACCGCGGCGCTGAAGTTCGCGGCCCATGCCGCCGTCAAGAATTACTGTCGAGCGCTGAGTCATATGCCATCTACTTATATCTTTATGAAAAAAACTCATTAGGAATGAGCTTGGTATAACGTATTTAATACGGCGCTTTATACAAACTACAATCATTTTTTCAGGGGATTCCTGTGAAACTTAGCGCTCTGCTGGGCATTGGCCTGGTCACTCTGGCTGTATCGACTCAGGCCCTGGCCGGTGCCACACTGGACCGCATACAGAAGAACAAGGAACTGGTAAACGTCCTGATGGAAAGTTACCCGCCCTTCTCTTTCCTGAATGATAAAAACCAGCTGGACGGCTTCGACGTTGACGTCGCCAAGGCTGTCGCAGAAAAGCTGGGCGTCAAGCTGCGTCTTGAAACGCCGTCCTGGGACGTGATTGCCGCTGGCCGCTGGAGTGGCCGCTACGACATCTGCGTCTGCTCGATGACCCCAAGCAAATCCCGCGCTGAAGTCTTCGATTTCCCCATCGAGTACTACGCCTCGCCTGCGGTGATTGTGGTCAATGCCAAGGATGATCGCATCCATTCGGCCAAGGATCTGAGCAACAAGAAAGTCGGCCTCACCAGTGCTTCCAGCTACGAAAGCTACCTGAACAAGAACCTGGTGATCGAAGGCGCTGAAGACAAGCCTCTGGAATACCCGTTCGAGAACGTGCAAATCGCCCCGTACGACAACGATAACGTTGCCTTCCAGGATCTGGGCCTGGGCGCCGGTGTGCGTCTGGATGCCATCCTCACCAATCTGGTCACGGCCCAGCCACGCCTGGATCAGGACAAACGCTTCAAACTCGCTGGCGCCTCGCTGTATGAAGAACCCAACTTTGTCGCCATCGAAAAAGGCGATGCCGAATGGGACGCCAAGGTTCGTCAGATCTTTGCCGAACTCAAGCAGGACGGCACTCTGAGCAAGTTGTCGCAGAAGTGGATCGGCGCTGACATCAGCAAATGACTTCCTTCCAGCCTCAACGCCCACCCGAGCAGGCCCAGAGCCTGCTCAAGCGTGTCCTCGGTTTCCGTACAAGGCTCTATCTGACCTGGGCGGCGATGTTCGCCCTGTTTGCCGGGTTCTTCCTGAGCTTCGACCTGAAGTTCTCGATCATTCTGGACAAGCTGCCGAATCTGGTGGGCCTGAGCCTGTCGCCCAACGGTTTTCTACAGGGCGCGGCGCTGACGCTGTTCGTGTGCCTGTGCTCGATTTTCGTATCGGTACTGCTGGGTTTTGTCGTGGCCCTGGCGCGCCTGTCCAGCAGCGCGGTGGCCTTCGGTATTGCGAGCTTCTATGCCTCGTTCTTCCGCGGCACACCGCTGCTTATCCAGATCATGCTGATTTACCTGGGCCTGCCTCAGGTGGGGATCGTGCCCGGTGCAATCCTGGCCGGCATCATCGCGCTGTCCCTGAACTATGGCGCTTATCTGAGCGAGATATTCAGGGCGGGCATCATCGGCGTAGCGGCCGGTCAGCGTGAAGCAGCACTTGCCCTGGCTTTGCGGCCCGCACAAATCTTCTGGCGCGTCACCCTGCCCCAGGCGATGCGCACCATCATCCCGCCCACCACCAACCAGTTCATCTCGATGCTCAAGGATTCGTCCCTGATTTCGGTGATGGGTGTCTGGGAAGTGATGTTCCTGGCACAGTCCTATGGTCGCTCCAGCTATCGCTATATCGAGATGCTGACCACGGCGGCGGTGCTTTACTGGATCATGTCCATCGGGCTGGAGTTGTTGCAGGCGCGGCTGGAACGCCACTATGGCAAGGCTTATCAGGCCAGAAAGTAGATGCTCTTTCGCGAATGAATTCGCTCCCACCATAATTTGTGTGGGAGCGAATTCATTCGCGAACAGGGAGGATCAGCCGCGAGCCTGGGCAATCAGCTCGATATAGTCTTCAGCGTTGCGCTGATCCTTGATCAAGGCAACGAAATCATTACCGTGCTCGTCCTTGCCATCCAGGTCGTGACCGGCTTCCTTGAAGAACACCAGAAAACGCTCGAAGTCATCGATCCGCAGGCCACGGTAGGCCTTGATCAATTTGTGCAGCGACGGCGAGGTGGCATCGTACGGCTCGAAGTTCAGGAACAGTTTGATCTGCTCGTCGCCGATCTCGTCCCCAATCAACTGCTTCTTATCTTTACGCATTGCGGGCTCCAACTGGTCGCAGACACTTTCACGGGCGGGCAGTTTACCCTTGGCGTGTGCGAGGCTCAACGCGCACGTAGCACCGCAGTATGCAGATCGGCCCATACATGGCCGTTGGCATAAACCAGGAACTGGCAATAAACCTTTTCACTGCGTAGCAAGTCCACCACGGCACGGTACTGGTTGACCGGGTAATAGAGCGTCAAGGTGCGTGATGGCTCATCGTAGGTCGGTTTTTTCAGGCTCTTGCTTTCGGCATCGAAGTGAATGAACACTTCGGAAATGGTCGCCCCCTTGTTCAGCGGCTTGCCCTTGAGACGCAGCAACATCGGCGACGTAATGGGAATCGGCTGCTGACTGGACTGGCGTTGATTGCCGAGGACTACCGAATATTCGGTTATCTGCAATAACTGTTGCTGCTCCGGCGCACCGGCGCGCAGGCTCAGATCATCGGGAGGCAGGTACTGGCCATGCATGGGTTCAGCGTGAACCGGTGTCAGGCCACAGACCATCACCAGCGCCATGGCGCCAGAAATCGATAACTTCATTCAGAACTTCCCTGAAAAACCAACGATCATTCCTGCGTCACAGCGCAGGAATACCTCTATATGAAGGCATTCCTGCCGCAACGACAATTACATCCCTTTGACAGCATAGATCCCGGCGGCATTGCGCCAGTAACCTTTGTAGTCCATACCGTAGCCGAAGATATAACGGTCCACGCATGGCAGGCCAACGAAATCGGCCTTCAGGTCAGGGCGAGCCTTGCGGTCGTGATCCTTGTCGATCAAAACCGCCGTATGTACGGCACGAGCGCCTGCGTGTTTGCAGAAGTCGATGATCGCACCCAGGGTATGACCTTCGTCGAGGATGTCGTCGATGATCAGCACGTCACGGTCAATGAACGAGACTTCCGGCTTGGCTTTCCAGAACAGGTCGCCGCCAGTGGTTTCGTTGCGATAGCGGGTCGCGTGCAGGTAAGAGGCTTCCAGCGGGAAGTTCAGATGCGTCAGCAGTTTGCCCGAGAAGATCAGGCCGCCATTCATCACACAGAATACAACAGGGTTGCGGTCGGCCAGTTCAGCGTTGATCTGCGCTCCGACGCGAGCGATGGCAGCATCGACTTCAGCCTCGGTGTAGAGGCAATCGGCCTCGCGCATGATTTGACGGATATGCTCGAGATCAGCGGACATAAAGCTCTCCAGATGGGCAGTTTAAGAAAAGCGGGCAAAGGTACGCATCCCGTCCATTCAGGGCAAGCGATTATGGACTAACGTTGCGAGTACCGCCCGAAGGCAAGGATTCACACCTTGCGTGACGATACTGCATGCGCTGTAAGACAGTCACAGCTGAATAGATTAATCTAGGCCGTTTTTTTGCCCCCTGCTGGAGCCTTTTCTTATGCCCATTCGTGAAATCCGTCATCCGCTGATCCGCCACAAGCTCGGTCTGATGCGCCGCGCAGATATCAGCACCAAGAATTTCCGTGAGCTGGCACAGGAAGTCGGCGCACTGCTTACCTATGAAGCCACCGCAGACCTGCCGCTGGAAAGCTACGACATCGAAGGCTGGTGCGGCACCGTTCAGGTCGAGAAGATCGCGGGCAAGAAAATCACCGTCGTGCCGATCCTGCGTGCCGGCATCGGCATGCTCGACGGCGTGCTGAGCCTGATTCCGGGCGCAAAAGTCAGCGCCGTAGGCCTGGCCCGCAATGAAGAAACACTGGAAGCCCACACCTATCTGGAAAAGCTGGTTCCGGAAATCGACGAGCGTCTGGCGATGATCATCGACCCGATGCTGGCGACAGGCGGTTCGATGATCGCTACCATCGACCTGCTCAAGAAAGCCGGTTGCAAGGAAATCCGCGCCATGGTTCTGGTGGCGGCCCCCGAAGGCATCGCGGCGGTGGAGAAGGCTCACCCGGACGTGATTATCTACACCGCATCCATCGATCAACGTCTGAACGAACACGGCTACATCATTCCTGGCCTGGGTGATGCCGGTGACAAGATTTTCGGCACCAAGCAAAAGGACGCATAATTCGATGAAGCAGTCCGAATTCAACGATCCACTGTGGCGTACGGTTCTTTCCGGCGCACAAATGCTGTTCGTGGCCTTTGGCGCCCTGGTGCTGATGCCACTCATTACCGGGCTCGATCCCAACGTGGCGCTGTTCACTGCTGGCCTGGGCACGCTGCTGTTCCAGATGGTGACAGGTCGTCAGGTGCCGGTATTCCTGGCATCGAGCTTTGCCTTCATCACTCCGATCATTCTCGCCAAAGGCCAGTTCGGCCTGGCTGCGACCATGGGTGGCGTGATGGCGGCAGGTTTTGTCTACACCTTCCTGGGCCTGGCCGTGAAAATCAAAGGCACAGGATTCATTGACCGCCTGCTGCCACCGGTGGTTATCGGCCCGGTGATCATCTCTATCGGCCTGGCCATGGCCCCCATTGCCGCCAACATGGCGATGGGCAAATCGGGTGACGGTGCCGAGCTGATCCCCTACAAGACCGCCATGCTGATTTCGATGCCAGCCTTGCTGACCACACTGATCGTGGCGGTGTTCGGCAAAGGTATTTTCCGTCTGGTGCCGATCATTTCCGGCGTACTGGTGGGCTTTGCGCTGTCGTTCTACTTTGGCGTGGTGGATACCGCGAAGATTGCCGCCGCGCCCTGGCTGGCACTGCCGCACTTCACCGCACCGGAGTTCAACTGGCAGGCCATCCTGTTCATTGTCCCGGTGGCACTGGCTCCGGCCATCGAACATATCGGCGGTGTGATCGCGGTGGGCAGCGTGACCGGACGCGACTACCTGAAAAAACCTGGCCTGCATCGCACCCTGTTTGGCGACGGGATCGCCACGACAGCAGCCGGCCTGTTCGGTGGCCCGCCCAACACCACTTATGCCGAAGTGACTGGCGCGGTGATGCTGACCAAGAACTACAACCCGGCCATCATGACCTGGGCCTCGATCTTTGCCATCGCCCTGGCCTTTATCGGCAAGTTCGGCGCACTGCTGCAAAGCATTCCGGTGCCGGTCATGGGCGGGATTCTGTGCCTGCTGTTCGGTTCGATTGCTGCGGTGGGGATGAACACCCTGATTCGACACAAGGTCGATCTGTCCGAGGCGCGTAATCTGGTGATCGTCTCGGTGACCCTGGTGTTCGGTATTGGCGGAGTGCTGATCGGAACCGGCAACGGCCCCGATGACTTCGGCCTCAAGGGCATCGCCCTGTGCGCCATTACTGCCATCGCCCTGAACCTGATCCTGCCGGGCAATGACAGCTGGAAGAACAAGCAACTGCCATAACCATAACCCGCGTAGGAGCGAATTCATTCGCGAATGAGCGGAGCGCCGCCCGATTCGCTCCTACGACATCAAGGGTGCTTTTTCACACATCCGGTTCAAGGCCCTGGCCCAGTTCGGGTCGTCATTCAGGCAGGGCACCAGCACCAGCTCTTCACCGCCCGCCTCCTTGAATTGCTCCGCTCCGCGATCACCGATCTCTTCCAGTGTCTCGATGCAGTCGGCCACGAATGCCGGGCACATCACCAGCAACTTTTTCACGCCCTGAGCTGCCAGCTCATCAAGGCGCGCTTCGGTGTAGGGTTCAATCCACTTGGCACGCCCAAGACGCGACTGGAACGACACCGACCATTTACCGTCAGGAATGCCCATGCGCTGTGCAAAGGCCGCAGCTGAGCGCAGGCATTGTGCGCGATAGCAGGTGGCGACCACTTCCGGCGGCGCGGTCATGCAGCAGTTTTCATTCTTGAAACAGTGGTTGCCGGTAGGGTCGAGCTTGGTCAGGTGCCTTTCCGGCAGGCCGTGAAAACTCAGCAGCAGGTGATCGTGGGGCTGCTGCAAGTGCGGACGAACGTTTTCCACCAGGGCATCGAGGTACTCGTCCTGATCGTAGAAAGGTTTCAGCAGCGAGAACTCCATTGCGAGCGATTTGGCCCGCACCACACGCTTGGCTTCTTCGATCACGGTCGTGACGGTGCTATCCGCAAACTGTGGATAAAGCGGGGCCAGAGTCACCTTCTTGATGCCCTGCCCTGCCAGGCGCGTCAGTACCGTTTCGATGGAGGGCTCGCCATAACGCATCGCCAGTTCAACCGGCCCCTGCGTCCACTCCTTTTTCATGGCCTCCTGCAAGCGCTTGCTCAGCACTACCAGCGGCGAACCGTCATCCCACCAGATGGACGCATAGGCATGGGCAGACTGCTCCGGGCGCTTGATCAGGATCAGCGAAACCAGCAGCCTGCGAACCGGCCACGGCAGGTCGATGACGTAAGGGTCCATCAGGAACTGGTTGAGATACCGGCGTACGTCCGGCACTGCTGTAGAAGCAGGCGAACCCAGATTGACCAGCAACAGCGCGTGATCGGTCATGCAAAATCCTATTTCAATGGCGGCCCGAAAATTCACTCAGGGCGGCGCGCAGATCAGTAAACCGGAAGGTAAAACCCGCCTCCAGCAAACGGGCTGGCCGGGCTCGTTGACCACCCAGCAGCAAAACAGACAGCTCACCCAGCGCCACACGCAACGCAAACCCCGGCAAAGGCATGAAGGCTGGCCGGTGAAGGACGCCCGCCAGGGTCTTGGCAAATTCGCGATTACGCACCGGCGTTGGCGCGCAGAGATTATAAGGACCTCGGGCATCACTGCGGTTCAACAGAAAATCAATCGCCGCGATTTGATCGTCGATATGAATCCAGGGCATCCATTGCCGACCATTGCCTATCGGGCCACCCAGGCCGAGCTTGAAGGGCAGCAGCAGGCGCTTCACGAAACCGCCCTGCTCGGACACCACCAGACCGGTACGCACCAGAACCACTCGAATGCCCAGGGCCTCTGCATGTTGAGCGGTTTCTTCCCAGGCGGTGCATAACTGGCTGGCGAAGTCTTCCTTGGCTGGCCGGGAGGTTTCATCCAGTTCATGCTCACCCGCATCGCCATACCAGCCGACCGCGGAACCGGAAATCATCACCTCGGGCTTTTGCTGCCGTCCCTCCAGCCAGGCCAGCAGTTGCTCGGTAAGACCAATGCGACTGCTCCACAGCAGCAACCTGCGCTTGCGAGTCCAGGGACGGTCAGCTATCGGAGCACCCGCGAGGTTGATGACGGCATCGATCGATTGCTCACCCAACTCATCCAGACGGGCAATCCCACGCACCGACGGCCCACAGAGTTCAGGCACTTGAGCGGGTCGGCGGCTCCAGACTGTCAACTGATGGCCTTGCGCAGACCAGAATCGACAGAGCGCTCGTCCTATCAAACCAGTACCGCCGGTCAGCAATATGTGCATGGCAGGTTACCTCGCGTGGCGTTCGGGGCAATTGAGTAGTCTATTTTTTATAGGTCTGGCTTATCCACAAAAGCAAAACCTTTTGCTGAACAATAGGCCACACCTGAATGAATTGGAGCTTTACTGCCCACCCCGGGCAGTTGGCCCATTGTCTACAAGCAACAGACTGACCGTCTTTGACCGAACAGGTTGCAGTTGACCAGGCAGTAAAATCGAGAACGACTGCAAGTTATACCAAAAACGGAGATTGTACAGGTTTTAACTACGGCGTAGTCTGTGCAGACAAGGTAACGAGGCCCCTATGACTGTACCTATCGCAATCATCGGTACCGGTATCGCCGGACTCTCTGCTGCCCAGGCACTCAAATCTGCCGGGCATGACGTACATCTTTTCGATAAAAGCCGCGGCAGCGGCGGAAGAATGTCCAGCAAGCGAAGTGAGGCAGGTTCTCTGGACATGGGCGCGCAGTATTTCACCGCCCGTGATCGCCGCTTCGTAGCAGCCGTCAATCAGTGGCAAGCCAAGGGCTATGTGGCCGAATGGACTCCCTCGCTCTACAACTTCCATGGTGGCAGGCTCAGCCCGTCGCCGGACGAACAGGTGCGCTGGGTCGGCACGCCAGGCATGAGCGCCATTACCCGCGCCATGCTGAGCGATCTGCCCGTGACATTCTCGTGCCGCATCACCGAAGTCTTTCGCGGCGAACATCACTGGAACCTGCAAGATGCCGAAGGCAACAGCCACGGTCCTTTCAGCCATGTGGTCATCGCCCTGCCAGCGCCTCAGGCAACGACACTGCTGGCGGCGGCACCGAAACTGGCAAGCGTGGTCACCGGCGTGAAAATGGACCCGACCTGGGCCGTGGCCCTGGCTTTCGCAACTCCCCTGCAAACTCCGATGCAAGGCTGTTTCGTACAAGACAGCCCCCTCGACTGGCTGGCCCGCAATCGCAGTAAACCCCAACGTGACGACACGCTCGACACCTGGGTTCTGCATGCCACCAGCAACTGGAGCAGACAACATCTGGACATGCCCAAAGAGGAAGTCATCGAGCATCTGCATGGCGCATTCGCCGAACTGATCAACTGCCCGATGCCAGCTCCGGTATTCAGCCAGGCGCACCGCTGGCTCTATGCACGACCTGCCGGCTCGCATGAATGGGGCGCACTCTCCGATGCTGACCTGGGCATTTATGTCTGTGGCGACTGGTGCTTGTCCGGTCGTGTCGAAGGCGCATGGCTCAGCGGCCAGGAAGCCGCACGCCGCCTGCTTGAACACCTCAAGTGAATACCATCAATCCCCGCAAGCTGCTGCTGTCGAAATGGACCGCAGCAGTCCCGCTCAACCGCGAAAAGCACTTTCTGGTGACCGAGCTGTTCAAGGATGAGGAAGGCACGGTGCTGGAGATAGAACTGCAAGCCGTGATGACTCACCGCAGCGAGCGATTGCCATGGCAGACGCTACAGAATGCGCAAGTGTGGCGCATGGGCTGGAAATGAGCCTGCGTCTGCCTTGTGAATAAGCGCCGCCTGTAAATTCTTGTACAAAGAATTTGACTTGTACAGCTACAAACCTATGATGACACAAGTTGTACAGACTTCTTGGTCTGTATAAGTCTTGCGTAGAGGTTTGTGATGTCAGCGCCTGTGATCGATAAGCCAAAACTGGGTATCAGTGCCTGCCTGCTGGGCGCTGAGGTTCGTTTCAATGGCGGTCATAAAGAATCTCGTCTTTGTACGCGGGCGCTGAGCGAGTATTTCGATTTCGTTGCGGCCTGCCCTGAAGTCGCCATCGGCATGGGGATTCCCCGTGAACCGATCCGGTTGGTGGGCGACCCCGAAAATCCCCAGGCCGTCGGCACGGTCAACAGCGACCTGAATGTCACCACGGCGCTGGCTGATTACGGGCTGCACATGGCGACCGAGCTGGGCGATATCTGTGGCTACATTTTCATGCAGAAATCACCGTCCTGCGGCCTGGAGCGGGTCAAGGTCTATCGAGAAAACGGCGCGCCCGTCGATGGCGGTGGACGCGGTATCTATGCCCAGGCCTTCTGCGCCAGACACCCCGACCTGCCTGTAGAAGAAGACGGCAGACTCAACGACGCCGTGTTACTGGAAAACTTCGTCACGCGGGTATTCGCCTACGCGGCCTGGCAGCAACTGCTCAAAGAGGGCGTGACACGTCGCGCCTTGAGCCAATTTCATTCGCGCTACAAATATCAGCTCATGGCCAGCAATCCCGAGCAGTACAAAGTGCTGGGCAACATGCTGGGCAGCATGGGCCGTAGCGATCCGAACGAGATTGCACCGCGCTATTTCAGCCAGTTGATGGCGGCACTTAAAAAATGCGCCACCCGCCGCACCCACACCAACGTCCTCCAACACCTCAGTGGCTACCTCAAACACCACCTCGACACTGAGGACAAGCAGGAAATCCAGCAATTGATCACTCAATACCATCAAGGCGTCGTGCCCTTGATCGTGCCGCTGACCCTGCTCAAGCACCACTTCCGCCAACATCCTGATCCGTATATTGCGCTGCAGGTTTACATGCAGCCGCATCCGGAAAAACTGAGCCTGCGTAATGCGATCTGAACCATGAACGATACAAACCAAGAGGCGCATGAGCCAGACAACTGGCTGCCGATCCGTGAAGTTGCACGTCAGACCGGGGTCAACGCCGTCACGTTGCGGGCCTGGGAACGACGCTACGGGTTGATCGTGCCCCACCGCACTGCCAAGGGACATCGCCTGTATACCCACGAGCATGTACAGCGGGTGATGACGATTCTGACCTGGCTCAATCGCGGTGTATCCGTCAGTCAGGTCAAAGCCTTGATCGATGAACAACAGCCGGAAAGCTTCACGCCCGGCAATGATTGGGATGCCCTGCACCAGACGCTGTTGCAGGCCATCGGTGAACTGGCCGAACGCCGGGTCGACGATGTTTTCAATCAGGCCATGTCGCTGTATCCGCCACGAACCTTGTGTGAGCAATTGTTGCTGCCGCTGCTGGCCGAGCTGGAGAAGCGCTGGCAGGGCAAGTTCGGCGCGCAGATGGAGCGTGTGTTCTTTTATTCGTGGCTACGCAGCAAGCTTGGCGCACGTATCTACCACAACAACCGGCAACTCAACGGCAAGCCGTTGCTGCTGGTGAATCAGTCCGACCTGCCGCTTGAGCCGCATCTATGGCTCGTGGCCTGGCTGGTCAGCAGCGCCGACTGCCCCGTGGAAGTATTCGACTGGCCGCTGCCAAACGGTGAGCTGGCACTGGCCACCGAATACCTGCAACCACGCGGCGTCCTGCTCTACTCCAGCAAATCGCTGAACCCGACTCAACTGCCAAGGCTACTGAGCAATATTTCCTGCCCGATCGTGTTGAGCGGACCAACGGTACAGATCCATAACGCCGATTTGCTCGTATGTGCGAACGAGGTCACAGGATTGACCCTTGCTCAGGACCCGCTCAGCGCACAGATCGAATTGAACAGGCTCGGACTCATTTAAAGGATTTCACATGCAACTGTTTTGGCTGCGTAGCGATTTGCGCGTTCACGACAATACCGCCCTGGCCGCTGCCATGGAGCAGGGTCCTGCGCTGGCTGTGTATCTGATCAGCCCGACTCAATGGCAGAACCATGACGACGCAGCCTGCAAGGTCGATTTCTGGCTACGCAATCTGGTCGAGCTGGAAAAAGCCTTGGGCGATCTGAATGTCCCTCTACTGATTCGTGATGCAGATACCTGGGACAAAGCCCCTGAAGTGTTGTTGCAGCTCTGCGCCGAGCATGGCGTCGAAGGCGTACATGCGAATGAGGAGTACGGCATCAATGAAGGCAAACGCGATCAGGCCGTACGCCATGCACTGGAAAACGCCGGTGTTCATTTCAGCAGCTATCTGGATCAACTGCTGTTCAAGCCTGGCAGCATCCTGACCAGGACCGGCGGCTACTTTCAGGTTTACAGCCAGTTCCGCAAGGTCTGCTACGCCCGCCTGCACGAAGCGATGCCACACCTCATTCGCGCACCGAAGGCCCAGCAACCGTTATCGATCAAAAGCGATGCGGTACCTGATCAGGTCGAAGGCTTTACAACGCCCTCCAAAACGCTGCGAGAACTCTGGCCTGCCGGTGAAAACGAAGCGCTCAGACGCCTGGCTGCCTTCAGCGACGATCAGATCCGCTACTACCAGAGCGAACGCGATTTCCCGGCAAAACCTGGCACCAGCCAGTTGTCGGCCTATCTGGCAGCCGGCGTGGTTTCTCCACGCCAATGCCTGCATGCAGCCCTGATGAGCAATAACGGGGAATTTGAAACCGGTAATACCGGGATCGTGACCTGGATCAACGAGTTGCTGTGGCGGGAGTTCTACAAACACATTCTTGTAGGCTACCCTCGCGTTTCACGCCATCGCGCATTCCGCCCGGAAACCGAAGCCGTCAAATGGCGTAACGCTCCAACCGAACTGGCCGCGTGGCAGGAAGCCCGCACCGGATTGCCCATCATTGATGCAGCCATGCGCCAGTTACTGGAAACCGGCTGGATGCATAACCGACTAAGGATGGTCGTTGCGATGTTCCTGACCAAGAACCTGTTGATCGACTGGCGTGAAGGCGAGCGCTTTTTCATGCGTCACCTTATCGATGGTGACCTGGCGGCCAATAACGGCGGATGGCAGTGGAGTTCGTCCACTGGCACAGACTCGGCACCCTACTTCCGTATCTTCAACCCTTTGTCGCAATCGGAAAAATTCGATCCCGAAGGGCGCTTCATCAAGCATTGGCTGCCGGAACTGGCCAGCCTCAACAAGAAAGAAGTGCATGACCCGTCCCTCGTCGGTGGCCTGTTCGGCGTAAAAGACTATCCCGAACAGATTGTCGACCTGAGCAAAAGCCGCGCACGGGCGCTGGCCGCCTTCAAGGCCCTGCCCCATCGCCAGCCAGCAGCGGGCCCGCTCCATGAGTGAATTCCTGCAACGCTTCGCCCATGACTTCGCAACGCTGAACAAGGACAACCTTGAGCGAGTGGCCGGGCTCTATAGCGACAACGTGTCATTCACAGACCCGATGCACCATATCCAGGGTCTGGCGGCCATGCAGGATTACTTCGCTCAGCTTTACAGCAATGTCAGCGCGCTGCATTTCGACTTCCATCACTTCGATGAAGTCAGGCCCGGTGAAGGCTATCTGACCTGGACCATGAGTTATTCACACCCACGCCTGAACAGGGGACGGCTTATCAAAGTCGAAGGTTGTTCGCACCTGCATTGGCACGAAAAGGTTTACCGGCATAGAGACTACTTCGACGCCGGTGCATTGCTCTATGAACACCTCCCCATCATGGGAGGCTTGATTGCCTGGCTGAAAAAGAGGTTGGCATGAAGACTTCGTACGCACGTCGCATCTGGCTGACGGGTGCAAGCAGCGGTATTGGTCTGGCACTGGCAAAAGAGCTGCTCGACTCAGGAAACCAGTTGGCCTTGACCGCCAGAACCCTTGAGCCCTTGCAGGACTTGTCGCAGCGTTACCCCGGCCAGGTCCTGCTGGTAACCGGCGATATCACCGATGGCGAGCAAGTCAGGCACATGGGCGATCGTATCGAACAGGAATGGGGAGCACTGGACACGGCCATCCTCAATGCCGGGACCTGTGAGTACATTGACGCACAAAGCTTCGATGCAGCACTGGTGGAGCGGGTGATTCGCACCAACCTTCTGGCCAGCAGCTTCTGCATCCAGGAAGCACTGCCCTTGTTGCGCAAAGGTACAAAACCACATCTGGCTGGCGTCGCCAGCGCGGTGACTTACCTGCCGCTGCCCCGAGCCGAAGCCTACGGCGCCTCGAAGGCCGGCCTGCGCTACATGTTCGAATCACTGCGCCTGGACCTGGCCAGCGAAAACATTGACGTCACCGTGATCAGCCCGGGTTTCGTCGAAACGCCGCTGACTGAAAAAAACGATTTTCCGATGCCCATGCGCTGGCCTGTCGACAAGGCAGCACACTACATCGCCAAAAGACTGAACAGCCCCAAACGCCCACTGGAAATCGCCTTCCCCGGCCCTTTCATTTTCAGCCTGCGCTTGCTGGCCATGTTGCCAGCCCGGGCAAGATTCGCCCTTTGCAAACACATGGCACGCCCCCCGACCTCGAATAAGGACGCTCAATGAAGATCGCCATCATTGGCAGCGGTATCTCAGGCCTGACCAGCGCCTACGTGCTCAATCGCTCCCATGACATCACGGTGTTCGAGGCGTCGGACTGGATCGGCGGCCACACGCATACCGTGGATGTGCAGGTCGCTGGCCGTGCCTATGCGATCGATACCGGCTTTATCGTCTTCAATGACTGGACCTACCCGAACTTCATCAAATTGCTAGGCCGGCTGGGCGTGGCATTCAAGCCGGCCGAAATGAGCTTTTCGGTGCATGACCCGCGCAGCGGCGTCGAATACAACGGCAATAACCTCAACAGCCTGTTCGCCCAGCGCAGCAATCTGTTGTCGCCAAAGTTCTGGGGCATGCTGAGCGATATTCTGCGCTTCAATCGCCAGTCCGTGGCCGACCTGGAAAACCAGCGCATCGCGGCCGACACGACGCTTGGCGAATACCTGAAAAACGGCCGTTACGGCCAGCGCTTCATCGACCATTACATCGTGCCCATGGGCGCGGCAATCTGGTCGATGTCACTGGCGGACATGCTGGGTTTCCCTCTGCAATTCTTCGTGCGCTTCTTCAAGAATCACGGGCTGCTTTCTGTCACTCACCGTCCCCAGTGGTGTGTGATTGAAGGTGGCTCCAGAAGTTATATCGAACCGCTGACGGCTTCGTTCAAAGACCGCATTCGCCTGTCATGCCCTGTGCATCGGGTAGAGCGTGACAGCGAGGGCGTCACCCTGCACAGCGCGGCAGGCAGTGAGCGCTTCGATAAAGTGATCTTCGCCTGCCACAGCGATCAGGCCTTGCAACTGCTGGCCCAGCCCTCACAGCACGAACGGGACATTCTCGGCGCTCTGCGTTATGCCGAAAATGACGTGGTTCTGCACACCGACACACGACTGCTGCCCAAACGCTCACTGGCCTGGGCCAGCTGGAACTACCGCCTTGGTGGCGGAGAGCAGCAACTGGCCGCCGTCACCTACGACATGAACATCCTGCAAGGGATCGAAAGCGACACCACGTTCTGCGTCAGCCTGAATCAGACCAGCGCCATCGACCCGGATAAAATCCTCGGCCGCTATCGCTACGCCCATCCGCAATACAGCCTGGATGCCATTGCAGCCCAGGAGCGCTGGCAGGAAATCAACGGCGTTGAAAACACCTGGTACTGCGGCGCCTATTGGGCCAACGGTTTCCATGAAGACGGCGTGGTCAGCGGCCTGCGCGTGGCCCAGGCCTTTGGGGAAGCGCTGTGAACAGCGCCCTTTACAGCGGCTGGATCACTCATCGGCGTTTTGCGCCCAGAGCCCACGAATTCAACTATCGAATCGGCCTGCTCTATCTGGATCTGGACGAGCAGGACGCCGTACTCAACCTGTCACCGCTGGCCGGAGACAGACGCTTTTCACCGTTTTCATTCAGAGAACATGATTATTTGCCGGAACTGACCGGACGCGGCGTACCCCTGATCGAAGCGGTACGCGAGCGAGTCGCAATAGCGCTGGGGCATATGCCGCTGGGCCGGGTCTGCCTGCTGACCCAGGCTCGCAGCTGGGGCCTGTCTTTCAACCCGGTGAGTTTTTTCTACTGCCATGAAATCGACGGAGCACTGGCCGCCATCCTGTGCGAAGTCACCAATACGCCCTGGGGCGAGCGGTATCACTATGTCCTGCCTGCCAATGGCGAAGGTCATCAGCACTTTGCCGTGGCCAAGGCGTTTCATGTGTCGCCCTTTCTGCCCCGTGATCTCGAATACCGCATGAGTTTCAGCCAGCCCGCCGAGAGAATCGGTGTGCATATGGCCGACTGGCAAGGCGAGCTGAAAGTGTTCGACGCCACGCTCAACCTGAGTCGGCAGAAGCTCAATCGTCAGACACTGCATCGCTATCTGCTTGCCTATCCATGGATGACTGCCAAGACCTGCCTTGCGATCTATTGGCAGGCCATACGCCTGTTTCTCAAGCGCATCCCGATTTTCAATCATCAGACTGCTGACGGTGAATACCGTACAGGCACGCCGCAACCCAAGGATCGACGTGATGAAAAACATCAGTAGTAGTGGTTTTTCTGCCAATCTGGGTGCCCACAACCTGACAGCCAGTTTTCTGCGCCGGGGCGTGTTGCGCCAACTGAGCAAATTGCGCAACGGCCAGTTGGTGGTCAACGACGGCCCTGAACGCCATGTCTTCGGCAAGGCCGGAGCGCTGATCCAGGGGGAAATCCATATCCGCGATTCCGCGGTCTGGGGCATGGTTGCCAGCAACGGTTCCATTGGTGCGGGCGAAGCCTTTATCCATGGCTACTGGAGCACGCCGGACCTGACGGCAGTGGTTCGGGTGTTCGTCAGCAATCTTGAAGTGCTCGATGCCATGGAGGGCGGCATTGCGCGCCTGACACGCCCTATGATTCAGGGCCTGCACTGGCTCAACCGCAATACGCGCAAGGGCTCGCAGAAAAACATCGCCGCTCATTACGACCTGGGTAACCAGTTGTTCGAGCAGTTTCTCGACCCGACGATGATGTATTCCGCAGCACAGTTTCTGAGCGAGAACGATACCCTCGAAAAGGCCCAGTTGAACAAGCTGGAGCGTATCTGCCAGAAACTGGCCCTCAAGCCCGAAGACCATCTGCTGGAAATCGGCACGGGCTGGGGCAGCATGGCGATCTATGCCGCACAGCATTACGGCTGCCGAGTCACGACCACGACACTCTCGAAAGAGCAGTTCGCCTACACCGAACAGCGCCTGGCACAACTGGGCTTGCAGGATCGCGTCACGCTGCTGCTCAAGGACTATCGCGACCTTACCGGCCAGTACGACAAGCTGGTGTCCATCGAAATGATCGAGGCCGTGGGCCACAGGTTTCTGCCGACCTATTTCAAACAGTGTTCGCACCTGCTCAAGAGCAACGGGCTGATGCTCTTGCAGGCCATCACGATTCGCGAGCAGCGTTATGAACAGGCCAAGAGCAGTGTGGACTTCATCCAGCGCTACATCTTCCCCGGCGGCGCCTTGCCGTCGGTCCAGAAGATGCTGGAAATCGTCGGCGGTGACACCGACATGAACCTGCTGCACATGGAGGATTTCGGCCTGCATTACGCCCGCACCCTGCGCATGTGGCACGACAACTTCAAGCAGGCCCACAGCGCCTTGCTGGACCTGGGTTACGACGAATACTTCCTGCGCCTGTGGGAATTCTATCTGTGCTATTGCGAGGGCGGCTTTCTAGAGCGGACCATCGGCACCGCGCAGTTGCTGCTGGCCAAACCCGAGGCCTTGCGCGCACCGGTGCTTGGGCTCTTCGATGCTTAAAACCGTCGCCAATGCGCTGTTGTTCCAGATCGGCTGGTTCGCCTGCGTGCTGGGCGGCAACAGCTACTGGCTGCTGATTGCAGCCGGTGTGCTGGCAATACATCTGCTGTGGACAAGTTCCTGGACGAGCGAGGGCCGATTGCTGTTGGCCGTAACCGTATTGGGCACGCTGCTCGACAGTGCATTGATGAATCTGGGGGTATTGGACTTCGGCACCGATGGCCCACTGATTCCCTTGTGGCTGGTATTACTCTGGGCAGTCCTGGCAACCACGCTCAATCACTGCCTGGCCTGGACCGCCACCCCTTGGTGGCGAGCCAGCCTGCTCGGCGCAATTGGCGGCCCGATGTCGTACTATGCAGGCTCGCAACTGGCGCAAGCCCAGCTTCCACTGGGTTTGTGGCCAAGTCTCTTGATACTGGGCGCGGTCTGGGCCGTCATCTTTCCCTTGCTTCAGCGACTGGCTACCCATCCACTTATCAACAGACCCACCGGAGCCCCCCACTGAAATCCGCGCTCATCACTCTGACACCGATTCCAAGCGAGCCGGCAGTCACTTGCTCGACCTGTGCGGCCTGCTGCTGCCAGCTGGAAGTCATGCTCATCACCGACACAGGCGTGCCCGAGCGCTATATCGATACCGATGAGTGGGGCGGCGAAGTCATGCTGCGCCTGGAGGACGGCTGGTGCGCGGCGCTGGATCGCAACACCATGATGTGTACCATCTACGAAAAACGCCCGCTTATATGCCGAGAGTTTGAGGCAGGTGCAGAAGAGTGCATGAACGAACGGCAGGGAATTGCGACGGCTTATCTCTGAGGGCGGCGGGTAGGAGCGAATTCATTCGCGAGACGGCATGGCAAACGATGGATAGGTATCGAATGTAGCGGCCTGTCGCGAATAAATTCTCCCCCGCCTGGTCGTTCACTATCAGAACGGCATCTTGTAATGCAGAGCGTAGCTTTCTATCCCGTCGTTCGGCTGTTTGATGCCAGCGTTGGAATAGTGAGTGGCGCGAATGCCGATTTCATGCCCGCCCGCAAAGCGCAGACCAAAACCGATGCGGTCTTCGAAGTTGAAAGCCGAGCCCAGCTTGTTGTCTTCAACTTGAGTATTGGAGAAAACCGAAACACCAATCCCCGCCTCGATGTAAGGCTTCACACTCTGTCCTGAAAACTCGTAAACCAACACTGGCGAAAACGACAGGCTGTTATTGCTGGAGCGCTTGTCTCCATCCCAATACGTGTAGGCGCCATCCCAATAACCGGTCAGGCGACCTATATCGCTTTTCAACCAGCTTTTATCCCAATCGAACTGCACGCCCAGACGATAGGTCATCGTCGACTGGCTGGTATGACCTACCGAAAACTCAACGCCATCGGCTTGTGCCAGAGAGCTTTGCCCTGCGAGAACAGCCGATACCACGGCCGAACAAAAGAGTCGCTTCATAAGAAACATCCATTTCATATGGTAGTTGTTAGAAAGTGCTGGAAACTTGGCAGACGCACTATAGAAAGCAGCAGCAAAGCGTTGGTTCAGCCCCCAAAAGCTTTTTTCACGATTTTTTTACAAACCTAAGCTTCGCACACTGCCAGCGCTTTGCCATAGAGCTGGCAGAATTTTTTTGAAATCATTTGGATTACCACTCGTCCAGTAGGACGTTTCGCACCCGGGAGTCGTGGCAAGGAGGTCGGCTTGTGCCAAAAGACGCTGAAGCTGCCGGGCTACAGCGGCGCCAGTGTCGATCAGGCTGATGGAATCGGGAATCATCTGGCGCAGCAGCGGCTTGAGAAACGGGTAGTGAGTACAGCCTAGAATGATGGTGTCGCAGCCTTCAAGCAGCAGTGGCTCGACATAAGTCCAGAGCAATTGGCGAATGGTCGGGCTGAGGAGATCACCGGTTTCGATCAACTCCACCAATCCCGGGCAGGGTTGAGTAACGACCCGCACATCGTTGGCGAATCGGTCGAGCAAAGCGGCGAACTTGGCGCTTTGCAGAGTGCCAGTTGTCGCCAGAACTCCCACTACACCACTGCGAGTCGCGGCAGCGGCCGGTTTGACCGCAGGCTCCATACCAACGATGGACCAGTCGGGGTAGCGCTGACGTATCTGCGCAACGCCTGCCACTGTCGCGGTGTTGCAGGCCAGCACCAGCGCCTTGGCACCTTGCTCACGGAAGAAACCGGCAATCGTGAGGCAGCGCTGAATGATGAATTCCGGGCTCTTTTCGCCGTAGGGAATATGACCGCCGTCCGCGACATACAGCAGTGACTCGTTGGGCAGAAGCTGGCGAATCTCGGTGAGTACCGAAAGCCCGCCCACTCCAGAGTCGAATACCCCGACCGGCGCGCTACGGCTATAAGGCGGGCGAGCGTCAGTCATGCTTGCCTCTGGCAGCGCCACACACACCACATGCCGGATCACGCTTGACCTTCAGCTCCCGGAAACGAGTGGTCAGGGCATCAATCAACAACAGGCGGCCGACCAGAGGCTCGCCAAAACCCGCCAGCAGCTTCAAGGCTTCCAGGGCTTGCAGGCTGCCGACCAGGCCCACCAGAGGACCGACGACGCCAGCTTCACTGCAAGTCAGTTCGGCTTCGCTGCCGTGACCGTACAGGCAGTGATAGCAAGGGCTCTCGGCGCGGCGCGGGTCGAACACCGACAACTGGCCTTCGAGGCGGATCGCAGCGCCGCTGACCAGGGGCTTGCCTGCTGCGACGCAGGCCGCATTCACGGCTTCGCGGGTCGAGAAGTTATCTGAACAATCAAGTACCAGATCCACGCCTTGCACTGCTGCGCTCAGCGAGTCGGCATCCAGAGCGGCACGATAAGCGACCAGTTTCACTTCAGGGTTGATGGCCGTCAGACGTGCCATGGCTGAATCCACCTTGGCCTGCCCGATACTCTGGCTGTCATGAATGATCTGGCGTTGCAGGTTGGTCAGGTCGACGCTGTCGAAATCGGCCAGATGCAACTCACCAACCCCGGCAGCGCCCAGATACAGCGCCACTGGCGAACCAAGGCCACCAAGACCGACGATCAGCGCACGGCTGTTCTTGAGCCGCATCTGCCCATCGATATCGACGTGTTGCAGCAAGATCTGCCGACTGTAACGCAGCAGTTCCTGGTCACTCAGCACAGCAGGCATCCGAAGGTAATGCGCTCGTGCTCGCCCAGATCACGCCGGGTCTGCACCCGATCGAAACCACTGGCGGTGAGCAGGTTCCGCACTTCGGCCCCCTGGTCATAGCCATGTTCGAGCAACAACCAGCCGCCGTTGCGCAGATACGCCGGAGCCTGCTGGATAATGGCTCGCAGGTCGTCCAGGCCATCGGTGCCGGCAACCAGTGCGCTGCTCGGCTCGAAGCGAACATCACCGGCAGCCAGATGCGGATCGGCGTCAGCGATATAAGGCGGGTTACTGATGATCAGGTCGAACTGCTTCTCCTGATCCAGCGCGCTGAACCAATGGCTGTTAAGCACCACGGCGTTGTCCAGTTGCAAGCGCTGTCGGTTACGTTCTGCCAGAGCGACGGCTTCAAGCACACGGTCCACGGCCGTCACCTTCCACTGATGACGCTCACTGGCCAGCGCCAGGGCAATCGCCCCGCTACCGGTCCCCAGGTCCAGAACCTGAGCGGGGGCAAAAGCCGGGATCAGTTCCAGCGCCGCTTCAACCAGCATTTCGGTTTCGGGACGTGGAATCAATGTATGGGGCGCGACTTCCAGGTCGAGCTTCCAGAAGCCTTGCTGGCCCAGGATATAAGCCACGGGCTCACCGGTACGCCTGCGTTGCAGGTAACCCGCAAAAGTCAGCGCCGCTTCGGTGCTGACAATGCGCTCGGGCCAGGTATGCAGGAAACTGCGCGGCTTGCCCAGGGCAGCGGCCAGCAGCAACTCGGCATCCAGTCGCGCCGTTGGTGAGTCGGGAAGTTCAGCGCTTCTTAACAAGCTGGCGATGATGGTCATTTACTCACCCAGTGCCGCAAGTTGATCAGCCTGATATTCAGCGAGTAGCGGCTCTATCACTGCATCGACCCCACCGGCCAGAACTTCATCCAGTGAATAC
The DNA here is from genome assembly GCF_057809175.1 of Pseudomonas sp. FG43. Classification (NCBI taxonomy): domain Bacteria; kingdom Pseudomonadati; phylum Pseudomonadota; class Gammaproteobacteria; order Pseudomonadales; family Pseudomonadaceae; genus Pseudomonas; species Pseudomonas sp. FG43. The sequence goes on from NZ_JBMDJL010000017.1 coordinate 101,347, forward strand.
AACGTCAGATTGACACGGTGATCCGTCACTCGCCCTTGAGGGAAGTTATAGGTGCGAATACGCTCCGAACGATCACCCGACCCCACCAGAAGCTTGCGCTCGCTGGCGATGGCATTGGCAGCGGCGCTGGTCTGCTGATCATTCAGTTTGGCAGACAACCAGGACATTGCCCGGGCTCTGTTCTTGTGTTGCGAACGTTCTTCCTGACACTCCACGACAATACCCGATGGCAAGTGGGTAATGCGAATGGCCGAGTCGGTCTTGTTGACGTGCTGCCCACCGGCACCGGAAGAGCGATAGGTGTCGATGCGCAGGTCTGCCGGGTTGATTTCGATGGCCTGCTGCTCGTCAGGCTCGGGCAATACCGCCACGGTGCAGGCCGAGGTATGGATACGCCCCTGGGACTCAGTCTCGGGCACACGCTGTACGCGGTGGGCACCGGACTCGAATTTCAGCTTGCCGTAGACATTTTCGCCTTCGACCCTGGCGATGACTTCTTTATAGCCGCCATGCTCGCCTTCGTTTTCCGACAGGATTTCCACACGCCAGCCACGACGCTCGGCATAACGCGAGTACATGCGAAACAGGTCGCCGGAGAAGATCGCCGCCTCGTCACCGCCCGTGCCCGCACGGATTTCCAGAAACACGTTACGGCCGTCGTTCGGGTCCTTGGGCAGCAGCATGCGTTGCAACTGCGCCTCAAGTTCCAGCAACTGTTGTTTGGCTTCACGGACTTCTTCGACCGCCATTTCCCGCATGTCCGGGTCGCTGTCCTTGAGCAGAGCCTGCGCACCGTCCAGATCGGCCAGAACCTTGATGCGTTGTCTGTAAGCCTCGATGACAGGCTCTACTTCCGCGTACTCACGGGAATAGGCGCGAAACTTGGTCTGGTCGCTGATAACTTCCGCATCGCCAAGCAGCGCGGTCAATTCTTCAAAACGGTCGCTGAGCACATCCAGCTTATTGAGCAGTGAAGCTTTCATTGCGAAGGTTTATCCGTCGAGCCCTCACCGAGGGCAAAAAGTTCCTGAGCCATGGCCAGCGCATCGACGCGGCCTTCGGCAGACAGCTTTTTAAGCTGAACGCTTGGAGCGTGCAGCAGTTTGTTGGTCAGGCCACGGGCCAGGTGAATCAATACTTCTTCTGCATTGCTGCCGTTGGCCAGCATACGCTGCGCCTTGCTCAGTTCCTCGTCGCGCAGCCGCTCGCTTTGCTGACGATAGGCACGCAGCACATCGACTGCCGCCAGCTCGCGCAGACGGGACATGAAGTCGTCGGCGCCAATACTGACCAGTTGTTCAGCCGCCAGGGCAGCACCCTGCCGGCTCTTGAGGTTTTCAGCGACCACTTCATGCAGATCATCGACGCTATACAGGTAAACGTCGTCCAACTCACCGACTTCAGGTTCGATATCGCGCGGAACAGCGATATCCACCATAAAAATCGGCTTGTGCTTGCGCAGCTTCAAAGCACTTTCAACAGCGCCCTTGCCCAGAATCGGCAACTGGCTGGCTGTAGAGCTGATCACGATATCGCTGTTGACCAGTTCTGCCGGGATATCCGAAAGCAGTACCGCATGGGCTCCAAACTCGGCGGCCAGGATGCTGGCACGCTCCAGAGTCCGGTTGGCGACCACGATACGCTTGACGCCCAGGTCACGCAGGTGCCGGGCAACCAGAGTGATGGTCTCGCCCGCGCCGATCAGCAACGCCTGACTGCGCTGCAAATCGCTGAAAATCTGTTTTGCCAGGCTGACGGCGGCAAATGCGACCGATACCGGGTTTTCACCAATGGCCGTGTCGGTACGAACCTGCTTGGCCGCACTGAACGTGGCCTGAAACAGGCGCCCGAGTAACGGACCAACGGTTCCGGCCTCACGGGCAACCGCATAGGCCGACTTCATCTGCCCGAGAATCTGCGGCTCTCCGAGTACCAGAGAGTCCAGCCCCGACGCTACGCGCATCATGTGACGCACGGCAGCATCGTCTTCATGTATGTAGGCGCTGGCGCGCAATTCATCCAGACTCAATTGGTGATAGTCCGCCAACCACGCCAGAATGCTGTCAGCTGCGAGCTGGTCATGCTCGATATACAACTCGCTACGGTTACACGTCGAGAGAATCGCGGCTTCGCGACTGCTGGTAAGACGACAAAGCTGCTGCAAGGCCTCGACCAACTGTTCCGGCGTAAATGCAACGCGCTCGCGAACGTCGACCGAGGCAGTCTTATGGTTAATACCTAGAGCAAGGAAGGCCATTCAGGGTCGCTGGTGGTGACGTGAAGCCAGCAATTGTCCTACTTCAATAAGCTCAGAACAACCACTGCATATTATTGTCCCACTAGAATCGCTCGTTGCAGGCCCCTCTTGAGGCCGGCGACGCCTCCAAAACCGCTGTTGCAGTAGTTTTTCCACGGGTGGTGGGTTTTGCCAACATCCTTGTGTCATGATGCTCCAAACCGCAGGTAAGCCGCCTTTCTTATATATGACTAGATCCTCCGCGTTGTTCCTTGCCCTTGTCTTTCTCGGCGGCTGCCAGTCCATGGCCCCCGTCTCACAGCAACCTGTGACTGCACAGAAAGACACTCCTCCCGCGCCTGAAGCAAAGCCGCTGGTCTATGGCTCGTTCACTCAGGAAACCCTGGTAAGCCTGTTGAGCGCCGAGCTGGCCGGCCAACGCAACCGTTTCGATATTGCGCTGGATAATTACGTCACTCAGGCGATCAAGACCCAGGACCCGGGCGTTTCCGAGCGCGCCTATCGCATAGCCGAGTATCTGGGGGCCGACCAGGCTGCTCTGGATACCGCCATGATCTGGGCACGCAACGACTCGACCAACCTGGAAGCGCAAAGGGCTGCCGCGATTCAGCTGGCACGCTCCGGACGCTATGACGACTCCATGATGTATATGGAGAAGGTCCTGCAGGGCCAGGGCGATACGCATTTCGACTTTCTGGCGCTCTCCGCAGCGGAAACCGACACTGATACCCGCAACGGCCTGCTCAAGAGCTTCGACCGGTTGCTGGGCAAGTACCCGAGCAATGGCCAGCTGATTTTCGGCAAGGCACTGCTGCTTCAGCAGAACGGTGACTCCGAGCAATCCCTGCGCCTGCTTGAAGACAACCCGCCAAAGGATGGCGAAATCGCGCCAATCCTGCTGCGTACACGCCTCTTGCAAGGCATGGGTCGCGGCAAGGAAGGGTTGCCGATCCTGGAAAAAAGCCTCAAGAAATACCCCGAAGACAAACGCCTGCGCCTGACCTACGCCCGCATGCTGGTCGAACAGAACCGCATGGAAGATGCCAAGGTGCAGTTTTCCAGCCTTCTGCAGCAATATCCCGATGACGACGAGCTGCGTTTCTCGCTGGCACTGGTCTGCCTGGAAGCCAAGGCGTGGGACGAAGCAGCCGGTTATCTGGAAGAGCTGGTGGAGCGAGGCGCACATGTCGACTCCGCTCACCTGAACCTGGGCCGCATCCACGAAGAGCGCAATGATCCGCAAAGCGCTCTTGCCGAATACGCACAGGTCGGGCCGGGCAGTGACTTCCTGTCTGCCCAGCTTCGCCAGAGTGACATTCTGATGAGCAACGGCAACGCCGCCGAAGCCTCGAAACGCCTCGCCGAAGCCCGCGATACTCAACCGGACTACGCGATCCAGCTGTATCTGATCGAAGCCGAAACCCTGACCAGCAACAATCAGCCCGATCGCGGCTGGCAAGTACTGAATCAGGCGCTCAAGCAATACCCGGACGATGTGAACCTGCTCTATACCCGCGCCATGCTGGCGGAAAAGCGTAATGATCTGGCGCAGATGGAGAAAGACCTGCGGGCGATCATCAAACGCGAGCCGGAAAACGCCATGGCCCTGAATGCTCTGGGTTATACCCTCTCGGATCGTACGACCCGCTATGCCGAGGCCAGGGAACTGATCGAAAAGGCCCACAGCCTGACTCCCGATGACCCGGCCGTGCTCGACAGCCTGGGCTGGGTCAATTACCGCATGGGGAACCTGGACGAAGCCGAACGCCTGCTGCGCATGGCACTCGAACGCTTCCCGGACCACGAAGTTGCCGCTCACCTGGGCGAAGTCCTGTGGGCCAAAGGCGAACAGCGTGAAGCCCGTAAAGTCTGGGGCAAAGCCCTTGAACAGCAACCTGACAGCCCTATTCTGCGTGGCACACTGCTGCGCCTGACCGGATCAGAGAATCTTTGACGTTATGTTTTTGCGCCATGTAATCGTATTCAGCCTTATCGCCCTGCTTGCCGGCTGCGCCGGCATGACCTCCCGAGAAGCCCTTCAGGGCAAGGGCAACTCAGCGCAATGGCGCGAGCACAAACAACAACTGAGCAGCCTCGACGGCTGGCAGATCAACGGCAAGGTCGGTATTCGGGCCCCCAGGGATTCCGGCAGCGGCACCCTGTTCTGGCTGCAACGCCAGGATTATTACGACATTCGCCTCTCCGGCCCTTTGGGACGCGGTGCGGCACGCCTGACGGGTCGTCCTGGCGGCGTAAGCCTTGAAGTGGCCAACCAGGGCCGCTACGAAGCGACAACGCCGGAAACCCTTCTGCAAGACCAGTTGGGCTGGAAACTCCCGGTTTCCCATCTCGTCTGGTGGGTGCGCGGCCTTCCCGCCCCCGACAGCAAGAGCCGCCTGACACTGGATGACGACAGCCGACTGGCCAGCCTTGAACAGGATGACTGGCAGGTGGAATACCTCAGTTACATCGAACAGAACGGTTACTGGCTGCCTGAGCGCATCAAGCTGCATGGCCAGGATCTGGATGTCACGCTAGTCATCAAGGACTGGCAGCCTCGCAAACTGGGGCAATGAACATGAGCACGCCAAGCCTGACCCTGCCCGCTCCCGCCAAACTGAACCTGATGCTGCACATTCTTGGCCGTCGTCCTGACGGCTATCACCAACTGGAAACCATCTTTCAGTTTCTCGACTACGGCGACGAACTCGGCTTCGCCGTTCGCGAGGACGGTGAAATCCGCCTGCAAACCGATGTCCCCGGCGTTCCTCACGACAGCAATCTGATCGTCAAGGCTGCCCGGGCATTACAGAAACAGTCCGGTTGCACACTGGGCATGGATATCTGGCTGGAAAAACGCCTGCCCATGGGCGGCGGCATCGGTGGCGGCAGTTCGGATGCAGCAACGACCCTGCTTGGCCTGAACCATCTGTGGAATCTTGGCTGGGATGAAGATCGCCTGGCTGCTCTGGGCCTGACGCTGGGGGCTGACGTCCCGGTTTTCGTGCGTGGACGTGCCGCATTTGCTGAGGGTGTCGGAGAAATCCTCACCCCTGTAAACCCCGAAGAACCGTGGTATTTGGTGCTTGTGCCGCAAGTATCTGTAAGTACAGCAGAAATTTTTTCAGATCCACTGTTGACACGTGACACGCCTCCCATTAAAGTGCGCCCCGTTCCCAAGGGAAACAGTCAAAACGACTGTAGAGCGGTTGTAGAGAAGCGTTATCCAGATGTACGTAACGCTTTGAATTTGCTAGGTAATTTTACCGAAGCAAAATTAACCGGAACTGGAAGTTGTGTGTTTGGGGCCTTCCCAAACAAAGCTGAAGCTGATAAAGTCTCGGCCCTTCTTACAGAGACCCTTACAGGGTTCGTAGCAAAAGGAAGCAACGTTTCGATGTTGCATCGCAAGCTACAAATTCTGTGAAAAAGGAATTGAGTGCCAGGCACTCAGATTGATTCAATACAGGGGCGTCGCCAAGCGGTAAGGCAGCAGGTTTTGATCCTGCCATGCGTTGGTTCGAATCCAGCCGCCCCTGCCATTTTCTATACTCATCCAGGTATACCCTCAGCCTCCAGGTACTGCGCGTGTCCAAGATGATGGTCTTTACGGGGAATGCTAACCCCGATCTGGCTCGGCGTGTAGTACGTCAGCTGCATATCCCATTGGGTGATGTCTCTGTCGGTAAATTCTCCGACGGCGAAATCAGCACTGAGATCAATGAAAACGTCCGCGGTAAAGACGTATTCATTATTCAGCCGACTTGCGCTCCGACTAACGATAACCTGATGGAACTCGTCGTGATGGCTGATGCCTTCCGCCGTTCCTCAGCGTCCCGAATCACTGCTGTGATTCCTTACTTTGGTTATGCCCGCCAGGATCGCCGTCCGCGCTCCGCACGTGTTGCAATCAGCGCGAAAGTCGTTGCTGACATGCTGACCGTGGTGGGTATCGATCGTGTTCTCACGGTTGATCTTCATGCTGACCAAATACAAGGTTTCTTCGATATTCCGGTAGATAACATCTACGGCTCCCCTGTCCTGGTGGATGACATCGAAGATCAGCGCTTTGAAAACCTGATGATCGTTTCCCCGGATATCGGCGGTGTCGTGCGTGCACGTGCTGTTGCCAAATCCCTGGGCGTCGATCTCGGGATCATCGACAAACGCCGCGAGAAAGCCAATCACTCTGAAGTGATGCATATCATCGGTGATGTCGAAGGGCGTACCTGTATTCTGGTCGATGACATGGTCGATACCGCCGGTACTCTGTGCCACGCGGCCAAGGCCCTGAAAGAGCATGGCGCTGCCAAGGTCTTTGCCTACTGCACACACCCTGTGCTGTCGGGTCGGGCGATCGAAAACATTGAAAATTCCGTGCTGGACGAACTGGTGGTCAGTAACACCATCCCGTTGTCCGCTGCTGCACAAGCCTGTAGCCGTATCCGTCAACTGGATATCGCACCGGTAGTCGCTGAAGCGGTTCGCCGTATCAGCAACGAAGAATCGATCAGCGCGATGTTCCGCTAAGGGTTTTACCTGGCATTCATCTCGTCGACGAAAAGCGCCCCGCCCTGACATTCGGTCAGGGCGGGGCTTTTTTGCCCATATCGCTTTGGCGCTGGTCGCAAACGCCAGGCGAGTGTGGTTATTTTGGAGAAACAAAATGAATGATTTCACTCTGAATGCTGAACTGCGTTCCGACCTGGGGAAAGGTGCGAGCCGCCGCCTGCGTCGTCTCGCAAGCCTGGTTCCAGCTGTTGTCTACGGTGCTGACAAAGCGCCTGAGTCCATCAGCATGCTGGCTAAAGAAGTTGCCAAACTGCTCGAAAACGAAGCTGCTTTCAGCCACGTTATCGAACTGAACGTTGGTGGCACCAAGCAGAACGTCGTTATCAAGGCTCTGCAACGTCACCCGGCCAAAGGCCACGTACTGCACGCTGACTTCGTTCGCGTTGTTGCCGGTCAGAAACTGACTGCAGTCGTTCCTGTTCACTTCATCAACGAAGAAGCACCGGTCAAGAAAGGCGGCGAAGTCTCGCACACTACTTCTGAAGTAGAAGTGTCCTGCCTGCCTAAAGACCTGCCTGAGTTCATCGAAGTTGACCTGGCCAAGGCCGTCATCGGTACCATCATCCACCTGTCCGACCTGACCGCGCCTAAAGGCGTTGAGTTCGTCGCACTGGCGCATGGTAACGACCTGGCTGTTGCCAACGTTCACGCTCCACGTGTAGCACCAGAAGAAGGCGCTGCCGAGTAATTCATTTACTTGGTAACGTCGGAGTTGCTCAGGAAACATCGCGAGCGATAGCAGGCAAAGCGGGCGAGATCGCGGAGTTTACATCATGGTAAATGAGCACTTTTCGTCCACAACTGCCGTTTTCGCAAGCGGTGTTATCCACAACTCCAAGGAAGAGCCCCTGTCGTGACCGCCATAAAACTGATCGTTGGCCTGGGAAACCCTGGCACAGAATACGAACAGACCCGGCATAACGCAGGGGCTCTTTTCGTTGAGCGTATTGCTGCGGCGCAACGAGTCAACCTCGTTCCCGAGCGCAAATTCTTTGGCCTGACCGGACGCTTCACGCATCAGGGTCAGGATGTTCGTCTGCTGATTCCTACCACCTACATGAACCGCAGCGGTCAGGCTGTAGCGGCACTCGCCAGCTTCTATCGCATTGCGGTCGACTCCATTCTGGTAGCGCATGACGAACTCGACCTGCCTCCCGGCGTTGCCAAACTGAAAGTTGGCGGCGGGCATGGCGGTCATAACGGCCTGCGCGACATCATCGCGCAGCTCGGTAACCAGAACACTTTCCATCGCTTGCGGCTTGGCATCGGCCACCCAGGCGATGCCAGCAAGGTATCCGGTTTCGTCCTGGGTCGAGCGCCACGCGCCGAACAGGAAAAACTGGATGCCAGTATCGACTTTGCCCTCGGCGTGCTGCCGGATATCTTCGCCGGTGAATGGAACCGGGCGATGAAAAACCTGCACAGCCAGAAGGCCTGACATCACTCGAGGGTAAACACCATGGGATTCAACTGCGGCATCGTCGGCCTGCCTAACGTCGGCAAGTCCACCCTGTTCAACGCCCTGACCAAATCCGGCATTGCGGCAGAGAACTTCCCCTTCTGCACGATCGAACCCAACACCGGTATCGTGCCGATGCCCGATCCACGTCTGGATGCCCTGGCCGCCATCGTGAAACCCGAGCGCGTCCTGCCGACCACCATGGAGTTCGTCGACATCGCCGGTCTGGTTGCCGGTGCCTCAAAAGGTGAAGGCCTGGGTAACAAGTTCCTGGCCAACATCCGTGAAACCGATGCCATCGCCCACGTGGTCCGCTGCTTTGAAGACGAGAACGTCATTCACGTTTCCAACAGCGTCGACCCCAAGCGCGATATCGAAATCATCGACCTCGAACTGATCTTTGCCGACCTCGACAGTTGCGAGAAACAACTGCAGAAAGTCACTCGCAACGCCAAGGGCGGTGACAAGGATGCAGTGGCCCAGAAAGCCGTGCTCGAAAAACTCATCGCCCACTTCACTGAAGGCAAGCCTGCACGCAGCCTGATGAAAAGCATGAGCGCTGACGAGAAGCTGGTAATCCGTGGCTTCCACCTGCTGACCAGCAAGCCTGTGATGTACATCGCCAACGTTGCCGAAGACGGTTTCGAGAACAACCCGTTCCTGGACGTCGTCCTGGCCATCGCTGAAGAAGAAGGCGCGATTGTCGTACCGGTCTGCAACAAGATCGAAGCTGAAATCGCCGAGCTTGAAGAAGGCGAAGAAAAAGACATGTTCCTCGAAGCCCTGGGCCTCGAAGAGCCTGGCCTGAACCGCGTGATTCGCGCCGGTTACGAACTTCTCAACCTGCAAACCTACTTTACCGCTGGCGTAAAAGAAGTCCGTGCCTGGACCGTCCGTGTAGGCGCCACCGCGCCACAAGGCGCTGCCGTGATCCACACCGACTTCGAAAAAGGCTTCATCCGCGCCGAAGTCATTGCCTACGAAGACTTCATCCAGTTCAAGGGCGAAGCCGGTGCCAAGGAAGCCGGCAAATGGCGCCTGGAAGGCAAGGAATACATCGTCAAAGATGGCGACGTGATGCACTTCCGCTTCAACGTCTGATGCCTGCCGTGGGTTGCCACGGATGCTGATGAACTCTCAAAGCCCCCGTAATCGCCATGCGATTCGGGGGTTTTGTGTTTCTTCAGGCCGCATAGTCATGCTGGAACACCTGAGCGACCTTCTCGACCGCTTGATCGATATCCTTTGTTGCCGCTCATAAAGGCAGCTTTCGCACAGGCTCTTGAAGTGCAAAGTCAGGCAGCCCTTCCCAACGAAGCAATACAAGGCGACACAAACAGGTTGCCACGATAAGCCCCGGCCCATGTCCTGGAGGCAACGATCAGCCACATCAGGGCCAGCATCATCACCAGCACGACGCCCAGCACATCGAAAAATACCAGATGCAACATCGCGCCCAGCTTCAGGGTGGTGGCGGCATATACGCCCAACGGGAAGATGAAGCCCCACCAGCCCAGGTTGAACGGAATGCCGGTCTTGAAATAACGCAGGGTGATCAACAGGGCGAGCGTAAGCCACCACAGGCCAAGCCCCCAGAACAGAATGCCGACAATCAGGCCGAGCCCTTTGGCAACGTCACCGATGCTTGCCAGGCCATTGGCTGCAAAGATGGCTGGCGCTTCGGTCCCCAGCACCAGCATGCCCATGGCACCGGTTCCAATCGGGCCTAACGACAACCAGCTCGATGCGGCCATGCTTTCGTGAGGCAGTTTGTGCAAGGCCATGCGCAACAGCAGGATCACCAGAATGCTCAGGGCAACCGGCACGGAATACGCCCACAGCACGTAACTGGTGATGAGCATGGTGAACTGCGCGCTGGCATCAGCGAGATGAGGAGCAAGCATACCGCCACTGGCAGCGGCGACTTCGGCAGCCACGACGGGCAAGAGCCATACAGCCGTCATCTGGTCGATACTGTGCTGTTGGCGGGTAAACATCATGAAAGGAATCAGCACCCCACAAGCCAGCGCCATTGCCACATCGATCCACCACAAGGCCTGAGCCAGTGCAATCACCGAAACTCCCCAGCGCGGTAGTCCGTACAGAAGCAGCCCACTGATGATCGTGGCCAGGCCCATGGGGATCGTCCCGAAGAACATCGAGACAGTGGAGTGACCGAAAACCTGTTTGGCCTCATCGAAAAACAGTACCCAGCGACTCGCATACATCACGCTGAACAGCACGAACAATCCGATGTTGAAAAGCCAGAGAGCCTCGCCCACGGTCTTGAGCAGTGGCACGGAAAAAGGCAATTGCCCCAGCAGCAAGGCCAGAATACCTGTGCCCATCGTTACGGCAAACCAGTTGGGAGTGAATTGCCGGATAGCTTCCCGCGGGCTCGACAGAGCAGCCAATGGACGACCACGCCCCATAATCGCTGCTGAACTGATGTTGCTCATGTGAATATTCCCGCTTGATGGCATAAGCCCAGTCTAGGGAACGCAAAATAATTATAAAAATGGGTAATATAGGTTTCGCTTACCCATTTTTCAGGTAGATCGAGTGAAGCTGAGCCTTCGTCAATTGCAGATTTTCTGCGCCATCAGCCAACATGGCAGCACCACCAGCGCGGCACTTGCGGTGTCGTTGTCACAATCGGCCACCAGTGCCGCGCTGAATGAACTGGAAAGCGCTCTTGATACGCGCCTGTTCGACCGAGTAGGCAAGCGCCTGGTACTTAACGACAACGGCCACGCCTTGCTGCCTCAGGCCAGAAAGATGCTCGAAAGCGCACAACAGATCGAGGCCAGCTTCCAGCCCGGCAACATGGATGTGAAAACGCGCCTGCGAGTAGGCTGCAGCACCACGATAGGCAACTATGTGCTGCCGCTGATTCTTGGCGAATTGCGGCAGTCGGCTCCTCTGCTGCAGATAGATGTCGAGATGGGCAACAGCATGACCATCGCCAGAAAAGTCGCCGACTTTGAAATCGACATGGGGTTAATCGAAGGCCCCTGTCATTTGCCTGAACTCAGTGCCGAGCCGTGGCTGGTGGATGAACTGTTGATTGTCGCCGGCAGCCAGCATCCGCTGGCCAAGCAGGAAAACATCACCCTGAGCGATCTGCAGGATGCCGAATGGCTGCTGCGCGAGCCGGGCTCTGGCACCCGCGAAGTCGTCGAACAGTTGCTGCTGCGGCATTTACATGGTCTGTCCGACATCCGGCAGATCGGCAGCTCCGAAGCCATCAAACATACTCTGGCCCAAAGCATCGGTATCAGTTGCCTGTCGCGTTGGGTGGTGGCCGATCTGTTGGCCTCAAAACAGCTGAAGGTTCTGAGCGGAGATCTTCCACCCTTTACCCGACGATTCTTTCTGATTCGCCATCGGGAAAAATTCCTCTCGGCGGGTCTTGAGCGTTTCTGGAACAGTTGCAGCCGGTTTGAGGAAAACCGTTTGCAGGGAGTGAAATAGATGCAGCCATTGAGCGCACGCGAGGTCTATCAGCAGCTGCGAGACACGGCGCAGGGCATTCACCCTCTGCGGCTCGGGCAACCGCTCGAATCGGGTCTGCTGCAAATCATTATCGAAGGCTGGTGCATGACCCTCGATGTCAGCGACAGGCATCTGCACCATTGCCAGCACTGCCTGAGCCCTGATGGCAGGGTATGGAGCCTGGATACTCAACGCTACGGCACAGACCCGGTCAGCCTGCTCAGCACCTGGGAGCTGGCGCAGATCGAGCGATTACTGTTCAAGGCCTGCGATAGCGATTTTTCCATGTAAAATGCTGCCTTGTACTATCGTCAGGTCAGCTTGTCCCTTACAGTCGCGACCTCAGGTTGGCGCACTCAAGTCTTGTCAGAATCCAAGGTAAAAACTCTCGTGAAGATCTTAGTAACAGGTGGTGCAGGCTTTATCGGTTCGGCGGTCATTCGCCATATCATCGCCAACACAACCGATGCAGTGGTCAACGTCGACAAGCTGACCTACGCTGGCAATCTCGAATCCCTCCAGTCGGCGGACAAGAGCGAGCGTTACGCTTTCGAGCATGTGGATATCTGCAACCGGGAAGAGATTGACCGTGTCTTTCGCGACCATCAGCCTGATGCCGTGATGCACCTGGCTGCCGAGTCCCATGTCGATCGTTCCATCAGCGGGCCTTCGGAGTTCATCCAGACCAACATCATCGGCACTTACACGCTGCTGGAAGCCGCACGTGGCTACTGGAACGGGCTTGACGATGCACGCAAGGCCGCATTCCGCTTCCACCACATTTCAACCGATGAAGTGTATGGCGACCTTGAAGGCCCGGAGGATCTGTTCACAGAAACCACGCCTTACCAGCCAAGCTCGCCGTACTCGGCCAGCAAGGCCAGTTCCGACCATCTGGTACGCGCCTGGAGCCGGACCTATGGTCTGCCGACGCTGGTCACCAACTGCTCGAACAACTACGGCCCATGCCATTTCCCCGAGAAGCTGATCCCGCTGATCATTCTCAATGCACTGGAAGGCAAACCGCTGCCCATCTATGGCAAGGGCAATCAGGTTCGTGACTGGCTCTACGTGGAAGATCACGCACGCGCGCTCTACAAGGTCGTGACCGAGGGCGAGATCGGCGAGACGTACAATATCGGTGGCCACAACGAAAAGCAGAACATCGAAGTGGTACATACCGTGTGCGCCCTGCTCGACCAGTTGCGCCCCGACTCGGCCTTCCGTCCTCATGCCGACCTGATCACTTATGTTCAGGACCGTCCAGGACATGATCTACGCTATGCAATCGACGCCAGCAAGATTCAGCGTGAGCTGGGCTGGGTTCCCGAAGAGAGTTTCGAGTCCGGCATTCGCAAGACCGTGCAGTGGTATCTCGACAACCCTGAATGGGTCGCTCATGTGAAAAGCGGTAGTTATCAACAATGGATCGATAAAAACTACGCAACGCGCACCGGGAAAGCATGAAAATACTTCTACTTGGGAAAAACGGTCAGGTTGGATGGGAATTGCAGCGCTCGCTTGCAGTGCTTGGCGAAGTGACTGCGCTGGATAGACATCCCGTACAGACCACTTATGGCGAGCTTTCAGGCGACCTGAGCAATCTGGCTGGTTTGCGGGAGACGATTCGTCGTGTCCAGCCCCAGGTCATCGTCAATGCCGCTGCCTACACAGCCGTCGACAAGGCCGAGAGCGAGCGTGAGCTGGCGCATCGGGTCAATGCCCTGGCCAGCCAGGTCATGGCTGAAGAAGCCCGCCAGCTCGACGCCCTGCTGATTCATTACTCGACCGATTACGTGTTTGATGGCACAGGCGCAACCGCCTGGAAAGAAACCGATGCGGTTTCGCCCATCAACCATTACGGCGCAACCAAACTCGAAGGTGAGCAGCTCATTGTCGCCTCGGGCTGCAAGCACCTGATCTTTCGCACCAGTTGGGTTTATGCCGCACGCGGCAACAACTTTGCCAAGACCATGCTGCGGCTCGCCAAGGATCGCCCGACGCTCAATGTCATTGCCGATCAGATCGGCGCACCAACAGGCGCGGACCTGCTGGCGGATATAACAGCTGCAACCCTGCAGCAGACAGTGGCGCGCCCGCAGCTCAGCGGGATTTATCATCTGGCACCGGCAGGCGAAGTGTCATGGCACGCCTACGCGCAGTATGTCATCGACTTTGCCAAGGCCAATGGCGAGCAACTGGCAGTAGAAGCCGTGAATCCCATCGGAACCGTCGACTATCCGACACCTGCGCAACGCCCTTTGAATTCGCGTCTGAATACAGAAAAACTGCGTCACGCCTTTTCCCTGCACTTGCCGGATTGGCAAAGTGGTGTAACCCGAATGCTCATGGAAATACTGAATAAATGATCACGACCAATCGTAAAGGCATCATCCTGGCTGGAGGCTCGGGCACCCGCCTGCATCCGTTGACCCTCGGCGTCTCAAAGCAAATGCTGCCGATCTACGACAAGCCGATGATTTTCTATCCTCTGTCGGTGCTGATGCTGGCAGGGATGCGTGAAATTCTGATTATCTCCACGCCAGACGATCTGCCTTCGTTCCGCAAGCTTCTGGGAGACGGCAGCCAGTACGGAATCGAACTCACCTATGCGGAACAACCAAGCCCGGACGGCCTGGCACAAGCCTTCCTGATCGGTGAGGAGTTCATTGGCAAGGACCCATGCTGTCTGATCCTTGGCGATAACATTTTCTACGGCCAGCACTTCTCCGAAAAACTGCACGCCGCGACTCAGCAAAGCAGTGGTGCAACAGTATTCGGCTATCACGTCTCCGACCCGGAGCGTTTTGGCGTGGTGGAGTTCGACGAAAGCGGTCGGGCACTGAGCATTGAAGAGAAACCGGCCAATCCGAAGTCCAGCTATGCCGTTACCGGGCTGTACTTCTACGACAATCAGGTTGTCGAGATTGCCAGGAACATCAAGCCTTCCGAGCGTGGCGAACTGGAAATCACCGACGTCAACAAGGCGTATCTGGAACAGAAAAACCTGACGGTTGAAATTCTGGGACGTGGCTTTGCATGGCTCGACACCGGCACCCATGAGTCGCTGCTGGAGGCAAGCCACTTCGTTCACACCATCGAACAGCGCCAAGGCTGGAAAGTGGCCTGCCTTGAAGAAATCGCCTACTCCAATGGCTGGATCACAGCTCAACAACTGAGTGAGCAGGCTGAAAAGCTGAAAAAGACCGGCTACGGGCAATACCTGCAAAAGCTGCTGAAACTGGGCTCGTTCTGATCCGCACCACTCTCCCCTGCCTTTAGCTACTGCACGTGGCTAAAGGCATCCTTTCTGCGCCCTCCTCCTTTCCCCCTGCTGTCCGATGACCGGCACCTAAAGCACTCCATACCCTCAGCCGATAACGGCATGATCATGCGTTTACATGTTCCCATCCACTGCCTTTTATAATGATTGCATTTGGCCATCATTTAGTTCAAAGATGCATACAGCCCAGAGCCGTGCATCGCATCTGGCCAGACTCACTACAGGAGTGAAGTCTGCCTTCACTCATGGATCTCACCTCACAAACGGATGCTCATAGAACACCTGTCGGGAAAGACAAGATGAACAAGGCCCATCTGAAGGCTGAGCTTCTGCAATACACATTAGGCAGCAACCTCGCAGGTCTGTGGGCTCAACTGGTCGCCGCAATTGGTGTGGTGCTGCTGGTCCAGACATCAGAAACCGACAGGGAGTGGAGCTGGATCTGGCTGGCAATCACAGTGGTCACCCTGGGTATTCGATGGGCTTTGCATCGATACCTGATCAGAGATGCCAACACCCCCAAAGGCCAGTCGATTGAATGGCTGGAACGGGCCTGGCAGCTTCAGGGTGCGGGCTTGTTTGCCACAGGCTTTCTCTGGGCCATCCTGATACTGACCGAATTCAACACTTATCCACCGGCCCAGCAGTACCTGATCATCATGGTGGTGTCGGCAATGGCGGGCGGTGCCAGCGGAATACTGGCGCCCATGCGCGTGATGGGCCCGGTGTATTTCGGCCTCATGATGCTGCCTGCGTGCTTTCAACTGGCTGTGCAAACTCCGTCGCAGTGGATCCTCAGCATCATTGGCGTGGTGTTTTACTGCCTGATGATCGCAGGACACCGCAACAACTATGCCCGCCTGCGCAAATCCATCGAGTTGCAGAACGAAAACTCGGAGCTGGTCGAACAACTGACTCTGCGCACCGAAGAGGTATTGGCAACCAATGCCGAACTTGAGGAACGTGTCGCAGATCGTACCCGCTCCCTGCACATCCTGGCCCATCACGACCCGCTCACCGGTCTGCCGAATCGGCGCGGCCTGATGTACGAGCTAAGCCCGCTGCCGGATACCGCCCCGCAATTGCGTGCGGTCCTGTTTCTGGACCTTGATCACTTCAAACAGATCAATGACGGGCTGGGGCATGCCTGTGGTGATGAAATACTTCAGGGCGTTGCGAGGCGCCTGCAGTCCTTGCTTCCCGACGGCTCCTCCATCGCTCGCTGGGGAGGCGATGAGTTCATTGTCGTCACGCCAGCCTTGCTTGATATTCGCACCAAGGCGTGGCAACTGGCTGAAACGCTGGGCGAAGCGCTGATAAAGAATTTTGAAATCGATTCCGCGTCACTGCGTATTGGCGTCAGTATCGGCATCGCGATACAAGGTGACGACGGCGACAACATTGAAACCTTGCTTCAAGCGTCAGACCTGGCCTCTGCCGAAGCCAAGCGACAAGGCCGTGGCCGTATCGTGTTTTATGACCAGGAGCTGGCGCGTATACAGCGCCGCAAGCTCGATATCAATATTGCCCTGCGCCATGCCGTACATGATGAAAGCCTGTCGCTGGTTTTCCAGCCCTTGATCTCTGCGAAAACCGGCGAAGTGATGTGCATCGAAGCATTGCTGCGCTGGACCCCGCCTTCGCTGGGGCCTGTAGGGCCGCAGGAGTTCATTCCGATAGCCGAAGAGTCGGACCTGATCGTCGAGCTGGGTGCATGGGTATTGCAGCAGGCCTGCCGCGCGGCAGTCACCTGGGAGAAAACCGGCACTGAGCTGCCTTCTATTGCCGTGAACGTTTCCATAAGGCAACTGGTGACGCCCGGCTTCACCCGTTATGTCGCCCAGATCCTCGCCATAGAACGCCTGTCGCCTACCCGGTTGATCGTGGAAGTCACTGAGTCAGTGTTCGACGAGGCCTGGAAAGATCGCATTCTTGAGTCGCTCAATCACCTGAGAAAACTGGGCGTGCATATCCATATCGATGACTTCGGCACCGGATACTCATCGCTCTCCAGATTGCGCGAGCTGCCTATCGATGGCATCAAGATTGACCGTTCATTTGTCGCCCAACTGGATGACCGGGCTTTGGCCGTGGTGGAAAGCGCAGTGCTCATCGCCAAACGCTTCTCGCTGAAAATCGTCGCGGAAGGCATCGAAACCCATACCCAGGCGCAATGCCTGCATGCCATGGGCGTGGACGAATTTCAGGGTTATCTGCTGGGCAAACCACAGCCAGGCGTGCAATTGCAAAGTGTGGTGCCAACCTGGATCAATGAGCCGGTAGCGGTCTGAGCGAGACAAACGCCCTGTAAAAAACGATGAGCCCTGAATGCAAAACACCTCAACCGCCAAAACGGCGATTGAGGTGTTTTGCGTTGAGCGAGGCTGTCGGCAGAACCGATTACCCCAACTGGAAGCGCGCCGTATTGTCGTTCAATGCACGGCTGCCCTTGCTCAGGGTATCAGCGGCCTGATTGACTGCCCGGGCACCGTCGAGCAAGCGTCCTGCCGCCTGATCGACCTGCTGGATATTGTTGCTGACTTCATCCGCAGTCGAAGCCTGCTCCTCGACGGCGGTCGAGATCTGCGCCAGCGTATCGGTCACGCCCTGTACCGCAGTGGCGATTTCGCCCAGCCGCACACCCAGCCCGGTCACTGACTGGGCATCGTTGACCGCCTGACCACATGCAGCTTCCATCAGGGTCACGGCCTGAGTCACGGTCGAGCGCAAGCTGTCCACAGTGCCGGCAATTTCCGCAGTGGAAGCCTGAGTACGTTGCGACAGACTGCGAACCTCGTCGGCAACCACAGCAAAACCACGCCCCTGCTCACCCGCCCGCGCCGCTTCGATGGCAGCATTGAGCGCCAGCAGGTTGGTCTGTTCGGCAATGCCACGAATCGCATCGACAACCGACTGGATCTGCTGCCCCTGCTCGCTGACTCGTCCCAGGGCAGCTGCCGTGTCGGTCAGGCGTTGATTGAGTTGCTGGATGCTGTCGGTAGTGCGTCGGCTATCGCGACTGCTTTCTTCAGCGATCTTGCGCGTCTGACGTGCGCTGTCGGAAGCCTGCTCGCAGCTTCTTGCCACACCCTGGGAGGTCGCCGCCAGCTCAGTCGCCGCCGCAGCGATCTGACTGATCTGATACTGCTGCTCCTCGACTTCACTGAGCGTGCCGTTGGACTGGGCATTGAGCGTCTGCACCGCGTCGCCCAACTGATGGGTTTCATGATTGACACCCAGCAGGCTGGTGCGCAACTGAACCACAGCAACGTTCAGCGCTCTGCTGATAGCCGCCAACTCGTCACGCCCCTGAACCGAGACCTCGACACACAGGTTGCCGTCACGCAGCGATTCGGCAAGCGTAGTAATGCCACTGGCGCTACGGCGGATCGAAGACTGCAAACAGGCGAACAGATACAACGCAACCAGCATCAACACCCCAAAGGTCACAGCCAGCGGGATGAACTGCATATTGGAAGTATCACGATAATATTCGAGCCGATCGTTCAGGGAGCTCAGCGATTGCTTGCGCAACTGAGCCAGGCCACCCAGCATGGCATCGATGCTGCGCTCGAACTCTTCCGGCTTGAGCTTGATGGTGCCACCGAAAACGCCCTCATCGAGCACTTTCAGTTCGGCGTCCATCATCGCCGAGGTCGCCTTGTATTTTACAGCCCAGGGCTCCAGCTCGGGCGGCAGCTTGGACAGCAACAGATTGCCCGCCTTGTGCATCTGATCCTTGGCATCGTCGATACGGCTACGCAAGTCACGCATCTGCAAACGGCTTTGCAGACTGAACTGTCCTGTAGCCACGGATGTTTGACCGATACTGGCCATACGGCCAATACGCTCGATCAGATCCGGCATCTGCTGGGTGGAGAGCTGCATCAGCATGTAGGTTTCCAGCCAGGGATCGAGGATCAAACCGCTGTCCATCGCGATTTGCTCACGCAGGGCCTGGGTCAGGCTCAAGGACGTAGTAAAACGATCATAACCATCCGGCCACCAGCCTACGGTGCGCAACGAGGCAGAATCCAGCCCCTTCACGGACGCCTGCAGTGCCTTATAACGCTCCATAGCGTCAGAAGTGGCACCTTCCTGCGCCAATTTGGCGCCCACGGCATCGAGTGCCTGGGAGATTTTCTGGACATTCGCATCAAGCTTCGCAATCGCAGCCTTGGCGGCAGGAGTGGGCTCACGAAGAATGTCGGCGGCTTTCCAGCGCGCCGCGTTATCACGCTGGGCCGATAACTCGAAATCAAGATCATCGAGCACCAACAACTGACGCACGCCCGACTGTTCGCCCGTAATCACCGCAAGCTTGTTGCGATAATCCTGAGCAATCATCCATACGCTGCCCACCAGAGGCAGCATGAATAACAAGAACAGGACCTGAAATTTGCGTGCGAAACCAAAATGCCCCATCAGGCGCATACCTGGTGATAAAAGCCCACTCATGTCCGACATCCCCCCGTGGACAGCCTGCAAAACCGGGTAAAACCGTGCAGGTGCCCTTTTTGAAAAAGCCAACTAGCAAAATGCCATGTTATTGATTTAATGACGATAGGCATCACATCTCGTTTATCCGAAAAGCGAAGTCGTCCAGGTTTTCAAGGCACGAAAATGATCTTGTTCGGTGCTTTTGGCAGAACAAAGCAAGATTTGGACCGAGGCCGTACTTTTCGCGGCGATGTTTGCCAAACAGGGTAGGAAATTTCTCGAACACGCCTGAATTGAACAGTTTTCGTGCAGAGTCCGGGCACAGACATTCTTTTTCAGAGAAAACCTCTTCCGAGAAACCGAAAGAAAAGCTCCTCCTCATTCGGAAACCCGAACAACCGAGCCTTTGAGGCAGACCACACGAAGGGCCAGGAAAATACACAGTGCAAAATGTCACTGGAAGAAACATTCGATGTGAAGAGTGCAAGACAGCAGCCTGCGAAGCGGCCCTCAGGACTCGAAAATACAGCCTCGCCCCCTGAAGGCAGCTAACCGATTGATCACACGCAATTATTTTTCACATCAACGCTTGACACATGTTCGTTATCCACGAATAATGCGCGCCACTTGGCTACATAGCTCAGTTGGTTAGAGCATAGCATTCATAATGCTGGGGTCCGGGGTTCAAGTCCCTGTGTAGCCACCAAGTTCAACAAGAAGCCCGCCTAGTGCGGGCTTTCTTGTTTCTGGCTGTTCCTCTCTGCTTCCCCCTTACCGCCGTTGCCTCCCCCGCGCATCCTTTCAAAATAATTGAACCGAAGGGGTACAGGCCGTGAAACGATCCGAAATCAAGCGCCGACTGCTCTCCGACAAACTCTTGGTGGGGCTTGAGCAGGATATAGAGAACTCGACGGCGACCACGAAGGCGTGGAAGGCTGTCGAAGCCGAAACGACCTGCGACACATTTACAATCTTGGCCTGCGAATGGCACACCTCGCGTGCTACCTCATGGAGCGGGCAGGCAAAATGGGTAATGGGAACATTCGAGCGCCATGTATTTCCCAGCGCCAGTACACGTTCATTCTTTCTATGGAGTGAATGGAGAAACAAGACATCCTTGAACAGAAGAGCCGGGTAGCCTCAATGAGGTAAACGAAGTCCTCCCCCACGCCCTCATTCCATCCAGGCAATCAGGCATCTAGCAAAAACCTGTAAGCCTTATCCTTCAATTAATACAGTGCTTTCTGGCACTTTTGGCCAAGCCGTCAGCCGAAAGTTTACTGGCTGTATTTCTACGCTTTTCAGGCGTGCGGCGGCTCATAAAGCCATGGCAATAGCTCCATCGCGCTACAGCCATCACATGAGCATCGCCCACCCCCTTGAAACAGACGGAGATGCGAAATGACACGCCTTTCAAAAGAAATTGCATTCCCACCAGAACCGCAACCGAAAATGAAACAGATCTCTTTTGGTGGCAGTGGCGGTGGCCTATTTACTATTGCCAGTAAAGAATGGGCCGAGAATGAAGACCTGCCGGGGGCATTAGATCTGGCGGCGGACCTCGCGGATGGTGTCGAACAGCTTTGCGGTCGGCTTAATGATTGTATCAATAACGGCGAAATAGCTTACTGCGCTGAAATTCGCGCCATAGGCTTTCTTGCGCAGATGACTTCGGCACTGGTCCGCTCTGCTGAGAGAGGGATAAGAAAGTCTACGGAGTTTGACCAATGAGCAACCTCCCAAGGTGGAATCAAATCTTCGTTGATGTTGAGCGTGAATTTCCATCCTGCCACAACCTCGAGTCTGTCCTTACTTCAGATCAGGTTGAGCAATTGAAAGGCATCGAAAACACGGCCGACAACTTCACGATTACAGTTCTTCATGGTGCCGCAGCACTGGGAGAATTACTTGCTCATACTGCCAATGCAGGCGAGCTGACTGACGATGTTGCCATGAGTGTCGGATGGTTTATTCAGTCGGTTGCCTTGATGTCCATGACCATGAGCGAAACGGGCGCTGCCGCAGCCTACAAACTGCAGAACATTCCTCAAAAGGGAGGTTCTGCAAAATGAATCCCCCAATCCAATCGAGCTTTGATGCTGACGCCATTCAAGGCATGCATCGCACCCTGACTTTGCTGGCGCTTGCATTGTCACTCATAGCAAGCCCGACCATTCCACCACTTACGACCAAAGCAATTGCCATCATGGCGCAACGCACAGTTGTGGATGGGGCCGACGTGTTGATAACTGCTTGGGATTTGCTGGTAGTTGAAAGAGGTGGGCAATGAAAACGAACACTGTCTTGCGCCTCGGTCGCATTCAATATCGCAAGCTCGCAGACCTCACCAAGCAGGCCGGTTGCTGCCTCGGGGTGTCGACTTTTGAAAAGCTTGGCAAAGCTTGGGGACTCTTCAGTATATGGCCCTCAGCTGTCCATGTAGATGTATCGGTAGATGGAGTCAGCCTGGAAGAACGCACGGTTCTTCAAGTGGCTGCCCGCGTTAATACTGCGCGGCTACGCGCAGTACAGCGCCCCGAGATTGACTGGTCGCAACTGGAAGATCACGAGATTTTTGAGTTCATTGTTCAACACGAAATTGGTCATAGCCTGGATAACCATTTTGTTTTAGACCTCTGGGGTATTACGGATCCTCACTTACAAGACAAGTGCCACAGAATCATATGCCGGACGAACGAGGTTCTTGCAGATCGGTATGCCTGGAACCAGATCAGACCGGGCGAGCCAGTACCTCTGTGTGAGAACGGAAAGCGAATTCAGGAAGATGTTGCAGAGTCGATGGCGCTGCTTGATCTACATGTTCCACGCACACGTCGGACACCGCGCGCGCTTGCCTGTGGTCAATACACCTGGGTGCCGCAAAGCATGCTGCTGACCGACGAGCTGACAGACTTTATTGGACCGGGTGTGTCCCCTGCGCTCATTCAGCGCGATCGCGCTTATTGTCGCGATACCAGATCGACGACAGGCAGATGAGCAAAAACGAAACTACCGACGCTCGTACATAAGCTGGCGGCAGACCTGAATAACAACCCGGCCGTATAGGCCCAAAGGGAAAACATGAAAACTCAAAACGGCGTACTTGCGCCGATGAGATCGGCGTTCCCGAAGAAAGTCTCTTAGCTGTATTTCATAACTCACCCGAAGGCGCCCAAGCCACTAACCAGACCGTTCCTGAACGCCAAATGTGGACGCATGGTAATTCGCACAGATAAGTCATGGTTCAATTGACTGTGTCCCTCAAGTTCAACAAGAAGCCCGCCTAGTGCGGGCTTTCTTGTTTCTGGCTGTTCCTCTCTATCGACTTCTGTCTGCTGCTCCTGCGCATGCTTCGGCAGAATCCGCATTGATCCCACCTGCGAATCCTCTCCTCCCTACCCCGCTGCAATGGCAAGTCGCGGCTGATCAAAAACACGAACCGAATCACCACTGGTCGGATAAACCCAAGGCTCTAGGCCGCACGTCTTCGTACTTGATTCGGCATCGCACAGGCGTTCGGGCCAGGCAGGCTGGCGCGTAGAGGACAAGGAAAGCCGTCTCTTCATTCAGACAAATACAAAACATAGCGCAATTGCAAATCGTTTGTATTTACATGATTGTGAAAAAATTGTTAAATCCGCCGCTTCAACGTTGCCCTTTGCTACGTCGAGCGACCATCGCTGCGTGCTCTGCAAAGTCGATATGTTTTCATGCCCTTCTAGGAATCACGAGATGCTTCGTCCCTTTATTCCCACGTTGACCGGTGCCCTGGCACTAGGCCTTTCGGCCGTTGCACTGGCTGCTCCTGTCAGCTTGAACCTGCCATCTCAATCCCTGTCGTCGTCTCTGACTCAACTGAGTCAGGTCAGTGGCATGCAAGTGACCTTCGATGCCCAGTCAGTCGCAGGCAAGCAGGCGCCAGCCGTACGCGGCAATCTGGAGCCGGCGCAAGCGCTGAATCAGTTGCTGGCCGGTAGCGGTCTCGGCGCAACCGTGCAGGGCAATTCTGCTCAGGTCTTCCGGCAGCAGGCAGAAGGTCCGGTATCGCTGGGTAACGTGAATATCAATGCCGATACCAGCATTGCCGGGGCAGCAACCACCGAAGGCACCAACTCTTACACCACCGGCTCGATGAATACGGCGACCAAGCTGCCATTGTCGATCCGTGAAACACCTCAGTCGGTCAGCGTCATCACGCGCCAGCGCATGGATGACAAAGGCATGAGTGACGTCAACGATGTCGTCAAATACGCACCGGGTGTGACTCTTCGCAAGTTCGGTCAGGACCGCCAGCAATTCCTGGCTCGCGGCTTCACCATCGATAACCTGATGTACGACGGCCTGCCTAGCATCCTGAGTACTTTCACTCAGGACACCCTGGCCGAGGCTGACCTTTCCATCTACGACCGCGTTGAAGTGGTTCGTGGTGCAACGGGCCTCATGACAGGCGCAGGCAATCCATCGGCGACCCTGAATATGGTGCGCAAGCGTCCTACCGCGACACCGCAAGTCAGCATCACCACCAGCGCTGGCAGTTGGGACCGTTACCGTACTGAAGTCGATGCATCCAACAAGCTCAACGAGTCCGGCACCCTTCGCGGCCGCTTTGTGACTGCTTATCAGGATGACAAAAGTTTTGTCGATGAGCGCAACAAACAACGCCAGACCTTTTACGGCATTCTGGAAGCTGATTTGAGCGATGCCACCACTTGGAGCATTGGGGCCTCCAAACAGCGTGACGACGCGACTTCAGACTGGGGCAGCCTGCCATCAGGCCCTAATGGTGAAAACCTGCACTTTTCGCGCTCGACCTTTCTGAGCGGCGACTGGGCTTATTGGGACAGGGATAATGTCAGCGTCTTCACAGACCTGACTCACCGCTTCGACAATGGCTGGAACGCAAAACTGGCAGCGGCGAAAATCTGGGCCAAGTCAGAAAGCTTTTCCAACTATCTGCAACTCGACTCAACATCCTCTACATACACATTAGGCGCAGGTGCCTACGACACCACGGATGTACAAACCAACCTGGATGGTACGCTCACTGGCCCCTTTCAGTTGTTTGGTCGAGAGCATGAGTTGACGCTCGGTGCGAGCCGTCGTCAGGAAAAATTCGATCAGGTCGGTGGCTGGTGGAATGCTTATACCGTAGATCCTTTTGCTATCACCCCTGGCACGATTGTGAAGCCAGAACGTGGTGACAGTAACTGGAACTTCTACCAAGGCAAAAACACGGCAACAGAAGAGGCTGTTTATGCAGCCGCACGCTTCAACCCGACCGATAAACTGCATGTGATCGTTGGTAGCAGGTTGAGCTGGTATGACTACGATGACCGCAGCGGCACCAGCGACTACAAGGTCACACAGGAAGTCACCCCTTATGCGGGCGTTATCTACGACCTGAACGATACCTACTCGGTCTATGCCAGCTATACCGAAATCTTCAAGCCGCAGGACAACAAAAGCGCCTCAGGCTCTGTGCTTGATCCGATGACTGGCGAAAGCTACGAAATCGGATTGAAAGGCGAATACTTCAATGGCGCACTGAACGCATCGGTAGCGCTCTTTGATATGACTCAGGAAAACCGTGCGTATGATATTCCCAATCAGACCACGGACAACTGCCCAAGCTTCCCTGCCACCCGGTGTTACAGCGCTGCGGGCGAAGTACGCAGTCGCGGTATCGACACCGAGATCAGCGGTGCATTGACACCTAACTGGCAGTTCTCCGCAGCCTATACCTATCTGCTGAGCCAGTACGTCAAAGACGCCATCGAGCGTAATGAAGGTCGTAACTTCTCGCCCGATCAGCCCAAGCACCTGTTCAAGGCCGTCACCAGCTATAACCTGCAAGGCGACCTGAGCAAATGGCGCGTTGGTGCAGATATTCTTGCTCAAAGCGAAACCTTTGAGCGGGTCGGCCTCAACAATGGTTTCGCAACTCAGGATGCTTATTCCGTCGTGGGCCTCATGGCTGGCTACAAGTTCGACGAGCACTGGGATGGCCGCGTCAATTTCAATAACGTGTTTGATACCAAATACTGGCAGGGTATTCCCGAGGGCGGCGGCATGGGCGTCTACGGCGACCCGCGCAACCTGATGTTCTCGCTGAAATGGACACTCTGATACCTCTGACGAGCTGATCCGCTCCACAAAAGCCGATGCCAGCCCCTCTGGCATCGGCTTTTTCATGCCCGCTCTTCGGTATCGTTTTGAAACATTCTGTTCCGAATGCCTGGCAGCGCCTGGAGGAATTTTTCACACAGCCTGCGTTACCATTTCTGGTCGAAATTCAGTCAGAGCCTGAACCCAGGATGTCCGTACCCCCCGCCGAAAAGCTTCCACCCCTACCCGCTGTACTCGCTGGCCCTCTCTTGCGTCGTCAGGAAGCAAACCGTCTGGTGCTATGGCTGACAGGGTCACGAGCGCTTTCACTGACCTTGCGCCTGCAATTTACCGACGCCAACGGGGCACAAACCTGCACGGACTATCCCCTCGATGCCGGGCAGTGCAAGGCCATAGCCGTAGGCCGTCATGCCTTTGTGCATCTGATTGACGTGAAGCTGGATACCGAGCTGCCCAAGGATGTATTGATCGATTACGACCTGTTGATCGATGACGAACGACACAGCGGCATCGCCGACTGGGCACCTCATTTGCTGTACGCCGACACCAGCAGCCCCAGTTTTGTGGTGCGCAGCAAGGTCGACCACATGCTTCACGGCTCATGCCGCAAGCCACATCATCCTGCTGCCGAAGGCCTGTTGTGTGTCGATCGTCTGCTGGCCGATGCCAAAGATCCGCTGGATCGCCCGGCACTGCTGATGATGAGCGGCGATCAGGTTTACGCCGATGACGTTGCTGGCCCCATGCTGCGTGCAATTCATGTCTTGATCGAACGCCTTGGCCTGTTCGGGGAGCGGCTTGAAGGCGCGGTGGTCGATGACAGCGTCGATCTTTATCAGCATCCGGCCAGCTATTACCAGCGCGCCGATCTGCTGCCAGCCCTCAAGAGCAACGACACTCTGCGCGAGCGGTTCTTTGGCGGTGTCAGCAAGCCGGTTTTCACCAGCAGCTCGGCGGATAACCACCTGGTCACGCTGGCTGAAGTCATGGCAATGTATCTGCTGGTCTGGTCGCCAACACCCTGGACGCTGATCGAACCGGACATGCCCAAGCTCGACGCCGAACAGCGTGAACGCTATGCCAGAGAGCAGCACCTGATCGACGATTTCAGAAACAGCCTGGGTGGCGCTGCACGAGCGATGGCGCATCTCCCGTGCATGATGATTTTCGATGACCATGACATCACCGATGACTGGAACCTGTCGGCCAATTGGGAAGAAAGCGCCTACGGCCATCCGTTCTCCAAACGCATCATCGGTAACGCCCTGCTCGCTTATCTGCTGTGTCAGGGCTGGGGCAACAACCCCGATGCGCTTGATGATCTGATCCAGCAGGTCGAGACGTTGAGCACCGAGATCAAGGATCATGACAATCGCTGGGCCAGCAAGACCCAGGATGCAGTGATCGACAAACTGCTGCACTTCCAGCAATGGCACTACGTTTTACCTACCAGCCCGGCACTGGTGGTGCTCGATACCCGCACCCGGCGCTGGCGCAGTGAGTGGAACTTCAGTCAGCCCTCAGGCCTTATGGACTGGGAAGCGCTCAGCGAACTGCAGCAAGAGTTGCTCGACCACAAGGCCGCAATCATCGTGTCGCCAGCACCCGTGTTCGGGGTCAAGCTGATAGAGGCCATCCAGCGGGTGTTCAGCTGGCTCGGTTATCCGTTGCTGGTGGATGCGGAAAACTGGATGGCGCATCGGGGGGCCGCGCAGGTCATTCTCAATATCTTTGGTCATTCCAGGACGCCGGGCAATTACGTCATCCTTTCAGGAGACGTGCATTATTCGTTCGTCTACGAAATCCTCATTCGCAAGCGCAGCGGTGGGCCACGCATCTGGCAGATCACCAGCAGCGGTATCAAGAACGAGTTTCCCCGTCGCCTGCTCGATACCTTTGATCGCCTGAACCGCTGGCTCTACTCGCCGCGCTCCCCTCTCAACTGGTTCACCAAACGTCGGCGTATGAAAGTCATCCCGCGCACGCCGCAGCACAGCAAGGCCGGTGAGCGGTTATGGAATTCGGCAGGGATCGGTCAGGTTTTCTTCAATGACCAAGGCCAGCCGACCCTGATCAATCAGCTCAATGCCGATGGTTCTGCGCCTACCTGTTTCGTCGAACCCGAAGAATACAAAGACCAGCGGTCCACGGCGGATAGCAGTTTTCTGGAAAATGACAGGAAAACGAGCGATAGTCACCGCTGAACCTTATCGGCGATTGCCGGGTCGATAATAGCTAACCAGATTGTGTGAAAATTTCTGCACTCGGCCATGCTCCGTTTTCACACCGTCTGTAAGGGTCAGGTTTTTTGTAACACTGACACGCATTACTTTCTGGAGAGCGTCCCGTGATAACCAATCAACGCATAGCCAGACTTAACGCATGGGGCGCTCACGGCTTTACCGCCACAGGCGTAGTCCTTGCGTTTCTGGCAACAATTGCCCTGTTCAACAATGAACCCAAGGCCTGCCTGCTCTGGCTGGGTGTCGCCCTGATCGTGGACGGTGTCGACGGCTCGCTGGCGCGCAAGGTCAACACTCACTCGGTACTGCCGCACTTCGATGGCTCGGCACTGGATCTGGTGATCGATTACCTGACCTACGTCTTTATCCCGGCACTGTTCATCTACCGCTATATTCCGCTGCCGGAATTCACCTTGCTGTTAAGCATATCGATCATTCTGGTCTCGTCGCTGTTCTGCTTCTGCAACGTGGACATGAAAAGCAAGGACAACTATTTCCAGGGCTTCCCGGCCGCCTGGAACGTCGTCGCCCTGAGTCTGTATATCCTTTCGCCGACGCCCTGGGTGACGTTCCTCACCATTGTCGGGCTGGCACTGCTGACGCTGACCCGGATGAAATTCCTGCATCCGTTTCGCGTACGCAAGTTCATGCCGATCAATATCGCCGTCACCACGGTCTGGTTGCTGTGCAGTGCTTCGCTGATCATCAACCACCCCCACAATGGTCCGTTGATCATGGGGTTGTGGTTCGCCATGTCAGCCTATTTCATGGGGATCTGTATCTGGAGAACTTCCCTGGAATGGCTGGGCAGGCTCAAGGCCTGAGTCAGAAGGAAGGAAACGCAGGGGCTGTTGACGTTTCAACAGCCCCGATCAGCTCAACACTTGCTGTTGGCCTGCAACGCCGCAGTAGAGTCCTGCTTGCTGAAGAGATAAGTGCTCACGCAGCACAGCAGTAACCCGCCAACGGCTACCAGACCGCCTACGATCCCGACATTTGCAACGCCCAACTGGCTGCTGACCACGCTGCCCAGCAAGGCACCACCGCCGATACCGATATTGAAGATGCCCGAGAACAGGGACATCGCCACGTCGGTGGCATCCGGAGCCAGAGTCAGGACTCTCGCCTGCAACAGCAGCCCGAAGCACATCATGGCCATGCCCCACACGACGCTCAACGAACCGAGGGCGGCTGCCTGACTCGAAAACGGCAACAGCATCAACAAGCACAGCGCCACCAGCGTGATAGATGCGATCAACAGGCCATTCGGGAAGCGACTGCTGAACAGACTGAACACGATGGAGCCGATGATCCCCGCGCCGCCAGCCAACAGCAGCAACAAGGTCGTCATCTCGCCACTCAAATGCGCCACTGTCTGGGCAAAGGGTTCGATGTAGCTGTAAGCGGTGAAGTGCGCAGTGACCACGGTAGCGGTCAGTACATAGATCGCCACCAGCCGTGGACGCTTGAACAGGATTGGCAGGCTTCTGAGCGAGCCGGAGTTCTGGCTGGGCAACAATGGCAGCGTGCGGCTCAGCAGCAATACCGTCAGTGCGGAAATCCCGGCAATCCCCATGAAGGTCGTGCGCCACCCCAGCGCCTCGCCCAATACGCGGCCCAACGGAATCCCCAGAACCATCGCCAGCGAAGTACCGGTTGCCAGCAAGCCCAATGCCTGGACCTGTTTGCCCGGTGGCGCAATGCGCACAGCCAGCGATGCCGTGATCGACCAGAAAATGGCATGCGCGAAAGCAATCCCGACACGACTGATCAGCAGCACACCAAAGCTTGAGGCCGTGGCCGAGAGAATATGGCTCACGACAAACAGCATGAAGATGCAGATAAGCAACTTGCGCCGCTCGATGTTGCGAGTGATCAGCATCATCGGCAAAGACATCAGCGAAACGACCCAGGCATAGATCGTCAGCATCAGGCCGACTTGAGCCGTGGTCATATCGAAACTTTCGCCAATATTGCTCAGCAAGCCGATAGGGACGAATTCGGTCGTATTGAAAATAAAGGCAGCCAGCGCCAGGGCAATCACGCCAAGCCAGCTACCGGTACGAACCTCTGGGGGTGTATTCATCAAGAATGTGCAACGCTCAAGGAGTATTCCGACCCTCGGGTCGTTCGCCATGCATATGCAACACGCATGGCACCTGTACAGAAAAATCAGGCCCGCCCCCACCGGATAACAAACGCAGAAACGCCCCGCTCGTGAATGGATGAACGAGCGCAGCGTGCGATGTGGATTATTGTGGGTATGGGGGATACAACCAGATGCCGCGAATTCTACGTCTGCAACGCATGGATCACAACACGTCGACAGGTCCTGAGCCTGTGCGGTGACAGCCGGTAGCGTTCAGCCTGTCTGCTGTCGCTGCGGATGCTCGGCAAGCCAGGCCACCGCGCACAGGGCAAGGCCGGCGCCATTAAGGGAAACCGGATTGAAAGCCTGAACAAGCAAGTGAGGGCTGACAAGAGCCACATCGATCAACAATCCGGCCAGAACGAGCGCACTGACAATCACGGAGGCTCGCTTGAAATACCCCGAGATCAAGCAGATCGCCAGCCCGATCTCCGCAGCACCACTCAACCAGGCCACCCAGCGTGCATCAGCGAAACCATGGGCCTGGATCATCTCCAGTTCGCCAGGGCTGAGCCACAGGATCTTCGGCACCAACCCATGGTAGAAAAACATCAATGCCAGACCGGCACGAGCGACCCAGGCAATGCGTTGCAACTCACTCATGGGCCGTAGCCTTGAGGAACCGTTGCTCATGGTCAGCCGTCGGCAGCAGGCAACTGTCGTAACGGCCAAACAGGCGATAACGATTCAAGGCAATGCGGTCGTACCCCCAATCCCGCAAAAAACGCGGAACAATGCGTAACACGATCAGCCAGGACCACGGAGCCGGCATCTGTCGCATGACTTGCAAAAAGGCGTCCGAACGCAGAAACAGACGGTCATTGACGATCACCGCCATGGTGTCGAATTGATCGACCGGCAAACCCGCCCACTTCAACAGCGCCTGCCCTTCGGCGGACTGCACGGCAGCCAGTCGAATCCGTCGGGACGTGTCGTGACGAATGAGAAACTTCGCCCAGCCGTTGCACAGTTTACATACGCCATCGAACAGCACGACGCACTCATCGGCCTGCAAGTAAGGCGCGGGGGTTGAAGGCATAAGGTTCACTCCTTGAAGAGCCGTCACTCTACCCTAGCGCGCTGTAAAAGAACCTGAAAACACAAACGCCTCGCGGTCGGGAAGCGACCGGCGAGGCGTTCAGATGAAGCAATGTCGCAGATTCAGACCTTGCGCACGAACTCGGACTTCAGTTTCATGGCGCCGATGCCGTCGATCTTGCAGTCGATATCGTGGTCGCCGTCCACCAGACGGATGTTCTTGACCTTGGTGCCGACCTTGACCACCAGCGAAGAGCCCTTGACCTTCAGGTCCTTGATCACGGTGATGGTGTCGCCGTCCTGCAGCACATTGCCGGTGGAATCCTTGATGACTTTCACATCATCGGAAGACTCTGCGCTGTCACCACCAGCAGACCACTCATGGGCGCATTCCGGGCAGACCAGCATTGTGCCGTCTTCGTAGGTGTACTCGGAATTGCATTTCGGGCAGGACGGTAAGCTCACAGCGTTTCTCACATCGAAGGTGGGGAAAAACCATGGATTATAAAGGGTTTTTACGTTTTTAGGGTGATGACCATCGTCGCCCCTGTTTGCGCGATAGCCCGCAAAGAATGCAGGGCCTGTCGAACGCCCTTGCAGAGGATGCTTTACTTGTACAAGCCACTTCAGGATTTCATCAATGACATACGCCGGTTTCGCCCCTTTTCAGGACTTCGCCAGGCGGCTTATCCCGCACACTCAAGCGAAGAGGTTCGATGGTTCACACGATATCTCTCACTTGTTGCGGGTCTGGAAGAACGTCTGCGCCATTCGCGACCATGAAGGCGGGGATCAGGAAATCCTGCTGGCCGCGACCTTGCTGCATGACTGTGTCTCGGTCGAAAAGAATTCTCCCTTTCGCGCCAGCGCCTCACGGCTGGCAGCCGCCAGGGCCACCGAGCTGCTGACCGAAACGGGTTGGGACGAGACACGAATAGCCGCCGTTGCCCATGCCATCGAAGCCCACAGTTTTTCGGCAGCCATTACGCCTGTGACACTTGAAGCCAGAATCCTGCAGGATGCAGACCGGCTCGACGCCATGGGCATGGTAGGCGTGGCCCGTGTGTTCTATGTATCGGGACGAATGGGCAGCTATCTCTATGACTCGCAGGACCCTCAGGCTGCCGAGCGCCCCTATGACGACAAGCATTTTGCTGTCGATCATTTCCACACCAAACTGCTGCATCTGGCCGATGGTTTCCAGACCCGTACCGGCACGCAAATGGCGCAGGTCAGGCATAAACGCTTGAAGCGGTTTCTGGATGAGTTGATGGAGGAAATCGGCGCTCCCTGAATACATCGCAGATTCTTGACGTCAAAACTGCCAAGCGCCAATGGATGTCATAAAGGCATCACACAACTGCCTTATAAACGGCTCTCCGAAATGCCGCCTATAGGGGTTGTTTGCTGTGAAAAAATTCCTGCCTCGTTTTTTGCGCCAGCAATCCAGAACGACGGTATTGCGACGCTTCAAGATCACTTCGCGCCTGGTACTGTGCTTTGGTATCACCTCATTGCTGATGGTTGCGCTGGGAGCTTTCTGCCTGTTTCAGATGCAGGACATTCGCAATCAGGGAGAAGCGGTGGAAAGCGGTGCATTGCCCAGTATTGCAATGGCCGATGCGATTGCGATCAACCTGGTGAAGCTGCGCAGCGAAACCACCCGACTGATTGCCAATGCCGATGATCCCGGCGCGGTGATCAACAGCAAGATCAACGTCGAGCAACTCAAGAATGAGGTCGAGAAAGGCTTCACGGACTACCTGGCCCGTGTGCCCGCAGGCACCGAGCATGATTCGATCATCGCCTTGCAGGAGGCCTATAACGCATTCATGCCCGGCCTGCAGGACGAAATAGGGCTTATCGAGCAACGCAAGCTGGACGAAGCGCGGATGCTTTCCAACACCATGCTGGCCCTGCAAGGCGACCTGATGGACATGCAGGTGCAACTGCTGCGCGAACTCAACAAACAAAGCGCAGCCGCTGCCGTCGAGGCCGCCAGCGCCAGCTACAACCAGACGCGCATTATCGCCCTGAGCGCCATCGGACTGGCCCTGGCGCTGACCCTGCTGCTGGCGTGGCGCCTGAGTGTGAGCATCATCCATCCCGTACGCTATGCCCTGCACATTGCCAATACCATCGCCGATGGCGACCTGACCGAACAGACCATTCCTCAAGGCAAGGACGAACCCGCGCAACTGCTCATGATGCTAGGGCGCATGCGCAGCAACCTGCATGGCACCATCGACCAGATTTACGCAGCCGCGACCCAGTTATC
This sequence comes from Pseudomonas sp. FG43, assembly GCF_057809175.1. Taxonomy (NCBI): domain Bacteria; kingdom Pseudomonadati; phylum Pseudomonadota; class Gammaproteobacteria; order Pseudomonadales; family Pseudomonadaceae; genus Pseudomonas; species Pseudomonas sp. FG43. The sequence continues at coordinate 134,687 of NZ_JBMDJL010000017.1, forward strand.
CCAGTCGGTACAGGAAATGGGCACCATCGCCGAAGCGAGCGCGCTCAACCTGCAGATGCAAAACAATGAAATCGAGCAGGCCGCCGTCGCCGTCAATCAGATGAGCCAGGCAGCGGTAGAAGTAGCGGGCAATGCCAGCAATACCGTGACCGAGTCGGAAGCCTCCAATCAGGCGGCGGCACAAGGTCGGGATCGCTTGTCGGCCACCATCAGTTCGATCAAGGAGCTGACCAGCAATGTGCTGGACTCATCCCATCAGGCAGAAGGGCTGGCCGAACGGACCCAGAACATCAGCAGCATTCTCGATGTGATTCGCGCCATCGCCAACCAGACCAACCTGCTGGCGCTCAACGCGGCCATCGAGGCGGCAAGAGCCGGTGAAGCCGGTCGTGGATTTGCGGTCGTCGCTGATGAAGTCCGTTCCCTGGCGCAACGTACCAGCGCCTCGACAACGGAAATCGAAGGGTTGATCAACGGTGTTCAACAAAGCACTCAGGAAACGGCAAACGCCCTGCGCCACACCGCGACCCAGGCCAACCAGACACTGGAACAGGCAGCTGCAACGGGTGAAGCCCTGACGGTGATCATCAGCTCGACCACCACCATCAACGACCGCAACCTGATGATCGCCAGCGCAGCCGAACAACAGGCACAAGTGGCCGGTGAAGTGGATCGCAACCTGAGCAGTATTCGCGACCTGTCCAGCCAGACGGCTTCCGGCGCTCAACAGACAACCGTAGCCAGCAACGCATTGTCGATGCTGGCTACGGATCTGAACATGATGGTGCAGAGGTTTGTGCTCTAGGAGCACACCGCCGTAGGAGCGAATTCATTCGCGAATGAATTCGCTCCTACGAGGTTACAGAGGACGCAGGCGATATTGCGGTGGCAGTTGCTCGGGGCCACTGATCGTCGCGTTCAGGCTTTTCCAGCGGCCATCCTTGATGCCATAGATACAGCCGTGTACCGAAAGGCTCTGCCCACGATGCCAGGCGTTCTGCACGATGCTGGTATGGCCGACGTTGGCCACCTGCTGAATCACGTTGAGTTCGCACAGGCGATCAACCTGTTCTTCCTCGGTCGGCAGTTTCGCCAACTCTTCACGCTTTTCGTAATACAGGTCGCGAATCGTACGCAACCAGCCATCGATCAGGCCAAACTGGCGGTCCTGCATGGAAGCTCGCACACCACCGCAACCATAGTGCCCGGTCACGAGGATGTGTTTGACCTTCAGTACATCAACCGCGTACTGAATGACTGACAGGCAGTTCAGGTCGGTGTGCAACACAACGTTGGCCACGTTGCGGTGTACGAACAGATCGCCAGGCAACATGCCTACGATCTCGTTGGCGGGAACGCGCGCATCCGAGCAGCCGATCCAAAGATATTCCGGGGTTTGCTGGCGAGCCAGCTTGGCGAAGAACTCAGGGTCTTCCTGTTTGATCGCATCGGCCCAACGCTCGTTGTTATCAATCAGGTCTTGTAGATCGTTCATGCTATGACGCCTCGATAATGATGCCCAACTTTGACTGGCGACCCTCTGCGCAAGTCACGCGGCAACATCACGACTTTTCGCCGGTTTAGCGCAAAAACCGAAAAAGCGTCAAAGTTGTGATCGACGACACAGCTATTCCAGAAGCGTGCAGGCCATCACCACCGCATCTTCGCGACCACCCACTGCCGGATAGTAATCGCGGCGTCGACCGATCTCGTTGAAACCATAGTTTTCATACAACCGATAGGCGGCTCGATTGCTGTCGCGCAATTCCAGGAAACACTCACGACCGTTGAGCTCGTAGGCACGCTTCATCAGGTGATCAAGCAGACGCAAACCCAGGCCTCGGCCCTGGCTTTCTGGCTTGACGGTAATGTTGAGCAGATGCGCTTCATCGATGATGACCTGAATGACACCATGTCCCACCTGCTGCGCGCCCTCGAACATCAGCCAGATGTCATACGATTTCAGGCCTTCGAGAAATATGCCTCGCGTCCAGGGATGACTGAAGGCGGCGTACTCGATCTTCAATACGGCATCAAGATCGGCTTCGGTCATGGGGCGGAAGGTTATTGCGTCACTCATCTATGGATTTCCAGCGCGCCATCAGCCGACGCATGGCTTGCCAGACGTCCGCCTTGCGATGCGGCTCGTCCATCAGTAATTCCAGGCCTGGTAGCGCCCATGCAGCGCCCAGCCCCTCGACTTGCAGTTCACGGTTAAAAGCTTCGACTTCGACCTCACCGGCAAAGCGCACGGCGGGCTGGCCAATCAGCCACAGACAGGCACAGGGTTCGTCCTCAAGGCGAGCAGCGACAAAGCCCTGCACAAAGTCACGCGCCGCGTCAGGCCCTTGATCCATGTTGCCGCGAACCAGCAACGGCCAGCGCACAGGCTCGCCGATAATCTGCGGGCTATCGGGTAAACCGGCAGCGCGCAGCATGTCCTTGAGCAACAGATAGGCAGGATCGCGACTCTGGAATGGCTGCCCGGTAGGCAGCTCAACCAGCAGCAAGCAACGCCCGGCACGCAGCAATTGCAAGGAGAAACGCGGAGGCGGCACGACAACTGCCTTGACCGGCGGCGCAGCCTCGGCCTCTTCTGCTGCAACCACCGGAGCGCTTTTGCTGGCTGACGATGGGCGCGGCACTTCGATCTTCGGCCGCTCGACCTGACGCGCAACCGGCACGGCACCTGGCGCCACCGGAGACGGGGCGGCAACCGGCGCTTCAGGCACGACAGGCGCAACACTTTCGACCTCGACCGGCAACGGAGCAAGCAGCTCCGGGCGAGACGGAGCAGCGAAAGGCAGTTCAGTGCGCGGCAGCCAGTTGACCACCTGCATGGCAGTCAAATAGGCGCGGCGACGGGACTCGTTCAGCAAAGGTCGGCCACCTGTGGATAAGTTAAGCGCGCAATTCTAGCGCTCTTCGCAGATTCGCGCCGCAGTTGATCGCCGGGAGGTGAAATCTTCAGTGGCTGATGCAGTACAATCGCTGTTTTTCATTTGCCAACAGTCGGCCTACCAATGATCGAACCCAAGCGCGTCCTGCGCGCCCTTGCCGAGCACTGGGCGCTACTCGAGCCTTTATGCGAACACTTCGACCAAGGCACGCTGAGCCTGAGCGAACTGCGTCTGCAACTGGCCGCTCAGCAGCTGGACAGCACACCGCAAGACATCACCAACCTGCTGGATGTGTGGATTCGTCTGGACATTCTGGTGCCTGTCGCCAAAAGCCCGAACCGTTTCGAGCTCAATGCACAGATCCACGACTTCCTGTCCTATCTGCGCCGCGAGCACCGTCTGGGGCTGTGCCTGGAGATCGAAGCCTATCTGCGCCATCTGGAGCGACTGGCCGGTTACATCCAGGATGCCTTCGACATTCGCGACGCCAACGATCTGGCCCGCCAGTTGCGCCTGCTGGACATGCGCGTGCGCGATGTCCTGAAAAAACTCGCCAACGACGAACAGGCACTCGTGGCCGTGGCCGATCGGGCCAAGACCAGCGACCGCCAGATTCCCTTGCGCCAGCGCTACGCCGAGGTGCTGGCCACCTGGGACGAATACGTCGAGCCGATGATTCAACTGGTGAACGCCGACGGTGCATTCGAGCAAGGCGTGCGCAAGGTCGAGAACGTGCTGTTGCGCCTGCTGACCGAGCAGCAACGTCTTGGCCATCTGGTGGACGACGACATGTTGCTGCGCACCCATGCGCGCATCCTGGAGATGCAGACCAGCGCCCAGCTCACCCTGCGTCATGCACGGGAGTTGCTGCTGCCGTTGCGCGAAGAAGCACGTCGCCACAACACCGTGACCCGTGGCGCCGCGCTGGCCTTGTCGGCCATTCGCCGCAAAGGGCTGGATGCTGTCCCGCAAGCGGCGATGCCGATGTTCACTCGTCCGCAGAGCACGTTTCTGGGCAGCGCCAGCCAGGTCGAGGCTTATGTCTATGCATTGGCGCGCTTTGAACCCAAACCCGCAAAATTCCCCAAGGCCAGCGGCACCGCACGCAAGGGTGTACCGCCCCAGGCACCGCGTACCGTCAAGGAAATGCTCGAGCGCTGCGAAGACGCTCTGCCCATGCCGGACCTGATGGTCTGGCTGCTGGAGCAGGAGCCCAACGGCGCAACCGACGAGTTGCTGTACTGGTTCTCGCGCCTGTCCCGTGACAAGCGCTTCGCCCGTGAACGCCTGGAGCGTCGCGAGTATTTCACTCAGGAGCACCGCGTCAGCCTGCGCTCCTTCGCCCTGCTCTCGACCCGAGACGAGCAGCCAGAGAATTCCGAGAGCCCCCTTCATGCATCTTGATCTTTCCGAAATGTCCCAGCTTGCGCCGATCTTTCGCGAGCTGTTCAAGGGCTATCACATCAGCCGCCGCGACCCTGAGCTGTATGCCCAGCTTTCCAATGCCCAGGACCAGTACCGCACACTGTTCAAGGCGCTGGGTTTCGAGCTGATCTGCGATACCCGCGGCTTCTACTACTTCGTTCCGGAGCTGGCCGCGGCGCAGGTGAACAAGACTGCGCAGCGTCTGGCCCTGTTCACCTTCATCCTCGTCGAACACCTGGCCGACCAGGGTCGCGACCCGATGGCTGTGCTCGACGGCGGTACTCTGGGCCGCGATGAGCTGCCTTCGATGCTGGATAAATACCGCGACCTGTTCCTGCAGGCCGAAGTCCAGACCCAGGAAGAACTCGAAGAGAAGATCATGCGCCGCATGACCCAACTGGGTTTTGCCAGCGAAGAAGTGGGCATCTATCGCTTCCTGCCGCCGATGCACCGCTTCCTTGATGTGTGCCTGTCGGTACAGCAGGACCGTGACCTGGCAGCCAGCCTGCACAGCGACCTGCCTCTGCCGACGCCGATCCTGATCGATGACGACAGCGACGAAAAACTGCTGCAAACCGATGACCCTCTGGATCTGGCCGAATTCGACGAAGAAACCGAGGAGCAGGCCCTGGCCCGCGCAATCGCTGAAGAACAACAGGAGATGGGCGCATGAGCCAGGAACGTTATGGCATTCGCCGTTTTGCCCTGCTGAACACCGCTGGCTACAGCCTGGGTCTGTTCCCGCTGGAAAACCCGCTGTCGGTCTACGGCGCGAACAACCTGGGCAAGAGTGCTTCGATCAACGCCTTGCAGTTCCCGATCCTGGCGCGCATGTCGGACATGAGCTTCGGCAAGTACAGCCTGGAGCAGTCGCGTCGTTTCTACTTCGCCTCGGACACCAGTTACATTCTGGTGGAAGTCGCCCTGCCCCACGGCCCGCATGTGATCGGCGTCGTCGGTCGCGGCCCGGGGGGCGGCTTCGGGCACCAGTTCTTCGCCTATGCCGGTGAACTGGACCTGGGCCATTACCAGAAGAACGATACCTGCCTTCGCCAGAAAGAGCTGTTCAGCAACCTGGAAAGCAAAGGCCTGAAAGCCTACGAATTGAAACCGGACGAACTGCGCCGCCTGCTGGTGGGCGGCCACACATCGATCCCGCTGGACCTGACGCTGATTCCACTGCGCTCCACCAGCGAACAGAGCCTCAAGACCTTCCGCGCCCTGTTCATCAACCTGCTGCACATGCGCGAAATCACTGCGGCCAAGCTCAAGCAACTGTTCCTGGACGCTTTCGAGCACAGCCTGCGTTCCGGCAGCGTCGATTACATTGCGGCCTGCGAAGAAGCATTCCGCGACGTGCGGCGCATGGAGCAGGACTACAACTCGCTGGTGCTCGCCGGCCCGCTGGTCGAAGCTCTGGCCGCTGGCGTCAAGCAGCGCGACATCCTGCGCGGCAAGCTGCATCGCCTGTCGCCATTGCTGGACTCGTTGCTCGGTACCTGGTCGGACTACTCCAGCGCCCGCAAGGAAGAGCTGGTCACCCAGGCCGAGCATTTCCGCGCCCAGCAGGATGAAATGCAGAACGACCAGCGCAACAGCACTCAGGAACTGATGCGACTGGAGCGTGAAATCAGCAGCATTCAGCGCTGGATCGGTGAGCTGTCGGTCCTCAAGAACCGCTTCGCACTGGTCGATGACGTCAAGGTGCTGGAGCAGCAGTTGCTCGCCGCCAAGGATGCTCACGACGAACTGGCCGGTGCTCTGGCCCAGTCCCGGCAGTTCAGCGCCGAGGACCTGGAAGAGCGCCTGCGGGATCTGGAAAAACGCCTTAAGTCGGTCAAACAGCAACTCGACCACGCCGACAACAACAGCTACGCCCGCCTGCGCGAAGAGTTCTCGCAACCGGACGTCGAGCGCTTGATGCGCCTGTTCAACAGCGCGCTGTTCAGCCTGCCACTGGGCGAGCAAGGCATTGCACTGGACGATGGCGATGCGTGGGTCAAGTCTCTGGAAACCATCCTCGATAGCTTCAAGGGTGATCAGTTCCAGGTACCGGGCTTGTCGATCAATCTGTCGAATATCGAGCCGCCAGCCTTGCAGGCACTGGCTGACCGCGCCGCATTGCGCGATCAGAAAGAACGTCTGGAGAAAGAGCTCAAGCAACTGAAAACCCAGCAGGCCGTCGCAGCCGACCGCGCCGCCAGCAAGACCCAGACCGAAGCCTTGTATCAACAGGTTCTGGACGCTCAAAAGGCGCTGGAAGATTTCCGTCGCTGCCAGACGTTGAGCGCGGAAGAAGCCGGCAAGCATGAAGAGCTGGCACAACTGGAAGCGGCGCAGGACGAACTCAAACGCTCCAGCGATGCCTTCACCGAGCGCGTCCAGCAACTGTCCGCCAAGCTGCAACTGGTCGCTCGGCAGATCGGCGATATGGAAGCCAAGCAACGCACACTGGATGACGCGCTACGCCGCCGTCAGTTGCTGCCTGCGGACATGCCATTCGGTACGCCGTTCATGGACCCGGTCGACGACTCCATGGATAACCTGCTGCCGCTGCTCAATGATTATCAGGACAGTTGGCAGAGCCTGCTGCGCAGCGATGGCCAGATCGAAGCGCTTTATGCGCAGGTCCGCCTCAAGGGTGTTGCCAAGTTCGACAGCGAGGAAGACGTGGAGCGTCGTCTGCAACTGTTGATCAACGCCTACGCGCACCGCACCGACGAAGCCCTGACCCTCGGCAAGGCCCGTCGTGCAGCGGTGACGGACATTGCCCGTACCCTGCGTAATATCCGCAGTGACTACGACAGCCTTGAGCACCAGTTGGCGCTGTTCAACCGCGAGATCAACAAACGGCAGGTTTCCAACCTCGCCAGCTTCCGTATCGTCCTTGCGCCGAACAAGGAAGCCCTCAAGCATATCGACCAGATCATCCACAGCGCCGGTCAGTATGAAGAAGGTGAAACCCTGTCCGTGTTCGACCTGAGTCAGAGCGCCGAGCAGGACAACAAGAACGAAGAAGCCAAGGAGTATCTGGCCCGACTGGTAGCCGCCAATCACAACCAGCTTGGGTTGAAAGACCTGTTCGAGCTGGCGTTCGAGATCACCAAGGTTCATGGCCAGCCGGTTATCCACACCGACATCGACGGTGCCGCTTCCAACGGTACGACCATGACCATCAAGGCGCTGACCAACATGTACCTGTTGCTGCACTTGATGGACCGTGATCTGGCCGGTCGCGTACGTTTGCCGTACTACCTGGATGAAGCGGCGGACATCGACGAGAAGAACCAGGCAGCGTTGCTGGAAACCAGTCTGCAACTGGGCTTTGTGCCGATTCTGGCGAGCGTGAAACCTCAAGTCTCGGCCCACGTGGCCATCGACCTTGAAGGCGGCAGCGGTCCGAACGGAATCTACATCGACGAGGCGGACTGGAAGTACATCCGCCGTCGTGAAGAGGTGAAACAGGAAGAAGCTCCGGCGCTGGCTGAATAACAGCGCCGAAGCATGAAGGGTGCTCCTTTAAATCTGGGGAGCGCCTTTCAGACCTGGCAAGGCAACATTTCCGGTTGTCGTTGCCGCTGCTTCAGGCTTGATCTCCTCCGGCTCACCATTGAGCGCCTTGTTCATCTTCACCGTATCCAGAGCCCCCACCCACTTGGCGATTGCCATGGTACCGACACCATTGCCGATGGTATTGGTGATGGCCCGCGCTTCCGACATGAACCGATCCACGCCCAACAGCAACACCATGCCGGCTACCGGAATGGTCCCCAGCGATGCCAGTGTCGCGGCCAGAATAATGAACCCGGAACCGGTCACACCAGCCGAGCCCTTGGACGTGAACATCAGCACGGCGAGCACGATCAACTGATCAGTCAGGGTCAGCGGTGTGTTGGTCGCCTGAGCAATGAAAATCGCCGCGATGGTGTAATAGATCGCCTGCCCATCGGGGTTGAAGGTCAGGCCCGACGGAATGATCATTCCGGCCACCGGTTTGGAAACACCGGCTTTCTCCATCTTGGAAATCATCTGTGGCAACACCGACTCCGAAGAACTGGTGCCCAACACTGTGAACAACTCTTCCTTGATGAAGCGCAGGAATTTCCACAGGCTGAAACCGCTGTAACGGCAGATCGGACCGAGCACAAAGATCACAAAGGCCGCGCACGTGAGGTAGACGCAGGCCATCAGCTTGCCCAGGGAAAACAGCGAGCCGAAACCATATTTGCCGATGGTGAATGCAATCGCACCGAAAGCACCAATGGGTGCCAGGCGCATCACCATGCCGACGATCTTGAACATGCCTTGCATCAGGCTATCCAGCGTGTCGACGAATGCCTTGCCACGCGGACCGACATTCGCCAGGGCAACGCCAAGCAGCACCGAGAACAGCAGGATTTGCAGCACATTGCCCTTGGCGAAGGCATCCACGATGGTATCGGGGATGATGTTCATGACAAAGTCCATGAACGTCGCGTGCTTGGCTGCGGTGGTGTAAGTGGCGAGGCTGGAGGTGTCCAGCGTGGCCGGATCGATGTTCATGCCAGCTCCGGGCTTGAACACATCGACGACAATCAGGCCCAGGACCAGAGCGAGGGTCGATACCACCTCGAAATAGATCAGGGCGCGGAAACCGACGCGCCCCAACTCTTTCATGTTTTCCATACGTGCAATGCCGGTCACGACGGTCAGGAAGATCACCGGCGCAAGCAGCATCTTGATCAGTTTGATGAAGGCATCGCCAAGCGGCTTGAGCGCTGTTCCGGTTTCAGGAACCAGCACACCGACGACGGCACCGAGGATGACGGCAAGAAGCACTTGTACATAAAGCTTGGAGAGAATTCTTTTCATGACGGGGCCCTGATTTTTTATTGTTGTCAGGAAATGCCAGGGGGTGCATCGATGATCGCCCTCCTGGCGTTATGCCGCAGTACTACTTTGAATCAACGATTGATCAGCTCGATCACCGCATCGGTGATTTGCCGGGTGGTGGCGTTGCCGCCGAGGTCAGGTGTGTGCAGGCCGCTTTCGGTCACGGCTTCGATGGCCGAGATCAACTGCTTGGCCGCAGCAGCTTCGCCCAGGTGTTCCAGCATCATGGCAGCGGTCCAGAAGGTCGCGACCGGGTTGGCAACGCCTTTGCCGGTGATGTCGAAGGCAGAACCGTGGATCGGCTCGAACATGGAAGGGAATTTGCGCGACGGGTTCAGGTTGGCGGTCGGCGCAATGCCCAGGCTGCCGGACAACGCTGCGGCCAGATCGGACAGGATATCGGCATGCAGGTTGGTGGCGACAATCACGTCCAGGGTCGAAGGCTTGAGCACCATGCGCGTGGTCACGGCGTCGACCAGTTCCTTGTCGATCTTGACGTCCGGGAAGTCCTTGGCGACTTCATAGAAAATCTCGTCCCACAACACCATGCCGTGACGCTGGGCGTTGGACTTGGTGACCATGGTCAGGTGCTTGCGTGGGCGGCTTTGCGCCAGTTCAAAGGCGAAACGGTGGATACGCTCGACACCGGCACGGGTGAATACCGACACCTCTGTAGCGACTTCTTCGGGCAGGCCACGGTGAACACGGCCACCGTTACCGGAATATTCACCTTCGGAGTTTTCCCGCACCACGACCCAGTCGATCTGGTCGCCGTTATGCAGCGGGCTTTTGACACCGGGGAGCACACGAGCCGGACGCACGTTGGCGTATTGGTCGAAACCCTGGCAGATCGGCAAACGCAGGCCCCAGAGGGAAATATGGTCAGGTACGTTCAGGGCACCGACTGCACCAAAGAAAATGGCGTCGAACGTTTTCAGTTCCTCAAGACCGCCTTCGGGAATGTAGTAACCGTTTTTCAGGTAGTTATCGGAGTTCCAGTCGAAGTGCTTGAAGTTGATTTCAAATCCGGACTTTTTCGACAGGGCTTGCAGAACCTCGACACCTGCGGCAATCACTTCCACACCGATGCCATCACCTGGAACTGCAGCAATCTTGTATGCGCTCATGTTCAACTCCACTCTTGATACGTTCTTGTTGTACTGCTGAACAGGCTGTTCAGCAGGGTGTGAGCGGAGTATATGTAGTGAGCACAAAGCTGTGAGTTACTCAAAATAACTACATCCATAACCTTGAGTTACGAATGAATCAGACTCTGGACCTGTCTTTTTTCTACTTGCTGGCCAATCAGGGCAGCCTCGCCGCCACGGCAAGAGAGCTTGGAATCACGCCTCCAGCGGTCAGCAAACGGCTTAGCGCACTGGAAGCCCGTTTTGGCGTACGCCTGGTAAATCGCACCACCCGCTCGATGAGCCTGACAGCGGAGGGAGAGCTGTACTTCTCCCATGCGGCGCGCATCCTGACCCAGATCGATGAAGTCGAGCAGTTGGTCAGCAGCAGCCGTGCCACGCCAAAGGGGCTGATTCGTGTCAATGCATCGCTGGGCTTCGGGCGCCGCTATATCGGGCCGGCATTGGCAGCATTCTTTTCACGTTACCCGGAAGTGGAAATACAGCTGGAAATCACCGATCACCCGCTGGATCTGGCTACCCACGGTTTTGATCTGGGCATCCGCTTTGGCACACTGCCGGATGCCGCTTTTCATGCCCGCAAGATCGCGTCCAACCGTCGTTTGTTGTGTGCGTCTCCGCTGTATCTGGAAAGGCATGGCGTGCCGCAACGCTTGTCGGACCTACAGCAGCACAACTGCATTTTCCTGAGGCAAAACGAAACGCCCCATGGCGTGTGGAGTTTTACCAACGGTGGGAAAACCCAGAACATCAAGGTACGTGGAGCGCTGGGCTGCAATGACGGCGAGGTGGCATTGAACTGGGCGCTGGAGGGTTATGGAATATTGCTCAGGGCCGAATGGGATATCGCCCGCTATGTGCGCAGCGGCCGGTTGCGGCTGGTGCTGGAAGACCAGACTCCGACTCGGGCGGATGTGTATGCGGTTTATCCACAGCAGTTGCATCTGTCGGCGAGGGTTCGCAGCTTGATTGATTTCCTGGTGGAGCGGTTCAGGCATATCGACAATCTGGACGAGGCGCAGTGATTCACCGACCTCTTCCCGGATAAATCCGGTCCTGCGGATGTGTGGTTTTTTCATCACCAGAAAGACAAAACCCCCACCTGCGTTTGCAGATGGGGGTTCTGAATTTGAATCTTGACGATGACCTACTCTCACATGGGGAA
>NZ_JBMDJL010000018.1:0-145294 GCF_057809175.1 Pseudomonas sp. FG43
GCCTGTTTTTGCCTTGCCTGACCTTCGCTCGCCGACTTTTCGTACAGAGCCTGGATCACGATTTCTGAAGCGCGATTGCCGAGGTCTGCGCCTCGTGCAGTTCTCAAGACTTGCCGGGAGTGGCTGCGGGCTCAAACAGCGCGACCTTTTCGCCAGCCACTTCATGTACGGCTGCATTGATGAAGTTATAGGTGCCGCAACGACACAGGTTGATCATCGCGGCTCCGATCTCTGCATCCGAAGGGTGGGCGACCTGTTTGAGCAATGAGGTCGCGGCCATGACCTGACCTGACTGGCAATAGCCGCATTGCGGGACCTGATGCTTGACCCAGGCGGCAACCACTCGCTTGCCTACGTCATCTTCTTCGATGGCTTCGATCGTCGTGATCTTGCGCCCGATGACACCCTGGATCGGAACGACGCACGAGCGTGCGGCCACTCCGTCGATCAGGACGGAGCAGGCCCCGCATTGAGCAAGGCCGCAGCCGTACTTGGTTCCGGTCAGCCCGAGTTCATCGCGAATGACCCACAGCAGTGGGGTATCGCCTTCGGCCTGGACCTGATAGGTCTTATCGTTGATCTGCAGTTCCATGATTATCCAGCCATCCAGTGGGGAAATGCCCTTGAGTGCCATTTGTTTGCGGGCCAAAAAGCAAGCGTTTCACTTGCGCAACACTGCTGAAACGTTAGCACGTACTGACGGACGCTCCATGGCGCCTGGTTTCTAGGCTATATGAGTGAAATTGATAAATACCCTTCAACTGCGCACAGGCTGAGGCCATGCTCTGGTCGCGGCCTGTGCGGATTGTGGATTTAATGCCTGGGTTCAGGCGTTGGCCAGCGTGGTGTTATCGATCACGAAACGGTATTTGACGTCACCCTTGAGCATGCGCTCATAGGCTTCGTTGATCTGGTCGGCACGCACCAGTTCGATGTCCGAGACGATGTTGTGTTCGGCGCAGAAGTCCAGCATTTCCTGGGTTTCAGGAATGCCGCCGATCATCGAGCCGCTGATCGAACGACGCTTGAAGATCAGGTTGAACACCTCGGGGGACGGGTGTGGTGAAGCGGGGGCGCCAACCAGAGTCAAGGTGCCGTCACGCTTCAACAGCGCCAGGAAATCATCGAGGCTGTGCGGTGCTGCCACGGTATTGATGATCAGGTCGAAGCTCTTGGCATGGGCGGCCATTTCCTCTGGGTTGCGCGAGATGACGACCTCGTCGGCGCCCAGTGCTTTCGCCGCTTCGCGCTTGGATTCGGAGGTGGTGAAAGCAACCACATGCGCGCCCATGGCATGAGCCAGCTTGATGCCCATATGGCCAAGGCCACCGATACCGACAATCCCGACTTTCTTGCCGGGGCCAGCCTGCCAGTGGCGCAGCGGTGAATAGGTGGTGATCCCCGCGCAGAGCAGCGGCGCCACGGCGGCGAGTTGTTCAGCCGGGTGACGGATACGCAGCAGGTAGCGCTCGTGTACCACGATCTGTTCCGAATAACCGCCAAGGGTCCAGCCGGGAGCATCCGGGGTCGGGAAGTTATAGGTGCCGATCATGCCGTCGCAGTAGTTTTCGAGGCCCGAGTCGCATTCTTCACACTGCTTGCAGCTGTCGACGATGCAGCCGATACCGACCAGATCGCCGTGCTGGAAGCCTTTTACGTGCTTGCCGATTGCGGACACGCGCCCGACAATTTCATGGCCTGGCACGCAAGGGAACTGAGTGCCCGCCCATTCGCCACGCACCTGATGCAGGTCAGAATGGCAAATGCCGCAATAAGCGATATCGACCTGAACATCGTGGGGGCCTGGAGCGCGGCGGGTGATTTCCAGTGACTCAAGGGGTTTATCGCCAGCGTAGGCGCCGTAGGCTTTGACCGTCATGGGTTCTCCTTTTCATGAGTACATGAGCCCTCTTGGGGCTGGAGGGTCTAGTCTAGAGGCGAAGAGCCCATCGATATATTGCGTTAATCCGCATGCAGATATGAGCGATATCGAATAATCGAGGCGGCCGTGAGGTGATAACCTCGCGTCTGCGTGGCGGTTGCTTCTTAGGCTTTTGGGGGCTTTTGTGCTCGCGGCTTCTTAGGCGCCGGTTCATCCTGGTCGATGGCAAGCGCATCGCCACCCAGGCTGCGGGTCAGTTCAAGGGCTGCATTCTGAAACAGCGGATGGAGGGTTCTAGCCTGGTCTGCTGTCAAGCGACTTGCCGGGCCTGACAGTACCAGAGCCCCGATCAGGTTTTCACCCGGCCCAAAAATGGGCAGTGACATTGAGGATGCGTGCGGGTCGGTGGCACCTACCGAATAGATGGGCTTTATCATTTTCGCTGCCAGCGAGTAGGGCGTACGTAGTGCTTCGGCCCCGGCAGCTCCGTCCATGGGGCGGGTGTCGCCCGGTTGCAGGTGCAGGCGCAAGTGGTGCGGTGAGTTAACCCGGTAGAGGCACATCCTGTAAGCGCCATGGCGCACATAGAACGATGCGGTTTCGCCTGTTTCCTGAGTCAGCCGGTGTAGCAGCGGTGTTATATGGCGCTCAAGATCGAGCCCATCCTGATAGACAGTGTTCAATCGCATGATTTCTGTTGCGAGTTGATAGCGTCCGTCCGCCATGCGGGTGATCAGTCCGTAGTTCTCCAGCGAGACCATCAGTCGCATGATGGTGCTTTTGATCAGCCCTGTGCGATTGGCCAGCTCGGCAAGCTCCAAAGCCGTATCGCCCACCTTGAATGCAGTAAGAACGGTCAGCACCCGATCTGCCGATGCAACCCCGGCGACAGCGGGACGCGGGCGGATTTTAACCATTTGGATTTCCCCTTGTAGTTGTGGGCATCGGGTGATGCATTACTACGCTGCAAAATACTGCCATTGTCCGCTTGGAGCAATGCGTAAGCACCTGAGCAGAAAGCTTATTTGGTTTCGGGAAGGGGAAGGGGGGCGGAAACTTTCCTGGCACAAAAAGCACTGCCGCTCAGGTTTGACCCTGGCGGCAGTATTGAAAGGTTGATGCTGTTTGATCAGTGGGCATTTGCCTTGCGTTCAAATCCTGAGGTTTCGGCTGAATCAAGAAGCTGTTTTCGTCCCATCAGCAAGACCATGATTGCCCCCGCTGCACAAAGGGCTGCAAGCGGCAGCAGCGCCAATGCATAGCTGCCTGTGGAGTTATGTATGGCTCCGTAAACGTTCACCATCACACCTCCACCAATCAGGTTGGCCATGGCGCCTACGGCTGCCAATCCTGCAGCGGCCGTTGATGATGACAGCCAGGTTGAAACCAGCGCCCAGAATGGTCCCTTCATGGAGTAGGCACCGATCAACACCATGCTCAGCATGAATACTGTGGCGACCAGTGATGACGTTAGCAAAGCCATCAAGAGTCCGGCCGTGATGAGCAGTAGTGTCGTTGCGGTGTGCCAGCGCCGTTCGCCGGTTTTGTCGGAGCTGCGTCCCCATACGATCATAAGCACTGATGCCAGCCCGTATGGAATGGCGTTGACCAGGCCGATTTCCATATTGCTCAGGCCGAATGTTTTCAGCAGTTGAGGTGCCCAGACACTCATGGTGCTGCCAGCGGCTGACGCTCCCGAATAAATCAGAGCTAGGACCCAGATATGTTTGTGTCGCAGCAGCTTCCAGAGGGAGATGTGGCCAATGGCTGTTTTTCGGGCGCGCTCTTCGTCGAGACGAGTGATCAGCCAGTTCCGTTGCTCTGCATTTAGCCAGTGTGCTTGTTCAGGACGGTCTGTGAGTACGAACAGGCAGGCAATGCCCAGCAAGGTGGCAGGAATCCCTTCAAGAATGAAAAGCCAGTGCCAGCCTCGCATGCCCAGCCAGCCGTCCATGCTCAGCAGAAGGCCTGAGAGAGGAGAGCCAATGAAGTTGGCGCCCGGAATTGCCACCATGAAGATTGCCACCATGCGTCCCCTGTAGGCGGATGGCAGCCAGTAGGTGAGGTACAGCAGCACTCCCGGAAAAAAGCCAGCTTCGGCTGCGCCTAAAAGGAAGCGCATGACGTAGAGAGAGTTCGCTCCCTGGACAAAAGCGGTGCCCGCAGAAATAAGCCCCCAGGTAATCATGATCCTTGCGATCCAGCGCCGCGCACCGAACTTCTGCAAGGCCAGATTGCTCGGGACCTCCACAAGAAAGTACGAAACAAAGAACAGGCTGCTTGCAAGTCCGAATATTGCGGGCGTCAGACCCAGATCCTGGTTCATCTGCAAGGACGCCATACCGATGTTGCCGCGATCGATGATCGCGAGCAGGTAGCAGAGAATCAGAAAGGGTAATAACCGCCATGCGACCTTTCGCATCGTTGATTGCTCAAGGGCGCTGATCTCGTTGGAACTGATGGACATGACTCTCTCCCGTTTTGTTTTTTTTGGAGAAGCGTTATGGATTTATGAATTTCACCCGCTGCGCTTCGGGGCGCTTGCGGGATCAGCTTTCAAACAGGTGGCGGTTCACTACGGCGCGAGGGTCAGGCGATGTGCCGTTCCAGAAGTTCACAATCTGCTGTACGGCCAGTAAACCCACGCGATCTCGTGCTTCTGCTGTATTCGCCCCGACATGAGGTGTCGCTACCAGAGTCGGCAGCCCCCATAGCGGTGAGTCGGCAGGCGGTGGCTCGGGGTTGAATGTATCCAGCCCGGCTCCGGCAATCTTGCGGGTGCTGAGTGCCTGTACCAGAGCATCGGTATCAATCAGTTCACCTCGGGCAGTGTTGATCAGGATGCTGCCTGGGCGCATGCGGTTGAATTGCTTTTCCCCGAAAAGGTTGCGGTTCTGGTCGGTCAGGGGGCAATGCAGGCTGATGATGTCGCTGTCTGCTACCAATGTATCGAAGTCGCGGACAAGCTGGATATCCGGTATTGAAGGCAGTTCTTTCAGGTAGGGGTCATAGACCTTTACTGCCATTCGCAGAGGGACGACCAGTTCCGCCAGGATACGGCCGATCGAACCCAGCCCGACAAGGCCCAGCGTCTTGCCTGACAGCTCTATGCCGACAGAGGTGGATTTGTCCCAGTGCCCGTCGCGCATCCTGGCATCCAGAAGAGCGGTCTGACGTGCAACGCTGAACATCAGGGCCAATGCATGTTCTGCAACGGATTGGGCGTTGGCTCCCAGGGCAATCGTGACCGGAATGCTGCGCTCGGCAGCTGCGGCGATGTCGATGGTGTCATAGCCCACGCCATGCTTTGCGATGATTTTCAGTTTCCTGGAAGCATCGATCATTTCCCGCGTCAGCTTGCCTTGCCTGACGATAATTGCATCAGGCTGCTCACTGGCGATGATTGCGGTCAGATCGTCGGCGGGGGTGTATGGCGTTGTAGGCACGACCCGAACACCTTGAGAGGCGGCATACGCCATGGCTTCGGCTGTCAGTTCAGGCCCGGTCAACAAGAGGGTTTGAGTCATTTGCACACCTTGGTTTTTTTGTCTGAGTGCGGTTTTGCCGTTATTTCGGCTTTCTCGGCAGGGATGAAATTAGCATAATGAAACGGCGTTGCAATAAAAAATATTGCGAAGGCTTTTTTGCGTTCTGAAAAGTCACGCCTGAAAAAAATGAAATCCGTTTTATGTCAATTAATTAGGCGGATTGTGGTTGTTTTTAGCCATTCATCGGCAGATTTTCTGCCTTGAGCTCAGCCTGGGCAATCTTGCGAGAATAAAAAACAGGTGATAATTTTGAAATGCCGTTTCATTTAATGGGTTCAGTTGGACCTCGACGGTTCACAAAAAACACAAGAGGAATGCCGAATGTCCATTGGTTTCAGAGTGCTGAAGCAAGAGCGCAAGGTCGCTCCCGAGTGGGTTGAGCGTTACAGGAGTGTCCCTGTCGCGAACGTCAGCGACTCGATGCATCGCATGACTGCTGGCGGTACCAGACTCCATGCCATGCACCGCACGGGTGTGCTGGCCGGACCCGCTCTCACGGTCAAGGCGCGGCCCGGTGACAATCTGATGCTTCACCATGCACTCGATATCGCCCAGGCTGGAGACGTTATCGTGGTGGATGCAGGAGGGGATCTGAGCAATGCCCTTATTGGCGAGATGATGGTTGCGTATGCAATCAAGAAAGGCGTTGCCGGGATTGTGATCAATGGCGCGATCCGTGATGCCGAGAGCATTGCCGCTGGCAACTTTCCGGTATTTGCAGCGGGCGTCACCCACCGCGGGCCTTACAAGGATGGCCCTGGCGAAGTCAACGTGCCCATCGCTCTTGATGGCATGGTCATAGAGCCAGGCGACCTGATTATCGGCGATGGTGATGGCTTGCTGTGCGTGCCTTTCGATCAGGTCGGCGACGTTTATGACCGCGCGTCAGCCAAGCATGCCGCGGAACAGAAGCAACTCGAACAGATAGCTCTGGGTGAAAATGACCGATCCTGGGTCATGAAGTTGCTTGTTCAGAAGGGGTGTGAGTTTTCTTCCTGATATCTGATCGCATCGCCCTGGCTCCCAGGCTCCACTCCCGATTGGCGCGACTGGGAGGCGGCAGGTTTTTCGTATGTGGCCAGTGACAGCGCGCAGGCTGTCCTGGCCAGTCGCATCAAGCTGCACCAGATGCGTCAACTCCCAGAGTTGCAGAGGGGGGAACTGACTTTACGCATAGCCAGGAATTTGCCGATCGGTAAGGCCGAAAGTAAGCCGGGTGCTTCGGATGTCTGCAACAGTTGCGGCACCCGCCAGTTGCATCACCGTACGAAGCTCATTGTCCAGATGTTCAAGCACGGAAACTACTCCTCGCCATCCTCCCAGCGCCAAGCCATAAAGCACCGGGCGCCCCAATGCGACTACGTCGGCGCCCGCTGCAATTGCTTTGAACACATCTGTGCCGCGCCTGATGCCACTGTCAAAGATGATGGGAACCCGTTCTTCAACAGACTCAGCCACATGTAGCAGTGATGTGAAGGCCGCCGGGGAACCGTCCAGTTGCCTTCCTCCATGGTTTGAAACCTGGATCGCGGCGGCGCCGTGTTCAATGACGCGAAGAGCATCCTGGCTTGTGGTCACGCCTTTTACGACAACAGGCAGCCCGCTGTGCTCATGAGCGTAACTGATCGCATCCAGAGACAAAGCGGGTTGGAACGATCGATCGGTACAGCGGGGGTTACCGGCGGCGTCTATGAAATTCCCGCGCAGATGTCCTGCATCGAATCCGTTTCGACGGTTGTGCTCCCGGATGCCTCCGACCGTGACATCGGCAGTTAACACCACGGCTGTGTATCCTGCCGCTCGTGCCCGGTTGAGGAGTTCGCGGTTAAAACCATCGTCGCGAGTAAGGTAAAGCTGAAACCACTTCGGCCCTGCGCTTGCTGCGGCAATGGTTTCCAGGCTCTGGGTCGAGACGGTGCTCACGCAGAGCAGCGTTCCGACGTGATCCGCCGCAATCGCAGTGCCTGATTCAGCAGAGGGGTGGGCAATACCTTGCGACGCCATTGCCGCGATCGTAATGGGCGAGCGTAAAGAGACCCCGAGGATTGATGTCTCCAATGTCTCCACGACCTTGCCGGTCAGGATTCTCTGATCGATGAAGGCTCGGCTGAATGCCTCCCGGTTTTCACGCAAGGTCTGCTCATCACCAGCCCCGCGTGCAATGTACTCGAACCCCGCCGTGGGTATGACCTTGGCCGCCCGGGATTCAAGTTCGATGAGGTTACTGAACGTTACCGGTGCGTCTGGCACATCCGGGACGCAGGCATCATTCGTTGTCATGGTTACTCCAGAGTTGCGCGTAGTTCGTCGTTAAAGGTTATTTACTTACCTGTCAGCTGGATGTCGCCAAATAGCGCAATGCCCTCAGCTGTCCAGTGAAAATTCTTGACGCGCGATGACGTAGCGGCCTGAAGCAAGCGCTCATGAAGAGGGAACGTAGCGGCCTCATCTATCAAAAGATCTTGTAGCGCACCGTATGCCTGCTCTCGTTTTTCCGGCGCAATGGAGGTAACGCCGGCATCGAACAATTCGCGGGCTTTCGGCAGTGTCTGGGGCTCGTATATGTTGGTTGCGACCGCTGCGCTGTAAGCCGTTCGAGGGTCGAGGATTGTTTGCAGAATGATGGGGTCAGCACGTGTCATATATACGGCCGTCAGGTCGTAATTCCCGGCCCCGTTTCTGGCAGACCAATCGGCGCGAGTCAGTACGTTCAGATTCAGATCGATTCCCGTTTTGCGCAGTTGATCCTGAATGAGAATGTCGCCTGGAGTCTCCGCAGGAGAAATGTTGTACACCAGACGCAGGCGTTTTCCGTCTTTATATCGGAAGCCATCGTCCGCTTTGATCCAGCCTGCTTGATCCAGTAAGTCAGCAGCGCCGTCAGGATCGTACGCCAGCTTTTGTGACTGAGACTTGTAGTACGGCGTGGTGACATCCAGTACTCCACTGACAACAGGGAAGGTGGGGGAGAACACGACTTGAGCAAAGCTTTTGCGATCAATGGATTTCTGAAGAGCAATCCTGACTTTCCTGTCGCTCAAGATTCGCTGGGCACTTACGTTGGGGTATAGATTGAGGGCGGGGCCGGGCAGCGAGCGAGTCTGAATGGTTGCCCCTTTTTTCTCGAACAGATTTGCATTGATTTCCGAGAACGGCAGCCGTGGCCAAAGAATGTCCACCTTGCCTTGCAAAAAGAGACCGTTGCGGACGCTCTCTTCCGGGGTGTAGGTGATATTCACGGTGTCCAGATAGGCATCGCCCTGATTCCTGGAGTTGGCCGATGCCCAGTGATAGCCATGACGTTTGGAAAGTTTAGCGCCGGTTTCGGGGGTGTAGGAGTCCAGGACGAAGGGGCCGGTGCCAATGATCTGGCCCAGTGAACGCTCCCGTTCGGTGAGCGCATAGGACGCAGGAGCAAGAATGGCCAGAATAGTGGTCGATGTTGCTTGCAGAAAGCCTGCGTTGGGTTTGCTCAGCACAAGCTTCACTGTGAAGTCATCGATTACCTGCGCGTGGTCGTATCCGCTGAGGTAAGTGGCGCCAAAAGTGCTGGGCAGCTTCTCGACCAGTGCCTTGTTGCTATCGAACGCCGTTTTGACGGCCTTGGCATTAAAACGCTCTCCGTTGCTGAATGTGACATCGTCACGCAGATAAAAGGTATAAGCCAAGCCGTCATCGCTGATTTCCCAGCGTTTGGCGAGCCATGGAATGATCTGACCGCTGGAAGGTTCCTGGTCGGTCAATGACTCGGCGACATTACGCAGCATGACCCGGTGTTCCAGCCAGTAGACCTGAAACGGATCAACACTCACGAGAATGGTATTGTCAGCGAAGAAGGTGACGTTCAATACCTTATCGTTCGATTCATTGGAGGGTGAGCAGGCGGCAATTGAAATCAGCGCAACGATGAGTGCGCAGAGATGCCCTGTAGAGCGTCGTAAAGACATGGCTACTCCGTTCATTATCGGGCCGCAACAAAAAGGCGTGTGATTGGGGATGGTGAGAGCGATGTGGTGGTGGCGAGGTCGCTCGGGTAGTCGCTTTCGCGAGACAGTTGCAGAAGCTCAACTTGCGAAAGAAGGTAATCGTATGGAATTGGGGTGGGAAATTCTTTTTTGATCTAAGATAATTATAAAACAAGTGAATTATATTTTTTTTTTAAATGCTTTTTGTGCATTTTTGTGGGTTGGTCTGGAGGTTTTGGGCAGGCCGGGTTTTAGGTTCTTTGCCCTGCATATAGTATGGCTCTCAGCTGATTGGGCTGGGAGGTAACCGTCAAACTCCGCTATGCGCGGCGAGATTGCGATATTGTCCTTTGAAGTAGAGCAATGGCTGCGTAGCAGCAGTCGCTTGTTGCAGGTTTAAGGCTTTTACTTCACCAATCACGATCAGGTGATCACCTGCGGCGTGCTCGGCATGTATTTCGCAATCAAGCCAGTGCAGATTGCCGACAATGATCGGGTTACCCAGCGGAGACTCCTCCCATTCGACGCCATGCCATTTGTCCGTACCTCGCCGAGCGAACTGATTGGAAATATTGGCCTGCTCACCCGAGAGGATATTGACTGCAAACCGACCTGCCTGGCGAATTCCGGGATAGCTGGCCGAGCTGCTCATGACGCTGAACGATACCAGTGGCGGGCTCATCGACACGCTATAGAAAGACTGGCACGTGAAGCCAATCGGTTCCCCGGCAATGTGGGATGTAATCACGGTAATACCAGATGCGTAGTATCCGAGCGCTTCACGAAAGCTCAATGGCTCGATAGCAGTATCAGAAGGCGACATGGCAGGTCCTGAGAAGATAGTGGGTTGATATTGTTGATGGGGACGCCTGAAGCAGCCGGATAATCTGGCTGACTTCAGCCTGTGAAAGCGGCCATTGATCAAAAGCGACCTGATCGCCTGTTCAATACCTGCGCCATTTCCGAAGGTTGCTTAGCGTTCGTTCGAGAGTTCTCTGCGGACGATTTCTGCACCCGCACTCAACGCGCGCAGCTTTCCGCTCGCGACTCGACGTGGCAAAGGCGCCATGCCGCAGTTGGTGCATGGATAGAGTTTGTCGGCATCGACGAACTGAAGTGCTTTTCTCAGGGTATTGGCGACTTCCTCGGGCGTCTCAATGGTATGGCTTGCCACGTCAATGGCTCCTACCATCACTTTCTTGCCCCGAATGAGTTCAATCAGATCCATGGGGACGTGAGAGTTGTGACACTCCAGCGAGATGATATCGATACTGGATTTTTGCAGTTTGGGAAAGGCTTCTTCGTACTGTCGCCACTCCGAGCCCAGCGTCTTCTTCCAGTCGGTATTCGCTTTGATGCCGTAGCCGTAGCAAATATGCACAGCGGTTTCGCATTTGAGTCCTTCAACCGCCCGTTCCAGGGTGGCAACGCCCCAGTCATTCACCTCATCAAAAAAAACGTTAAATGCAGGCTCATCGAATTGAATGATGTCGACCCCGGCAGCCTCCAGCTCTTTGGCCTCCTGATTGAGAATCCTGGCAAATTCCCAAGCCAGTTTTTCACGGCTTTTGTAATGAGCATCGTAAAGGGTATCAATCATTGTCATTGGGCCTGGCAGGGCCCACTTGATTGGCTGCCTGGTTTGCTGGCGTAGAAATCTGGCGTCTTCGACAAAAACGGGCTTTCGTCGAGCAACAGCACCCACAACCGTTGGCACGCTCGCATCATAGCGGTCACGAATTCTGACAGTCTCGCGCTGTTCGAAATCAACGCCGTCGAGGTGTTCAATAAACGTAGTCACGAAATGCTGGCGAGTTTGTTCACCGTCACTGACGATATCGATTCCGGCCAATTGTTGTTCTTGCAGCGACAAACACAGCGCGTCTTGCTTGCCTTCAATCAATTCTTCGTCTTGCAATTTCCAGGGTGACCAAAGGGTCTCAGGTTGCGCAAGCCAGGAGGGTTTAGGCAAGCTGCCTGCAGTCGAAGTGGGTAACAATTTTTTCATGAAGATGGCCTTGTTTTTAATTAATCAAAGAGCGCAACGGGCGGACCACTGCTCAAGAACGGCCTGGTAGGGTTTGATGAAGTTTTCTTCGGCAAATTTTCCTTGTTCAATAGCCAGCCGGCTACGTTCCTCGCGGTCATACACAATTCGAGTCAATGAATAGTCCTGGTTTTTCAAACTCGGCTTATAGGACTTTCCTGCCACCGAGTTCGCATTATAAATCTCAGGCCGGTAAATCTTCTGGAAAGTATCCATTGTGCTAATGATGCCAATGAGTTCAAGGCTGGTGTAATCACCCAGCACATCGCCTGAAAAATAAAAAGCCAAAGGCGCAGCGCTGTTCGGCGGCATGAAATAGCGAACCTTCAGCCCCATTTTCTTGAAATACTCATCCGTCAAAGAGTATTCATCCTGCTGGTACTCAACTCCCAGGACAGGATGCTGATTCTCGGTCCTGTGGTAGGTCCTGGCGCTCGATACGCTCAGGCAGATAACAGGTGGCTTGTCAAAATGCTTTTTATAGGCATTTGAATTGATGAGGCATTTGAACAACTTTCCGTGCAGATCTCCGAAATCTTCTGGCGTACTGAATCCGGACTGGTTCTTGTTGTGCTCTAGCAACCGCACACTGAAGTCATAGTCGCGTACGTAAGAGGAAAAGTTATTCCCCACGACCCCATTGATACGCTCATTGGTTTTTCGATCAACAATCGTTGTTTTCAAAACCTCAATCAACGGGATGGCATGGTCACCGCCTTCAGCGTCAATATTCATCTCCGCGGAGATAATGTCCAGTTCGACCGTGTAACGATCACCTTCAGGATTGTCCCAATGCGCCAGGGCATTGAAGCGATTGTCAATCATCTTCAAGGTGTTGCGCAAATTCTCCTGGCGATTTTCGCCCCTGGCCAGATTGGCAAAGTTGGTCGTGATGCGCGTATTGTCTGAGGGTAAGTAATGCTCATCAAAACCAATGCTCTTGATAGCAAATGTGAGTTCTTTGTTCATCTTGATCTGATACCTCTCCTTTAAGCTCGACCTGAATTTACTGCTTCACCTTTCAGGGTTGGCTAACATTCTTTTTTAACCCGGCAGCCGTTACTCTGCCTGCCGTGAAAAGTTGCACGTATTTTAAGAACGGTGGCGACATGAACAAAAACGAATTGATTTCAATAAAACATTAGTCATGTTCATGATGGATGCCTGGTCAGGATCAGGCTTTGTACGAAATGTATCTGCGCTCGGTGATGCCGCGTTAAAAACAGGCTAGTGCGCGAGCGCGATCGAAATGCTCATTTGCACCCGTAAACTCCGCCTTACCCCCGATTGGTACGACTGGGAGGCGGCAGGTTTTTCGTATGTGCCAGAGGTGAAAGCCAGGACAGCGTAGAGGCTGCCCTGGCCTGTCAGGCCGTGTTTACCTGACTTTAATGACCACCTTGCCTTTGGAACGCCCCTGTTCCACATAGCCAAGAGCATCTGCTGTTGACTCGAACGGGAAGGAGCGATCTATCACCGGCTTGATTGCGCCGGACTCGATCAGCGCGCTGATTTCACGCAGTTGAGCGCCATTTGCCTGCATGAAAACGAATGCATAGCTGACGTCGAATTCGCGTGCTTTCTTCCTGATGCCATAACTCAGCAAACGCATGACCTGCTTCAGCCCCCAGGACAGTTTCTGCTCGTCAGCAAACAGGGGCGTCGGTGGCCCGGAGATGGAAATGAGCTGACCACCGGGCTTCAGAACCTTGAGCGATTTATCCAGAACGTCGGCTCCCAGACTATTGAGTACGACGTCATAGTCGTGCAGTTCGCTCTCGAAGCTTTGCTGCGTGTAATCGATGACAGCGTCCGCTCCCAGCGCTTTCACCCACTCGACATTGCTCGTGCTGGTAGTTGTGGCAACAACGGCCCCGAGGTGCTTGGCAAGCTGAATGGCGATGGTTCCAACGCCGCCTGAGCCGGCGTGTATAAGTACTCTCTGTCCCTTTTTTAACCTTGCGGTCTCGACCAGTGCCTGCCAGGCCGTCAGAGCGACCAAAGGGATAGAGGCTGCTTCCTCCATGCTTATGTTCTTGGGTTTCAGAGCCAGTGAATCTTCCTTGACGCAGATAAGCTCGGCGAAGGTGCCGATGCGCTCCTGAGGAGGGCGCGCATAAACCTCATCACCCGGCCGGAACTGCCGCACAGCAGAGCCTGTACGCACCACCACGCCAGCCAGATCGTTACCCAGCACCAGTGGAAAGGAATAGGGCAGGATCAGTTTGAATTCACCTTTCCTGATCTTGGAGTCCAGGAGATTGACGCTGGTGGCATGCACTTGAACCAGAACGTCGTCGGGCCCCACGTCCGGGTCGGGTAACTCGGCAAGACGTCCGCTGTTCTTGCCATAACGATCGATGAAAAATGCCTTCATGTTGATTTGGCTCTGTGAATTGGAAATCGGGCAATCCGATAAGGCCTGCTTTTCTCGTCAGGCAGACGCCGTGTGCAGGGTGGCAAGCATTCAGCGTGATGCAACGCCCGGATTTCAGCCCAGCGTATATAAATGCTCATTAATGATGATGTTCATAATCTTAGAGGTCAATGATTTTGATTATAAACGACATCAAAATCTGCTCGGTGCCTGCCTGCTGAGGCAGTAGAGGGGAATTTGGGGGAGGAGAAATGCCTCGGTTTTGTGGGGTGTAACAAAATGCCATCATTTGCTTGAAAAATATCTACACTCCCAATCAGGGGGTAGCCCAATCGAGGGTTCGGGCGATGCGCCCGCTGATTGCGGTTCCTGGAGACAGCCACAAGGATCGAGAAAATGACAGTGAAGTCTGTGTTGGCAGCGGTAAGTATTGGGGTTGGAAGCCTGACATCGGCAGTGGTACTGGCAGATGAGTACAGTCTGGATCAGAACTGGAGTGCGAAAGATCTCGCAGTCTGGCAGGACACTTCTCAAGGGTCACGTCTGGTTCCTCTGAGCTGGATGATGGCCTTGGAAATAAAAGGCTCGAAAGTGCCTTTCATGTCCGACGCGAATATCGAAAGGTATGGTTATACACCGCGCACTCTGGAGTTTGACTACAAGAGTTATCGGTTGCCCTTGGGGTTTGTGGTCGATCAAGGCAGTGACAAGTCCCTGACGTTTTCTCGCCTGCGCTGGAAGAACAACCAGTCTGACAAGGAACCTTGGGTGGGAATGAACTGCGCGGCCTGTCACACGGCCAATGTTTCCTACAGTGGCCATACCTGGGAAGTTCAGGGCGGCCCCACCAATGCCGATTTCCAGAAGTTTGTTGATGCCTTCCGCGATGCTCTGATCGACACCCAGAGTGATGATGAAAAATTTGATCGCTTTGCGACAAAGGTCCTTGCAGGTGACGACTCCGAAGGTAATCGTCAGCTTCTGTCCAGTTCACTGAAGGAGTTGAATCTTTTCCTTGAGAAAAGCGCATCGCTCTATAAGACGGATCTGGTGTATGGCCCGGGCCGAGTTGATGCCGTGGGGCATATTCTCAACCGTGTGGCGCAGCTCAATGGGGCGCCAAACCCAACGCCCAACCCCTCGGATGCTCCAGTCAGCTATCCGTTTCTGTGGAACACTTCCCAGCACGATAAAGTGCAATGGAACGGTGTCGCTCCAAACAAGCGGCTGGGCCCGGATGGCCTGGATGTTGGCGCTCTTGCGCGCAACGCCTCGGAAGTCGTGGGGGTCTTCGGTGATGTGGCCTTTCGCTCCAATTCGCTTTTCAAGGGCTTTGTTTCAAGCGTGCGCATCGATAACCTTGATCAGCTCGAACGCACGTTGCAGCGCCTGAAACCACCGAAATGGCCTGAAAAACTCGGAGCTATCGATCCTGTGAAGGTGGAGCAGGGTGCCAAGCTGTTCGACAATAATTGCTCAAGCTGCCATTTACCGTTGTCACGCGATGATCTGAAAAGCAAGATCGTCGCTCAGATGACTCCTATCAGTACGAGGCCCGAAAGCCTTCAAAGCATCAATACCGACCCCTGGATGGCTTGTAATGCCGTCCAGTTCATCAGTGATCCTGGCAAGCTCAAGGGCGCGCTTCTCAACACGTTCAAAGGTGTTGTCACAGATCAGACGACTTTGGTCACACAGTTGGGCGTAACGGCACGGGAAATATTACTGAACCAGAAGAAAGACCTTCTTGAGCTGGCGATGAAGGATTACCTGAACGTCCAGTCGCAACCGCCACGAACCGAACGCAAGAGCGTTTTCTCCTTTTTGAGCTTTGCCTCGACCGAAAAGAACAAGCGACTCCAGGCCTGCTATGCACTCGATATCCAGGACTATCCGACTCTTGCCTACAAGGCGCGCCCATTGACGGGCATCTGGGCAACAGCGCCTTACCTGCACAACGGCTCGGTACGCACGCTGTATGATCTGCTGCTGCCTCCCGACGCACGTCCTTCGAGCTTCAAGGCGGGCTCGATTGTGTTCGATCCGAAGGCTGTCGGTTTTATCGATGCCAATGGGCCTGGTGCCCCGTTCACTTTCGATACTTCCTTACCGGGGAACTCCAAGGCAGGTCATGACTATGGTGCATCCTCTTTCAACGATGACGAGCGCTATGCATTGATCGAGTACATGAAAACCCTGTAACTCAGGCGCTGCACTGTCGCGCAGCAAACAGGGGACGGTGGGAGCGGATTTATCCGCGAAAGCGGTATGACATCCGACAGAGATGAGTCGTTTGAAATGCCGCCTCGCGAATAAATTCGCTCCTGCTCCCTGGTCCGCAATCCTACCTGTTGGTGAATCTCACATCCCGCATCAACAACCCAAACCGCAAATCCACATCCTCAGGAATCGGCAGATATACCGTATGCCCGTCCCCCGGAGCCACTTCGATTGTCTCGCCCTTGGCACTCTGTAACTGATGCAGGTCAAAGTGGACGTTGCCTTTGGGCGTCATCAATTCCATATGGTCGCCGAGGCTGAAGCGGTTCTTGACCCGTACTTCGGCCAGTCCGTCGCGGCGTTCGCCGGTCAGTTCGCCGACGAACTGTTGTTGCTCCGAAACCGAGCTGCCGTTCTGGTAGTTCTGGTATTCGTCGTGGACATGACGGCGCAGGAAGCCTTCGGTGTAGCCGCGCTGGGCCAGGGATTCCAGATCGGTCATCAGGCTGCGGTCGAATTCGCGGCCGGCTACAGCGTCGTCGATTGCCCGGCGGTAGACCTGTGTAGTGCGGGCGCAATAGAAGTGGGATTTGGTCCGGCCTTCGATTTTCAATGAATGCACGCCCATGCGGGTCAGGCGCTCGACATGCTGTACGGCGCGCAGGTCCTTGGAGTTCATGATGTAGGTGCCGTGTTCGTCCTCGAAGGCGGGCATCAGTTCTTCCGGGCGATTGGCTTCCTGCAACAGGAACACCTGATCGGTCGGCGCGCCTGCGCCCAGGGTCGGCTCGGGTTCACAGGTTTGCACGATGTCGCCAAGCTGGTTCTCCGTGGCTTCTTGCGCGGAATATTTCCAGCGGCAGGCGTTGGTGCAACTGCCCTGGTTGGCGTCACGCTTGTTGATGTAGCCCGACAGCAGGCAGCGGCCGGAGTAGGCCATGCACAGCGCGCCGTGGACGAACACTTCCAGTTCCATGGCGGGAACCTGCTGGCGTATTTCGTCGATTTCTTCCAGGGACAGTTCGCGAGACAGGATGATCCGGCTCAGGCCTTGTTGTTGCCAGAACTCGACACTGGCCCAGTTCACGGTATTGGCTTGCACCGACAGGTGAATCGGCATCTGCGGGAAGTGTTTGCGCACCAGCATGATCAGGCCGGGGTCGGACATGATCAGCGCGTCGGGAGCCATGGCGATTACGGGTTCAAGGTCTTTGAGGAAGGTCTTGAGCTTGGCGTTGTGCGGCGCGATGTTCACCACGACGTAGAAGCGCTTGCCTTGAGCCTGAGCCTCGCGAATGCCGAGTTCCAGGTTGGCGTGATCGAATTCGTTGTTGCGCACCCGCAAGCTGTAGCGCGGCTGGCCGGCATAGACTGCATCGGCGCCATAGGCAAACGCATAGCGCATGTTTTTCAGGGTGCCGGCGGGGGCGAGCAATTCCGGGGTAAAGGGTGTCATGGCGGTGTCGGTCGCAAAAAGTCGCGAACGGTAATCGCCTTGCCAGCAGGGTTTATTGATCTGGATCTATGAAACGCTCTGTACGGCATTCTCTGCTGCCTGAGCCCTGTTCAGGACAGGGCTCAGGAAGGGATGTGGCTGATACCGTCAGGCATCCACCTGCCTGATCAGAGTGTTCAGGTACGCCAGGCCTTTTTCGGTGATCGCATTGCGCAAGGTGCGCTCGGCGGCAGTCACTGCGTTATGGCTGGCAGCCCGGCAGAACCGGTAGACCAGATCCACGATCTGTTGCTTGTCCGGCGCCAGTTGGTTGTTCACATCACAATGAGCAATCAGCAGATTACGCAGGGTCAGGGTGCGGATGGCCAGGGTGGTTGCCCACTCGGTCAGGTTCAAGCCGTAATCCTGTCCGGCGCTGGTGTTGGAGATGAACGGGAAGCCGGTGCGGGTCATCTCGGCAGCAATGAAACGCTTCAGGATCAGATCAAGGCTGTGCTGCAGCTTTTCGGTGTACAGGTTCCGATACTCGGCCCGTAGCGTCCACTGCGCCTGTGCAGGCGTTTCGCCGGGTACGATGAGCGAAGAGGTGAGTAGCTGTTGGCGCAAGGAGGAGGGCGCACCCGGTGCATTCAGGACGTTGATCAGCACGATCAGCAATGGATCGGCAAGGATCGGCTCGCTGCCATCCTCCGCAAGCTTGCTGGTGTTGTCGGCCAGCAGAGGGATTTCCTCGATCCAGCGGGCGTGAGGCAGTTCCGACAGTTGCGCAGAAATGTCGTACAGACGCAGCAATACCTGACCAACCGGCAGTTTCTTCGACAGGGTGATTTGCAGCAGAGACTCCACCACCGAACGCCACTGGGCCTGATCGATACCCGGGAATTCCTGATTGGCGGCGGCGTAGAGATGATGGTCGTCCTGGGGACCTTCTTCGATCTTGAACGGCGATTCGCCAAACAGCCCGATACGGGCAACTTCGGGGCAGCTCATGGTTGCGGACTTCACCAACGAGTTATTGATGCGGCGATACATGCGAGGGTAGTTGGCACAGGTATCGGTGAGAACTTCTTCACCCTGCTGGGCATGGATCTGGCAACGTCCGCCTTGCAGCGCGCCGCACTGGCCACCGGCCTTGTCCATCTGGTAGCCCGAATCGTCCTTGACGATCAGATTCAAGAGCTCGGGAAACTCCCGGCTGTACAGCTCGTGGCTGCGATTGCTGACTGCAATGCGCCAGTTACCCTTACAGCAGTTGTCTTCGCAGCGCTCGGCAATGCATGAAAACTCTTGTACGTATTTGAAAGCCCTGGCGGACTGAATGCCCATGAATTCTCTCCCGCAGTCTAAGGTTCGTTTGAACCTGAGTGGTCGATGTGCGGGAGTTGTTCCATGCAGAAGGGGAAATGGTGATGCGGGGGTAAAGGCTCCCGAGCCTTTTGGCGTCGGGAGCCTCCGGTTTTACTGGGCCATCCTGGCCATTACCGATGCATAACCGGTTGCTGAACCCAAGACGTCAGCCTTGCCCTGGGCGATCAGAATAGAATCGGAAACCTCCCGGAATGCCCCGGTGCCACCCGCGCGTTGCAGCACATGCGTGGCTTGCTGCTGCACATAGACCGGCGCATCGGCGACGGCGAACGACAGACCGCAAGCGGCAAAGGCCGGGAGGTCGATGGAATCATCACCGATACAGGCTGTTTGACGGGCGGTCACTCCGGCGGCGGCCATCAACTGCTCACAAGCGGCCTTTTTATCCTTGATGCCGAACTGGCACAGCTCTACGCCCAGGTCCACCACGCGCTTGCGCAATGTCGCCGAGTCACGTCCTGACAAGACCGCCACTCGCACGCCGTTTTCTTCCAGCATGCGCATGCCCATGCCATCGCGAACGTGGAAGCGTTTCAGGCATTCGCCGGTTGCGTCATAGAAAATGCCGCCATCGGTCAGCACGCCGTCGACATCGGTGATCACCAGTCGAATATCGGCCAGTGCGGGCAGGCTTGGCAGTGAGCGGCCCTCGATCAGGGCGCGGACTTTTTCCAGGCATTCTGGGGTATCGACGCCAGGCCCGGTGGGCTCGACCACCCATGCACGAATGCAGTAACCGGCAGTCAGCAGGCGCAGTTGCTCCAGTTTTTCGGCATGCTCGATCATTGGCTGAGACAAGCCGGAGTAGCTGGCCAGCACCTCGCGGCGATAGGCGTAGACCCCGACATGCTTGAGGTAAGTGGCCGTTTCAGCCTCGCGGGGGTAGGGAATCGGCGAGCGGCTGAAATACAGCGCATTGCCGTTGGCGGCCAGGACCACTTTGACGGTATTGGGGTTGCCTGCTTCGGCCGAGTCTATCGGATGGCAGAGCGTACCGACCTGCACGGACTGATCAGCGAGCATGCCGGTCACCAGCGTGGCGATATCCGCAGGCCTGACAAGTGGCTCATCGCCTTGCAGGTTGACATAGATATCGGCTTCGACCTGACTCATGACTTCGGCCAGGCGATCAGTGCCCGAAGGATGGTCGGGGGATGTCATCACACACGCCGCGCCAAAGCTGCGCGCCGCATCGGCCACACGCTGATCGTCGGTGGCAATCACTACCGTATCGGCAATGGCGGCTTCCAGAGCGCGCTCATACACATGCTGCACCATGGGTTTGCCTGCGATGTCGGCAAGCGGTTTACCGGGAAGGCGGGTGGAGGCGTATCTTGCCGGGATGACAATGGCGACACGTTGCGGATGGCTGGCCATGAAGGGTCCTTAAACGATTTCAGCGGTGCAGAGCGAAAAGCGGATCATACCAGCGACAGACCCTGCGCGAGTCAAAGTTCCAGCTTGTAGCCCACGCCATAGAGCGACTGGATGGGATCTTCCTGCGGGCAGGCCTGCGCAAGTTTGCGCCGCAGGTTGCGGATATGGCTGTCTACGGTGCGGTCGGTGACCACGCGATGATCCGAATAAAGCTTGTCCAGGAGTTGGTCACGGGAGAACACGCGGCCTGGCGAGCGGGCGAGGGTATTGAGCAGGCGCAGCTCAACCGGAGTCAGGTCCAGCGCCACGCCATCGAACGAGGCGCGATACAGTTCCTCATCGATCAGCAACCTTGGCTGAGCCTCCAGCAACGCAAGCTGTGGGCTACGGCGCAGGATGGCCTTGACCCTGGCCACCATTTCACGCGGGCTGAACGGTTTGCAGATGTAATCGTCGGCCCCCAGGTCCAGACCGAGCAGGCGATCCACTTCCTCGACCCTGGCCGTGATCATGACAATCGGCACTGTGCTGAAGCTGCGCAGTTCCTGGCACACTTGCAAGCCATCGCGACCCGGTAGCATCAGGTCCAGCAGAATCAGCCTCGGTTCACAGGTGCGTACCGCTGGCACCACTTCAAGACCATTGGCCAGGCATTGGGTCGGATAACCTGCTGCGTTCAGGTAATCGCGCATCAGTGCAGACAGTTTGGGTTCATCTTCGACGATGAGGATTGGCGCGTCATTGGCCATGGGTCAGATACTCCGTGGCAGGCGAAGGGTCAGCCAGAGACCGCCCAGGGGTGAGTGATCTGCCGTCAGGCTGCCGCCGTGTGCCAGCGCGATACTGTGACAGATGGCCAGCCCGAGACCTGCGCCGCCACTGGCCCGGTTGCGTGAAGCCTCGCCACGGTAGAAGCGCTCGAACAGACGCGGCAGTTGTTCGGCCTCGATACCGGGGCCTGAGTCGAGAAAGTCGATCCGCAGTTCATCTCCCTCAATGGCCGCCTGAATTCGCAGGACGCCGCCTTCGTCGGTATAGCGCACAGCGTTTTCCAGCAGGTTGTTGAACAGTTGTTGCAAGCGTTTGGCGTCGGCCTGCAAGGGTAGTGGCTGTGCGGGAAGCTCCAGTTCCAGGCTCAGCTTCCGGGCTGCGCAACGCTCATGGAACATGGCGGCGCTGCTTTCCAGCAGTTCATTGAGTTCGCAATCGGTCTTGCGATAGGTCAGGGCACCTACATCGGCCAGTGACAGTTCGTAAAGATCATCCACCAGTTTGCTGAGCATGCCGACCTCGCCCTGCAATGACTTCATGGATGCCTGATCGAGGGTGCGTACACCGTCTTCGATAGCTTCCAGCTCTCCGCGCAGTACCGACAGCGGCGTGCGCAGCTCGTGGGAAACGTCGGCCATGAAATCCCGGCGCATGCGTTCGTTGCGCTCCAGGGTGTAGGCCAACTGGTTGAAGTCGCGGGCCAGTTGCCCGACTTCGTCGTTGGAGGACACAACCACCCGGCTGCTGTACTCGCCAGCGGCCAGTCGATGCGTAGCCGCCGCCACGCGCTTGACCGGGTCAAGCAGGGTTCGGGCGATCCACCAGGCAATCAGCATGGCTAGCACCAGTGACAGCACGCCCATGCCCAGGCTGGCGCGCAGCTGGTATTGCTGAAAGCGTTCGCCACCGGCTTCACTGACGCTCTGGAAAGGTGTGATGGCCAGCCAGCCGACGGTTTTGCCATCCACTTCGATGGGGCGCATATAGTCATCGTCATTCAAGCCCGAATATCCCATCACCTGGCGCTTGTGCTCATCCAGCAACGCCAGACGAAGCACTGCGCCTGTCAGGTCTGAAGTCTGCATGGTCCTGGGGGCGGTGGTCATGCGTTCTTCTTCATCATGGTCGGGACGCATGATTTCAAACCAGCGATCCCTGTTGTGGCGCAGAAACTCCCAGTTACCTTCGTGGGCATAAGCGGCAGCAAGCTTTGGCAGGATCGGCGTCATCCGCTGCATGCCCTGTTCATTGAGATAGCCCAGAAAGCCACGACCAAAGCTCCAGTTCGCAGTCAGACCCATGCTCAGGATGACAAACAGCACGCCGGTCAGGACCGCAATGAAGAGTTTGGTGGAGATACTCAATTTCATGGGGTTTGCACATTTATGTCGATGAAGAGGCCGCTCATTTAGGCCCGCTGGCGGCGAAGATTCAAGCGGCGAGGGCAATCTTCAATTTTCCTGCACATTTGCCTCACAACATGGCGACAGGCCCAAGCCACAACGTCTTGTAGAGGCATTTATGTCGATCAAAATCTTCGCCAAATATCTGGTGACTGCCACATTCGTTCTTTATGTCGCTCTTTTAAGCCTGTTGAGCGGTTGTTCGCCGCAGGCGCCTGCGCCTGTCGCGGTATTGCCCAAGGTTTCAGTGATCAGCGTTCAACCACAGAGTCAGGTGCTGACCAGCGAACTGGCCGGGCGTACGCAGGCCTTCATGGTGGCAGAGATCAGGCCGCAGGTTGGCGGTATCGTGCAGCAACGACTGTTTACCGAAGGCGCTGAAGTCAAGGCCGGGGAGGCTCTGTACCAGCTTGATGGCGCTACCTACAGAGCGGCGCTGGCTGAAGCCCAGGCAACATTGGCCAAAGCCCGTGCGACCCTTAAGTCGGCGCAGGCCACGGCCAAGCGTAATGTCCAGTTGGCAAGGATCGATGCCATCAGCCAGCAGGATAACGAAGATGCTCAGGCCAGCCTGCTCAGCGCTGAGGCCGAGTTGCAGGTTGCGCAGGCCGGTGTAGAAACCGCGCGTATCAATCTTGCCTACACCCGTATCACTTCGCCGATCAGCGGGCGCATCGAAACATCCACCGT
This sequence comes from Pseudomonas sp. FG43, assembly GCF_057809175.1. NCBI lineage: Bacteria > Pseudomonadati > Pseudomonadota > Gammaproteobacteria > Pseudomonadales > Pseudomonadaceae > Pseudomonas > Pseudomonas sp. FG43. Next base: position 23,105 of record NZ_JBMDJL010000018.1, read on the forward strand.
GACACCCGGCGCTTTGGTCGTGGCCAATCAGGACGCGGCGTTGACGACTGTGCAGCAACTGGACCCGATCTATGTCGATGTCACGCAATCCACTACGGAGTTGCTGCGTCTCAAGCGCGATCTGGCCAGCGGCGTGCTGCAAGCCAACAGCGATGGCGCAGTGAACATCAGCCTCAAGCTTGAAGATGGCAGCATTTATCCCGGGGAAGGTCGTTTGCAGTTCAGTGGCGTCAGCGTCAATGAAGGAACCGGCACTGTGACCCTGCGTGCCCGGTTCGCCAATCCAGATCGACTGTTGTTGCCTGGCATGTATGTGCGGGCCGTGCTTGAACAGGCTCGGGACAACAAGGCGATTCTGGTTCCGCAGCAGGCCGTGAGTCGTAGCGCCAGTGGCGTGACTACCGTGCTGGTAGTGGTCAATGGCAAGGTCGAGCAGCGAGTGCTGACGATTGACCGGGCGGTGGGCAATCAATGGTGGGTGACCTCCGGCCTGACGGCGGGCGATCAGGTGATTGTCGAAGGCGGGCAGAAGGTGCGAGTTGGTGCCGAAGTGGTGGCTACCAGCAAGCAAGTGTCGCCCGCCACTGTTGCGAAGGAGGGCTGAACATGGCGCGCTTCTTTATCGACAGGCCGATCTTTGCCTGGGTCATCGCCATCTGCATCATGCTCGGCGGCGCTTTATCCATCAGCCAGTTGCCGCTGGAGCAATACCCGGACATCGCCCCGCCGACCGTGCGAATCTCGGCCACTTACACCGGCGCATCGGCCAAGACGGTTGAAGACTCGGTGACCCAGGTCATCGAGCAGCAGATGAAAGGGCTGGATAACCTGACCTACATGTCGGCCTCCAGCAGCTCAGCGGGCAGCGCCAGTATCAACCTGACTTTCGCCGCTGGTACTGACCCGGATGTGGCGCAGATGCAAGTGCAGAACAAACTGCAACAGGCCGAATCGCGATTGCCTCAGTCGGTGCAGAGCGAAGGCCTGACGGTGACCAAGGGCGGCTCGGACTTTCTGATGATTGCAGCCCTGGCCTCCGATAACGAAAGCGTTACCGGCACCCAGATCGGCGATTACATCTCCAGCACCTTGCTCGACCAGATCAGCCGTGTCGATGGTGTGGGCGATGTTCAGACCATGGGGTCGGGTTATGCCATGCGGATCTGGCTGGATCCGGGCAAGCTGGAAAAATATGCCTTGATGCCCTCCGATATCAGCAGCGCTCTGGAGGCACAGAATACTGAGGTTTCCGCCGGGCAGTTGGGTGCCTTGCCCGCCGTTGCTGGTCAGCAACTGAACGCCACCATCAGCGCCCGCAGCAAGTTGCAGACGGCTGAAGAGTTTCGCAATGTGGTGGTCAAGTCTGCCAGCGACGGGGCTGTGGTGTTGCTGGGCGATGTGGCGCGGGTCGAGCTGGGCAGCGAAAGTTATGACGTGACCTCAGCGCTCAACGGCAAGCCGGCTGCGGCCATGGGCGTGCAACTGGCGGCCGGTGCCAATGCCTTGAGCGTCGGGGAAGCCGTGAAGGCCAAGCTCAAGGAGCTGGAGCCGTTCTACCCCACGCAAATGCAGTTGAAAAACGTGATTGTCTACGACACCACGCCTTTCGTGAGTCTGTCCATCGAGGAGGTCGTCAAATCCCTGGGCGAGGCCATCGTTCTGGTGGTGCTCATCATGTTCCTGTTTCTGCAGAACCTGCGAGCCACGCTGATTCCGGCGATCACGGTGCCGGTGGTACTGCTGGGGACTTTTGGCGTACTGGCGTTGTTCGGTTACTCGATCAACACCCTGACCATGTTTGCCATGGTGCTGGCCATCGGTTTGCTGGTGGACGACGCCATTGTGGTGGTGGAGAACGTCGAGCGGGTCATGGGCGAGCAGAAGCTGTCTGCCCTTGATGCTACCCGGCAGTCCATGAATGAAATCACCAGTGCTTTGATCGGCATCGCTCTGGTGTTGAGCGCTGTTTTCATACCCATGGCGTTTTTTGGCGGCTCCACGGGGATCATCTACCGGCAGTTTTCGGTGACCATCGTTTCTGCCATGTTGCTCTCCGTGCTGGTGGCCATGACCCTGACGCCAGCCTTGTGCGCCACTATGCTCAAGCCGTCCGATGCCCAGGGGCATACCCCGCGTGGCGGTTTCTTCGGCTGGTTCAACCGGACCTTCGAGCGCGGTGCCGACGATTACCAGCATCTTGTGGGCGGCATGCTGAAGCGTGGGCGTCGCAGTCTGTTGGCGTATGCGCTGATATTGCTGGCCATGGCCGCCGCTTATGCCAGCCTGCCGACCTCGTTTCTGCCGGATGAAGACCAAGGCATGCTCATGGCTCAGGTCCAGTTGCCGGTGGGCGCTACCGACAGCCGTACCCAGGCGGTGATGAGGCAATACGAGAGTTACATGCTCGAACAGCCGGAAGTCGAGTCCCTGATCACCATCACGGGGATGGGCATGGGCGGTAACAGCCAGAACACCGGCAGGTCCTTTATCAAACTCAGGGACTGGAGCCAGCGTCTGGACAAAGGCCAGGATGCGGCCTCCATAGCCCAGCGGGCGACCCTTGCGTTGTCGAGCATTGGCGATGGGTCTGTATTCGTCATGCAGCCCCCGGCGGTTCAGGGTCTGGGGCAAAGTTCGGGGTTCGATTTACAACTCAAGGACCTTGGCGGGCTGGGGCATGAGGCGCTGGTCGCGGCTCGTGAGCAGTTCATCGAACTGGCCAGGAAGGATCCTCGGTTATTGGGCGTACGCAGTAACGGCCTGGATGACACGCCTCAGTTGAAAGTCAGCATCGATGATCGCAAGGCCGGCGCCTTGGGCCTGAGCACCAGCGATATCAACGACACCTTGTCCACTGCGCTGGGCGGCACTTACGTCAATGACTTCCTCAATCAGGGGCGGGTCAAGAAAGTCTACGTTCAGGGCGAAGCCTCATCCCGTATGCAGGCGGCGGATCTGGATCATTGGTACGTGCGCAACAGCAACGATGAAATGGTGCCGTTTTCTTCTTTCGCCAGTAGCGCCTGGAGCTACGGTTCGCCCTTGCTGGAACGCTACAACGGCAATTCGTCGCTGGAGGTGGTCGGTGACCCTGCGCCAGGCGTGAGTTCCGGCGATGCCATGGCGGCTGTTGAGGCGATCATCAAGCAATTGCCTGAAGGCATCGGCTATGAGTGGACCGGCCAGTCTTATCAGTTGCGACTGTCCGGCTCCCAGGCTCCGTTGCTCTACGGGATTTCGGTGCTGTTCGTGTTCCTTTGTCTGGCGGCGCTTTATGAAAGCTGGTCTGTACCTTTCTCGGTAATGCTGGTCGTGCCGCTGGGCGTGGTCGGTGCAGTGCTGGCGACCCGCTTCAGTGGTTTGAGCAATGACGTGTACTTTCAGGTGGGATTGCTGACGACGGTTGGGCTGGCGGCCAAGAACGCCATTCTGATCGTCGAATTCGCCAAGCACCTTCAGGAACATGGCAAGAACCTGCAGGACGCGATTCTGATTGCGGCGCGTCAACGTCTCAGGCCGATTCTGATGACTTCCCTGGCGTTCATGTTTGGCGTATTGCCACTGGCCTTGAGTTCCGGTGCAGGTTCTGCGGGGCGTCAGGCCATCGGGACTGGCGTATTGGGCGGCATGTTCAGCGCCACCGTATTGGGAATCTTCTTCGTGCCGCTGTTCTTCGTTCTGGTTCGTCGTCGTTTTGCCAGCCGTTCTTGGGCTTCGACTTCCACTCAAACAGTCTCCGCAGGTGACGCATGATCAAGTTGCATTGGCTTTTGCCAGCCGCTCTGGCGCTGCTCGGCGGTTGTATCAATCTGGCACCCGAGTATCAGCGCCCCGAGGCCCCGGTCGCCGAGCAATGGTTGCCGGTGAAAGCTGCCGATTCAGGCACGACGGCCGCTTCTGTCGAGTGGCAGACATTCTTCACCGATAGCCGTCTGGTGAAGTTGCAGGCATTGGCCCTGGCCAATAACCGCGATCTGCGTCTGGCCAGCCTGAACATCGAAAAGGCTCAGGCTCAGTACCGTATCCAGCGGGCGGCGAGCCTGCCGACCCTCAGTGCTGGCGTCAGCGGTACCCAAAGCCGTACGCCGGGAGCCATGTCCAGCAGCGGCACAGCCACGACCAGTCATGAATACAGCGCACAGGTGGGCATGACCAGTTATGAGCTGGATGTTTTCGGACGGATACAGAATCTTCAGGACGAAGCGCTGGAGGATTATCTGGCGCTGACCGAAACCCGGCGCAGTACCCAGATCAGCCTGGTGGCCGAAGTGGCGACAGCCTGGCTGACTCTGGCGGCGGATAACCAGCTCTTGCAACTGGCTCGGGAAACGCTTGCCAGCCAGCAGCAGACTTATGAGCTGACTCAGCGCAGTCATGCGTTGGGCGGGTCTTCCGGTCTGTCTCTGGCGCAGGCCCAGACCACCGTGGAGTCGGCGCGGGGTGATGTGGCGGTCTATGCCAGCCAGATTCTTCAAGATCAGAACGCGCTGCGCTTGCTGGTGGGGAGTGATATTCCTGATGACATGTTGCCGGGTACTGATCTGCAATCGGCTGCGCAACTGGTTCAGGTACCGGATGAGTTGCCATCCAGTCTGTTGCAGCGTCGGCCTGATGTGCTGGCTGCCGAACACAGCCTCAAGTCGGCCAGTATCGATATCGGTGCTGCACGTGCGGCATTCTTCCCGACAATCAGCCTGACGGCCAATGCCGGTTCTGCCAGTTCAAGCCTCTCCAGCCTGTTCAAGGCCGGTAGCGGTGCCTGGACTTTTGCCCCGAGCATCAGCGTGCCGATCTTCGATGCCGGCGCCAACCGCGCAACGCTGGATGCCGCCAGGGTCGAGCGTGAAATTCAGGTCCAGACCTATCAGCAGACCATTCAGAGTGCCTTCAAGGAAGTGGCCGATGCTTTGGCGGTTCGCAGCACGCTGGATGAGCGGCTTGCGGCGCAGCAGGCCTTGACCGATGCCAGTCGCAAAAGCTTCGAGCTGGCCGATGCACTTTATCGCGGCGGCTCGCAAAGCTACCTCGAAGCACTGACCGCACAGCGGTCGCTGTATAGCGCCCAACAGGATTTGATCAGTTTGCGACTGGCCGAGCAAAGCAACAGAGTCACCTTGTATAAGGTGATGGGCGGAGGGTGGAACTGAATCTTGCGAATGCATCCGTACCTGGGAGTAATGCAGATCAGTTAAGGCACAAACAACACTTGTGGGAGGCAGCTTGCTGGCGAAAAAGGCCTGAAACTGGCAGATATTCTGCGTCGTACGCTGAAGTCGCCAGCAAGCTGCCTCCCACAAAGTGATTCATTGACCTTAACTGATCGGCATTAATCTGTAGGAACGAACTCATTCACTAAGTGCAGAGATATGTCGCCCTAGAACCTGGCACTCAAGGTCGCGACCACCGATGCCGGTGCTCCAGCATAGTTACCATCGGTACTGGCAACGGTTTCGATGTACTTGCGGTCGGTCAGGTTGCGGCCATTGAGCGATACCCGGATGTTTTCATCGATGTCGTAAAACAGGCTGGCGTCGATCCGGGCATAGCCGCCCACGTCATAGGTGTTGTCGATATTGCCCTCGCGCTCGCCGACGGCAACCACTCCGGCACCGAAGCCCAATCCTCTCAGCGCACCTTCCTGCAACTGGTAACTGGACCACAGCGAACCACTCAGGGTCGGCACGCCTTCAAGCTTGTTGCCGACCTGGATGGTGGTGTCCTTGGTCACTTCAGCGTTCAGCGCGCTGATATTGCCGATGATCTCCCAGCCTTCCAGCGGTGTACCGCTGACGTCCAGTTCGACACCGCGCACACGTTGCTCGCCGGTCTGTACCGAATAGTTATCGTCTTCGGGATCTGTCGCGGCAACGTTCTGGCGGGTGATCTCGAAGGCGGACAAGGTGGCGCTCAGGCGATCCGGGATCAGATCGAATTTTGCTCCGACTTCATACTGAACGCCTTCCTCCGGGTCCAGAGGCTTGCTGTTGCGCTGGATGTCGCTCTGCGGTGTGAATGAGGTGCTGTAGCTGGCGTAGAGCGCAAGCCAGTTGGTTGGTTGGTAAACCAGGCCGATACGTGGCGAGACTTTGTTGGGATCAATGTCGGTAGGAGGAGTGTTATCGGCACTGATAGTGCTGTTCTTCTGCTGCGTCTCATCGTAGCGGGCGCCGAGGATCAGCTTCCACTGTTCACTCAGGTCGATCTGGTCCTGCAGGTAAAAGCTGTAGGCGCTCAGGTCGAAACTGGCCTTTTCACTGAATGCAAAAGGACCGGGTGTAGCGCCGTAGACCGGATTGAAAATATCGATGGAGGTCAGCGTGGCGCGATCACTGCGGCTGCGGCGCTTGCCGTCGATGTATTCAAAACCGGCAAGCACTGTATGGTTCAGGCCGCCTGTGGCGAACCGGGCAATGGCTTCGAATTGCATGTCCAGGGTCTTGATGCGTTCTTCTCCGTCAGTGGCGCGACGGGCAAGGGTGCGGCCATCCGAACCGAGGGTTCGCAGGTCGACGACGTAACGGTCCTTGTGCGACTGATCCCAGCGGGTCATCTGGCGCAGGGTCAGCCAGTCATTGACGTCATGCTCGGCGCGATACCAGAGCGCAAACTTGTTGGCCTTGTCACGTGCCCAGGGTTCGCCCAGATAGCGGTCGGCACTCATGTTGATCTTGCCGTTGACCGGGATCAGGCCGCGGTCGAACGGGCTGGTCTGGTCGATATATTCCATGCCGCCATCGACCCGCGTGGTTTCGGTGGGCTCCCAGCGCAGGGTCGGAGCAAGGTAGGTGCGTTTGCTGTCACGGAACGTGTCACGAAAGCCTCGCTCGGTCTGCGTGGCGACTGTCATGCGCCCGGCAAGGGTCCTGGCTTCGTCCAGCGGGCCACTGGCATTGGCTTCAAGGCGGTAGAAATCGTAGGAACCTGCCTGGAGTTTGACCTGCGCTTCGGGCGTGAACTCAGGCTTGCGGGTGACCAGATTGATCAGGCCACCGGGATTGCCTCGGCCATAGAGCACTGACGCCGGTCCCTTGAGTACTTCGGCGCGCTCGACATTGGCCAGGTCCCGCAAGGCTTCGGGTCGCGATGCCAGCGGGTTGATCAACATCCCGTCCACCGCATAGCTGGTAGCTTTGAAGCCGCGGATCACAAAGCTTTCGGACGAGCCGCCATGTGAGTTGCCGCGTTGCACACTGCTGACATTGGTCAGGGCATCGGCGAGTTTATTGGCTTGTTGATCCTCCATCACCTTGCGCGACACGACCTGGATCGACTGCGCAATATCGCGCAGGGCGGTGTCGGTCTTGCTGCCGGTCGCACTGCGGGTGGCCCGATAGCCCTGCACCGGGCCGTCGGCCTGTTCTGTGAATGTGCTGGAAGTAATGAGAGAGGGCGCCAGATCAAGCGAGCCGCTGGCAGGCTGGGGGAACAGCAACAGTATGCGATCGTCGGTCAGTGACCAGCTCAAGCCCGATTCCTTGAGCAACCGGGCCAAGGCTTCGCGCTCACTGAGTTGCCCGCTGATCGCCGGGGCCATCTTGCCTTGGGCCAGGGCAGCATCGAAACTCAGTTGCAGGTTGTTCTGTCGGGCAAACTGGGCCAGTGCCGAAGCCAGTGGTTGCGCGGCGATGCTGTAGCTTGCCGTGCGCAGGCTCTGCGACGTTTCGTTGGCCAGAACGTTGTCCATCGGCAGCATGATGGCCAGAGCCAGAGTCGGCAATGCAGGGAAGCGCGGCATCGATAAGATCCTTTATACGTCTTGATTGCATTTGAGATAAATTCTCAAAATGATCATGAAAGACGTAGGACGCCGGGATTTTTTCCATCTTCCGGATAAAAAATCAGAAATTTCCCATCACATGCACCCACGGCGATACTTGCCGGGTTTCAACTGCCAGTGATTGCGCCAAGGCTTTGAGGGCTCGATCCGGGTTGTTCAGATCGAATACGCCAGTGATGCGCCGCTGTTTCAGTGCAGGGTCTGCAATCACTATCCAGCCGCTGGTGTAGCGTTGCAGCCGGTCGGTGATTTCGGCCACGGTCTGGTTTTCGACGAAGAGCGAACCACTGCGCCATGACGCAACTTCTGCAGGATTGAAGCGCGAACGCTCGACCTTGCCGGACGGCCAGCTGAATCTCAGGCGCTGGCCTGGCATCAGGCGCTCGCTGAGTGGCGGCTGGGTGTTTTCTGCCTGTACCTGGCCATGTTCCAGAGCGACTTCGGCGTGGTGCTCCTGAAGGTCCAGATCGAAGGCCGTGCCCAATACCCGCACCGAGAGCTGCCCGGCCTGAGCAATGAACGGATGTTGCGGATCGGGGGCGACCTGGAAGTAGGCCTGGCCTTGCAGCAACTCCACCTTCCGGGCATCGCCGCCGACCAGACTCAATGCACTTTGCGGGCTGAGGGTGACAGTGGAGCCGTCCGCCAACTGGACAGTACGGGTTTCTCCAACGCCAGTGTGGTAATCGGCGCGCAAGGTGAGGTTGGCTTGTGGTGCAACCAGCACCGCGACTGCCGCGATCCCGGCAGCCAGCGCCAGACGTGTCCAGAGGCGATGGCTGCCGGGCTTCGGTTTGGAGCGGGGCGCTGGATGATTGGGCACAACGGGCAAATCACCCAGCGCCCCCCAGAGTTTTTCCATCTTGAGCCAGGCTGCTCGGTGTTCAGGGCTGGCCTGCAACCACTGCTCGAACGCTTCACGCGCCTCCGGTTCTTCCTGCAGGCGTATCTGCCAGTCACCAGCCTGTTCCAGTGCATCGTCCTTGCGGCTCACAGGGATGCACCCTCGCCATCATCCGGGTTGTCCACTTCACGGGCCAGACGAACCAGCGCATCGCGCAGCAGGCGATGGGCCGTGGTCAGAGAAACGTTCAGATGCTCGGCGATTTCTGCCAGGGTGCAGCCGCCGAAGCGATGCATTTCAAGCGCACGACGGCTGTTTTCGGGCATTGCTTCAAGGGCGCGGGAAAGACGTTCCAGCGTCATGTTGTGCTGGCATAACTCGGCTGGATCACTGATATGCGCTGGTAACAGCCAGGCGGGAGGGGAGACTTGATGCGCCTGCTCCCGGCTGCGACTGCGTATGAGGTCCAGCGCCAGATTGCGCACGATCCGATACAGATACGCTGCCGGTTGCTCGATAGCCGTCTTGGCGCTGGCTTGCTGTGGAATGAAGCGAATCCAGGCTTCCTGGACAATGTCTTCAGCCTGCATGCGATCACCGGTGATCTTTGCCGCGTAGCTGACGAGTTCCTGGCGAATCCCCAGAAACGTGTACAGATGCCCGGATGAATCGGTCATTGCAGTGATCCCGAACATGAAGAGCAGGGCGCATGGGCCTGCTAAAAAGTCGGAGTTTAATCGTGAACGATAAACATTTTCAATTGTGGTCGCCGGTTGTGGTCAGCCAGTCGAATCTACTGGGGCGTGCAAATCTCTTTCACGGGTTCAGAGATTTTGACTAGACTTATTGGGTCGCTGAATCGTTTAATCATGTTCAGTTGTCCCCATAATTCCAATAAGGACCACCCCATGAAATCGCTCGCCTGGCTCCTCGGTGCCACTGCCATCGCCTCTGCCTCCAATGCCTTTGCCTGGGACTATGTGCTGCTTGACACCGACAAGGCCGCCCAGAACCAGCAGATCACCAGCGCCCAGCTCGGAATCAAGACCGACAAACCTTTCTCCGTGACGATGCGCACCTTGCATGGCGGTCGCCAGGAAGGCGTGAGCATCATCGAGATCGACAACGGCACCATGAAGCTCTCGGTCGTGCCCACCCGTGGCATGAACGTATTACAAGCCTCGGTCGGTGATGTGCGCATGGGCTGGGACTCACCGGTGAAAGAGGTGGTCAACCCGGCCTTTATCGAACTGAACGGGCGCGGCGGATTGGGCTGGCTGGAAGGCTTCAACGAACTGGTGACCCGTTGTGGTTATGAATGGGTTGGCCATCCGGGCATCGACAATGGCGAACTGCTGACCCTGCACGGCCGTGCGGCGAATATCCCGGCGAACAAGGTAACCCTGCACATCGACGAAAAGCCGCCTTATGCCATCCGCCTCAAAGGCGAACTGAAGGAGCAGGGGTTCAAGAAAGTCGACTTCTCGGTCCAGACCGAACTGGTCACCGACCCGGGCAGCGCAAGCTTTACGCTTAACGACACCCTGACCAACAACGGCGACTATCCGAAGGAATACCAGGCGCTGTACCACAGCAACTTCAGCACGCCGTTCCTGGAAGAGGGCGCACGCTTCGAGGCTCCGGTGCAGCAAGTCTCGCCCTTCAACGAAAAAGCCAAGGGCGACTTGCCTGACTGGCAAACCTACCGTGGGCCTACACCGGACTACGACGAAACCGTCTATAACGTAGTGCCTTATGGCGACGCCAAGGGCGACACCCTCACGGTATTGCACAACAAAGCCGGTAGCCTCGGTGTAGCCGTGGGCTTCAACACCCGCCAACTGCCAGTGTTCTCCCTATGGAAAAACACCGACACCCGTGGCCAGGGCTACGTCACCGGCCTTGAGCCAGGCACCAGCTTCTCCTACAACCGCCGCTACCAGCGTCCTCTGAAACTCGTGCCGACCATCGCGCCTAAAGAACAGCGCCAGTTCCAGATCAGCTACAGCCTGCTGGCAGACAAAAACGCAGTTGGCACCGCTCTGGAACAGATCAAGAGCATCCAGAATGGCCGTGCAACCGAAGTACGCAAGGAACCGCTGGTGGACCTGAGCAAAGAGTAGGGCCGTCAATGGATGGGCATGTATGGAATTATTTCGTTCTCGTTCTTGACATGCCCAGCCAACCAGTCCAGAATTGCGTCCATTCCTGATTCAGGAACTAGAAAAAACCCTTAAGATTCAATGGGTTGAGGATAAAGCCAAGGCTTGATCCCAAAGAGTTCAAAACGGTTGATGTGGTTGTTGAAGCATCAGGCGTCTGAGGCCGAGTAGCAAAATGGTTATGCTGCGGATTGCAAATCCGTCTATGCCGGTTCGATTCCGACCTCGGCCTCCACTATTGAAAACCCCGTAGATTAACGTCTACGGGGTTTTTTATTGGGCATGAAAAAGCGAGGTGTTCCGAAAGTCTGATACTTTGGGGCAATTGGCAATGGCGCGCGATGCGCGAGTGTAGTTATGCGCATAATCGCTAAAATTTTAATCAAGTGGTTGGTGGAGCTGGATGAGTGAGTTTACAGGTCAGGAAGCATATGGTGAGTTGCTGGCTCTGCCGCCAAGAGTAAACACTCCTCATATCAACTTTCAGCTTAATAGGGCAAAAGAAATATTAGAGGTTTATGAGTCGGAGCGGCACGTTGTTACTCGTGAGCTTGAAGGGTTGCAGTGTGAAGAGAATGGTTTGGTCGCGTTGCTTGATTACGTGGCTTGCTCTGAGGCGCGGAGCCGAATTCTTGGCTTCTGTGCGCCTTATGGTGATGAGTACGCACTCAAGGGGCTGGGGCTGGATTTAAATAAAGCCACTTTGGCTCAGTACCGTAACTATAAAGATTTAGTGAGCAATAGAATTGACTATGAAAAACGACATTTGGAAGAGGTTGAGGAGGTTATAAGGCTGCTGCGCAAGGATATTGATCTGTTAAGTGTGATTGCAAAATCGTATTTTCGGGGAATGATCCCTTTGATGACGTGTCGTGATCGATATTGGGCGTCCGCCCATTTGAAATGGAAAGAATCACTTCTCCCCTTTGATAGCAATGTGAGCCCCAAAAAAACATGACAAGGGCTGTTTATTGAGTTGAATACATTGGAATATACGACATTGCGTTTGCAATATGTCGAGCGACAAACCACCTTGGCCAGCCCGGTTGAGGTGCTGTCTTGACCATCTGATAGTCGATTCGCAGGATGGGTTCGGATTTCACAGTATGTTAGTGCTTGAACGTCAGGTTGGCATGGTTTAACTCCCTCCAGCTGTCTAACTTTTTTTGGGCAGGTGACCCTCTGGATTTTGGAACCACCTTCGCAAAATACCCACTCACCCTTCAAGCCGGTCAGCACGCATCCCCGCAACTGGAATACTCATACGCATGGCAATGCCGAAGGTGCGACCAATTTATTTATGACAAAGGAGGGTTGTATGAATCTGATTGCACTATCTGCCTGGCTCATCGGTGCGTTGGGCCTGGGTATGTTGATCGGAGGCATTGTCCTGATGCGTAGCCCGGCAGTGTTCATTGTTGCGGGGATGGGTTTCTTGAGCTGGACGTATGTGGTTTCCAAGGCCACTGATCGCATTCAGCGCAGGCAGGCGGTAAGAGGCTGATAATCGGACGGGCCTTGCTTATAGACTCAATCCGCCTGCGCCTTGAATGCTCAAACTCTCTGCATCATGGTTAACGGCAAATCACTTGAATGAAAAGTCTGCCCGTTGTAATGGGGTAGACGCGCACCCCATATCCCTTCAGCCTGAATGTTTACCTTCCTTACGGGCAGTTTTCTGCGCCGTTGAATCATGTGCTGTTCCGGAAGATCCGTCGGGCCGATGCGCATCGTTGTCGCGCTCGACTTCGCCTGATTGATCTGGTGACGGCACCGCTTTTTTCTTTGTACTGGAGCTGTTCTTCATAACTGCCTCCCAGCCTTGGCTGTCCATCCGAATAAGATTTGGCTTGCTTAAGAGGTTGAGGGCGTGCGAACAGGTTGGTTCAACCGGATTTCTTGCCTGGGGCTCGGCGGCTACTGTTGGCAGATCTTGCGGCACATCCTGTGATCGGCGAATATTCGGCACCTCTGCGGGCGGGTGCCCTGGCTGCAGGGGAAGCACGGAATGTTATTGATGTTTCGACCAGGAGGTTGCAAATGAAGAAAGTGATGTTTGCTGTAGTTCTGCTGTGTGGTTTCTCCCTGAATGCCCAGGCCGCGTGCCCGGTATTCGGCCCGTCCAAAGACCCATGCAGCGGCCCGGTGTTTGGTCCGACCACCTGCGTATGTCCGTAAGATAGGTTGTCTTGCAGGTTCGGCTGATGTCGGGCCTGCTCATGATTTGTGTACCAGGAAACTTGTACATCCTCGATATTTATATCCTCAGTCATATTGTCTTCCCGGATAAATCCGGTCCTACACCCGCTATAGCCTCAGTATGGCTTTGACGAAGCTTCATTGCGATCATGAAGCCATTATTCGGAGTTGATCGAGCAGGTGTCTCTAATGGGGCTGTCACCAAAGAGAAAAGTGATCAGGCGCGAAGTTGTTCGCAAGGCCTGGCAAGACAATTCGCACTGGATCAAACAGTACGGCTTTTCTGAATACGCACTCGAAGCAGTGTGTGATGACAATGAAGAGTTGCGTATCTGTTGGTGCTGTGGCGATCAGGGATATCAGGAAGTCGCTCACATCATTCCGCATTCTCTGGGTGGAGCTGACACGGTAGAGAACCGATTCCTGCTCTGCGCCGAGTGTCATCTGGCATCGCCGGACTGCTACAAGAGCGAGTACTTTGTTGACTATGTGAATAGAAATGCAGGCAAATCCAGTCGTCTCATGGCGGAGGCTGCCCAGAGGGCTGTCGACAGGCTTTTGGCATTTTTAAAAGAACACCCTGAATTATCCGGTGTCGTCATGGACAATAAACCTCCGCCCTTTACAGGAAGCTGCCTGTATCAACGAACAACGACTCACGGTTCGAGTATTTCACTCAGCACTAGGCTCGCTTGTGCGGAAATGTATGTGGATGAGCTGATTGAGTACGCTCGCGGCCATTTGGGCTGAAAGAATATGCCGACGATCGGCAACAGATTGAGATAATACTTGTCTAGTATTGTCGGAAAGATCTGGCCAGTAGAGGATAAACCATGTATTCAAAACCAGAGCTTCAGCGAGTCCTTGAAACGGCCTTTCTGCCTAGCAGATGCGAATGCGTCATCGCAGGAGAAACCTTCTCGGTGAAGCTTTTCAACCCCGAGTCTGGCGATATCGAGCTGTACGTAACGGGCATGCCTTTATCCGATCTTGCATCCAGCAGGTCCATCGCGCATCTGGTGCTCTCTTTGAGAGAGCAGAGAGACCTGATGGCGAGGATGGAGCTGTCGATGAGGCGGTTGGCTTAGGCTGGAAGCGAAACACAGGCCGGCGCATTGGTTCAAATGGTCTTCTTGCAGGGGGGGGGGGGGCCGGGCTATGTGCGTGGCATGTGGTCGGCTATCTACGAAAGTAATCAGAAACTCCTGGTTGCTATACAGCAAGCTCGATGTAGCTGGACTCCCCACCTCCAGTCGCGCCTGATAACCAACCCCATACAAAGGTCAGTGTGGTGCGTCCTTTCTGATCAATGCCTACCGTACCACGGGACCAGCCCGAAAGAATCTGGCCATCTTTAGTTAAGCACTGATAAAGCAGCTCAATGGTATCGGGGCCCGTTACGCGCCCGACTTGATTGCCTATGCGTATTCGGCCGCCTCGATAAGTGCCTGAAATGGCATCTTCCTCGACATGATAATGAAACACTGTGCCTGCACCTGATAGCCCTTGTGCATTATCCGCTACCGTAAAGCGGCGGTTGTTCAAGCGATCGCTGATTTGAGAGAAGGGAGTGCCCATAAATATCGCGTCCTTGGTCGAGATGTTCCATTCCAGCTTCGATTATCAGCAATGTTGTATGAGGAAAGCGAGAGCCTTGGCTTGTATTGGTATTGCTGCCGCGTCTGTCTGTTTCTTGTATTGCGGTCTGAAGGGCATATCAGGAGGGAGATTCGAATCTCGGCAGGACGCCGGAGAAGGGAGCTGTAAAAACAGCAATTGCGGACCACTGCAATTTTCGCAACCCCCAAAAACACCAAAGGCCTGCCGAGTCTCCCCGTGCAAGCCCTTGATTCATATATGGTGCCCCGAGCCGGGGTCGAACCGGCACGTCCAGAGGACGAGGGATTTTAAGTCCCTTGCGTCTACCAATTTCGCCATCGGGGCGGTAGCGCCAAGGCAGGGAATATATACATCCCGTCCCCATGAAGCAAGCGTGCAAGTCCTCTAGATGGCACAAGATGTTACTTTTTCCGCGAAATAAAAAATCTCTGTAAATCATGAGGCTACGAAACCTGCTTGTGATGAAGGTCGAGGTTGCGACCCATGGCGCTGTCTGGCGCTGGCCTCATGATTTCCTGATGGTCGCGACGTCCTCGATGCTTTGCGCCAGGCTGCGCAGGTAGTGGGCCAGCGCTACTTCTTCAAGGTGCAGGCCTTTGCGCTGCCTGCTACGTGGGAGTTTTGCCAGGTCGCCCAGCAGGAAGCCTTCCAGCACGGCGGGGTGGATGTAGCATTTTCGGCAGATGGCGGGGGTGTTGCCCAGTTGTCGTGAGACGGCCTTGACCATCTCGACGATGTGTTTCTTGGCATCGGCTTCAGGCTCCCAATGCAGTTTGCGCAGGGTTGCCAGTGCCAGCGCGCTGGCGGCCCAGGTTCGATAGTCCTTGGCGGTGAAGTCCGCTCCGGTGAGGTCTTGCAAGTAGGCATTGATATCAGAAGAGCTGACGGTATGCCGCTCTCCGTTATCGTCCAGGTACTGGAAGAGGTTTTGTCCCGGTAATTCCATGCAGCGCTTGATCACATTGGCCAGGCGGCGGTCCTTGACGCTGACGCGGTGTTCTATGCCACTTTTACCCCGAAACTCGAAGACGATTTGTGTGCCATGTACTTCCACATGCTTGTTGCGCAAGGTGGTCAGGCCGTACGAGCGGTTTTCCTTGGCGTAGCGGCTGTTGCCGATGCGGATCAAGGTGGCATCGAGCAGGGAAATGACCGTTGCCATGACTTTCTCTCGACCAATTCCGGGTTGTGCCAGTTGGGCTTCGATCTGTTTGCGGACTTTGGGCAGTGCATGGCCGAATTCGATCAGGCGTGAGTATTTGTTCAGGTCGCGGATTTCACGCCATTGCGGATGGTAGCGATATTGTTTGCGGCCTCGGGCGTCGCGGCCGGTGGCTTGCAGGTGTCCGGCCGGGTCGGCGCAGATCCAGACATCGGTATAGGCGGGCGGAATGACCAGCGCGTTGATGCGCTGGATCTCGGCTTCGTCGCGGATGCGCTGGCCGTCGGTATCGAAGTAAGCGAACTTGCCCCGCAGGACCTTGCGGGTGAAGCCTGGCTGGGAGTCGTCGACGTAATGAAGTTCAGGTGCTGCTGTTGAACTGGCGGACGAAGAGGGCATGGTCATGTTTCCAGATCGGTTATCAACACTGACCACGCCTGTTCAAACGGGTGCCAATTATTTCATGCCAGTACCGCAACGGCCTTGATCTGCGCCCAGAGTTGCTGCCCGGGGTACAGTCTCAGGTTGTCGTAGGAATAGCGGGTGATACGCGCCAGCAAGGGTGTGCCGCCTGCATCCAGCCGTACCAGCATGTGTGCCGTATTGTCTGCGGCAACTTCACTGATTACGGTCACGGGCAGTCGGTTTAGGATGCTGCTTTGATCATCCGCTTGCAGGTTGAGACTGACGTCGCGTGCCTGCACCTTGACGCGCAAGCTCTTGCCCTTTTCCAGTTCGGCATGAGCAACGATCAGTGGCAGCCTGCTGTTGGGCAGGGTGATGGTCAGGAGCTGGTAATGACTGTCGTAAGCGCTCACCGTGCCCTCGATCACGACGCCGGCATCGTCGTCCATGGCCAGTGGCAGATCGAGTCTGGCCAGGGTTTCTTCGATGGGGCCGCAGGCCAGGACGCTGCCTTCTTCAAGCAGCACCAGATGATCCGCCAGGCGTGCCACTTCATCCTGCGAGTGGCTGACGTAGAGCATGGGGATTTCCAGTTCGTTATGCAGTCGCTCCAGATACGGCAGGATCTCGTTCTTGCGCCGGGTATCCAGCGCGGCCAACGGTTCGTCGAGCAGCATCAGGCGCGGGCTGGTCAGCAAGGCGCGGGCGATGCCGACTCGCTGACGTTCGCCGCCGGAGAGTTTGTCCGGCAGCCGGTCAAGCAGGTGGTCGATGCCCAGCAAGACGGTTGCATGCTGCATCTGGATACTGCGCTGGTTTTTGGGGATGCGGTTCAGGCCGAATTCCAGATTGCCGCGTACCGACAGGTGCTCAAACAGGCTGGCTTCCTGAAAGACATAACCGATGGAGCGCTTGTGTGGTGCGAGGAATATGCCGTTGGCCGAGTCTTGCCAGACTTCGCCATTGACCTGAATAAAACCCTGTTGCGCTTTCTCCAGGCCGGCAATGCAACGCAGGCAGGTGGTCTTGCCTGAGCCGGATGGGCCAAACAGTGCGGTCACGCCGGTGCCCGGCAAGTTCAGGTCCACATCCACCTTGAAGGTGGGAAAAGCCATCTGCAGGCGAACGGCGATGGGCGATGCCATGAATCAGCTCCAGCCTGTTTTGGACTTGCCGCTTGAATAGAGCGCCAAAAGAACCAGAAATGAAAAAACCAGCATGGCGCCAGCCAGCCAGTGAGCTTGCAGGTACTCCATCGACTCGACGTGATCGAATATCTGCACCGATACCACACGGGTTTTCTCGGGAATATTGCCGCCAATCATCAGTACCACGCCGAACTCGCCCACCGTATGGGCAAAGCCCAGAATGGCACCGGTGATGAATCCCGGCCTGGCCAGTGGCAGGACAACATTGAAAAAGGTGTCCCACGGGCCGGCTCTCAAGGTGGCAGCCACCTCCAGCGGGCGCGTGCCTATGGCTGCGAAAGCATTTTGCAAAGGCTGCACGACAAAGGGCATCGAATACAGGACCGAGCCAATCACCAGTCCGGTGAAGCTGAATGTAAGGGTGCCCAGGCCAAGGCTTTGCGTAAGCTGGCCGATAAAACCGTTAGGCCCCAGCAACAGCAGCAGGTAAAAGCCGATGACGGTCGGTGGCAGCACCAGCGGCAATGCCACCACGGCGCCGACCGGGCCTTTGAGCCAGGAGTTGGTCCTGGCCAGCCACAGGGCAATGGGCGTGCCGATCACCAGCAGGATGGCGGTTGTCAGCGACGCCAGTTTCAGCGTCAGCCAGATCGCCGCGATATCGGCACTCCCCAGCGGCATTTACAGTTGATACCCGAAAGACTTGATGACGCTGGCCGCTTGCGGGCCTTTGAGGTATTCGACCAGTGCCTTGGCGGCCGGGTTGTCCTTGCCTTTGTTGAGGATGACCGCATCCTGTTTGATCGGGTCATGCAGCTCGGCCGGAACGATCCAGGCGGAGCCGCTGGCGAGTTTGCCATCCTTGTAGATCTGCGACAGGGCGACAAAACCCAGCTCGGCATTGCCGGTGGACACGAACTGGTAGGCCTGGGTGATGCTCTGACCTTCGACGATCCTGGCCTTCGTTGCATCGATCAGCCCCAGTTTGCCCAGCACTTGAGTGGCAGCCAGGCCGTAAGGTGCGGTCTTGGGGTTGGCGATGGACAAGTGCTGATACTGGTTGGCCTTGAGCACGTCGCCCTTGCTGTCGACATAACCCTCTTTGGCCGACCACAGCGCCAGCGTGCCGATGGCATAGGTGAAGCGCGAACCTTTGACGGTATCGCCTTCCTGCTCAAGCCTGGCCGGGGTAGTGTCGTCGGCGGACAGGAACACTTCAAAAGGCGCGCCGTTTTTGATCTGGGTGTAGAACTGGCCCGTTGCACCAAAGGCTGCGACCAGCTTGTGCCCGGTGTCTCTCTCGAAATCCTTGGCGATGGCCTGAATCGGTGCCGTGAAGTTGGCTGCGACGGCGACCTGTACCTCGTCGGCAAAGGCGCCGGTCATGCCTAGGGCTGCGATGGCAACGACCAGTGATTTGAGAGTAATGCTTGGCAGGGACACTCGCATGAAACAGCTCCGGGGATGCTTTTGGGGGAGAGTGGGCGCGTAGAGGATTGGCGGCCATTCGCTATATATTTAAATATATAGCGATGACGCGCTCGCAGGGAAGCGCTGTTTCAAATCCCGGAGAGTATTTTCAGCGCATTATCAGCCAGTTGCCGGGTCAGTTCGGCAGCAGACAGCTCATGTTTGATGCCCACGGCCTGGCCTGCCCACAGGTTCATGAAGCCGCCGTTACCTTGTGGTTCTGCCTTGGCACGAAGCGGCATCAACGCACCGCCAGCCAACGGAAAGGCGGGTGCAAGAGCGCTCATCGGGCCGAGTTCGCTCATGATCCGGTTGACGATGCCCCGTGCCGGGCGGCCCGTGAAAATATTGGTCAAGGCCGTCTGGCTGTCCGTGGCGCTGCGCAAGGCCTGATGATGCGGCTTGCTGACCTTGGCTTCGGGGCAGAACAGATACGCTGTTCCCACTTGCACCGCCGATGCGCCCAGGATGAAAGCCGCTGCGACGCTTCGACCTTCTGCAATACCTCCCGCCGCAATGACCGGAACGCTGACGGCATTGGCGATTTGCGGGATCAAGGCAAAAGTACCGACCTGGGTATGGAGTTGTTCGCTCAGGAACATGCCGCGATGGCCGCCCGCTTCGTAACCCATGGCAATAATTGCGTCGCAGCCGTTGCGCTCAAGCCAGACAGCTTCTTCCACTGTGGTGGCCGAGGAAATGATTCTGGCGCCGGTCGCCCTGACTCTTTCCAGCAAGGCTTGCTCAGGAAGGCCGAAATGGAAACTCACTACTTCAGGCCTTAGGGTTTCGACCAGTGCGCAGCTATCTGCATCGAAGGGGGCCCGGTTTGAAACCGGGGTCGGGGCATCGAAGTCGGCCCCCAGTTCCTGATAGTAAGGTCGCAGCGCTTCTTTCCAGCGTTCGGCCCGTTCAGGGTCGGGAGCCGGTGGTGTATGGCAGAAGAAGTTCAGGTTCAGCGGTGCCTGGCTGTGTTGGCGAATCAACGCGACTTCTTCGCGTATTTGCTCAGGGCTCAGCATGGCGCAGGGGAGTGAAGCCAGCCCGCCTGCATTTCCGACGGCAATCGCCATGGCCGATCCAGTGGCCCCGGCCATGGGGGCTTGCAGGATGGGCAGGTTGATCGAGAACAGGTCGAGAATACGTTTGTCAGGCCATGCGCTCATTCCATGGGCTCCATATCGAAGGCAGTAAAGCCGCTATTGAGCGCGCTGCCATCGTCTTTGGCAACCCTTCAGGCAGATGTGGCCTGACGTGGATTTGACTTTAGAGACGGTCGGTCTAATATTGCCGCCATGACTATATTATCCGAGAAACCCAGACGCCCCGGTCGCCCGCCCAAGGTGGACCGAGAGAACCTGGAAACCCGCGAAGCCCTGATCCGCCGTGGCCTTGAAGTCCTGACCGAGCAGGGCTACATGGCCACGGGCATCGATTACATCCTCAAGGAAGTAGGTGTACCCAAAGGGTCTTTCTACCACTATTTTGCGAGCAAGGAAGTCTTTGGCCGTGCAGTACTGGATAGCTACGCCAGTTACTTCGCCCGTCGCCTGGATCGTTGGCTGCTGGATGAAGCGCTGTCGCCATTGGAGCGGCTGGTGGGGTTCGTCCAGAGCGCCAAGAGTGGCATGGCGCGCCATGGCTATCGGCGTGGATGCATGGTGGGGAATTTAGGTCAGGAAATCAGTGTGTTACCTGATGTATTTCGTGTGGAACTTGAAGATATCTTGCAGGATTGGCAGGCAAAACTTGCTCACTGCCTCAAGGCTGCTCAGCAGGCTGGCGAGCTTGCCAGGGATGCCGATTGCAATGAGCTGGCGGCTTTTTTCTGGATCGGCTGGGAAGGCGCGGTGCTGCGTGCGCGGCTGGTTAAAAGCGAAAAACCCTTGAATACCTTTATTGCCGGCTTTCTCCGTGGCTTGCCGCAGTGATTGCTCGGGTCTATTTAAAGACGATCGGTCTAAATTGGAGGTGCATATGTTCAAAGGCATTTTGATCAACAAGGACGAGCAGGGATACCGCGCCAGCCTGACGGATATCGATGAAGCTTCGTTGCCGTCGGGTGATGTCACGGTGCGCGTGTCCAGCAGCACTCTGAACTACAAGGACGCCTTGGCAATAACCGGTGCCAGCCCGGTGGTGCGAAGTTTCCCCATGGTGCCGGGGATCGATCTGGCGGGGACGGTCGAAAGCAGCGATACGCCCGAGTTCAAGGCGGGTGATCAGGTCCTGCTCAATGGCTGGGGCGTAGGTGAGGCACATTGGGGTGGGCTGGCTGAAAAGGCACGGCTCAAGAGCCAGTGGCTGATTCCTTTGCCGCAAGCGTTCACGCCAGCACAGGCCATGGCCATCGGCACGGCGGGATATACCGCGATGCTTGCGGTTATTGCCTTGCAGAAACACGGCCTGACTCCCGACAGCGGCGACGTGCTGGTCACTGGAGCAAACGGTGGCGTGGGCAGCTTTGCGGTCGCCATTCTGGCAAGGCTCGGTTATCGAGTGGTGGCCTCAACCGGACGTCCTGCGGAAAGTGCGTATCTGCAGCAGTTGGGGGCGGCGCAGATCATTGACCGGGTTACCTTGTCCGAGCCCGGTCGCCCGTTGGCGAAAGAGCAATGGGCGGCTGCGATTGACTCGGTCGGCAGCCATACGCTGGCCAATGTCTGCGCCGGGATTCGCTATCGCGGCATAGTCGCTGCCTGCGGTCTGGCGCAGGGTATGGAGTTTCCGGGCTCTGTCGCACCCTTCATTCTGCGCGGAGTAACGCTGGCGGGGATCGACAGTGTCACACGTCCTCGTGCTGATCGGCTGGAAGCCTGGGAGCGGCTGGCCAGTGACCTGGATGTTTCGCTGCTGCCGCTGATCAGCCGTGAAATCGGTCTGAGCGAGGTCATCGACATTGCGCCACAACTGATTGCAGGTCAGGTGAGGGGCAGGTTGGTGGTCGATCTCGGCCGTTGACCCAGAAAGAAGTCAGCGACGTCCAGAATCTCTATCCGTCTTGCTGCCGGATGCAGCGGATTGAGCACGATGTTGCGGGCCTGTGGCAGTGCCGAAGAGGGTACGATCAGGCCCAGATGCTGACCACGCTTGAGCCAGGCTGTGCCGATATTCATGCTCTGGATATCGGCCGGGTTGCTGGCCCAGGCCTCGCCAAGCTGTTGCAGGTCGGGTTCGCAGTAAAGCTGCGGATCGTCCGGCAGCTTGACGCGCACGAGTTTCAACGCGATGCGGGGGACTTCTGTGCAATGTATAACGGTTTCCAGAGCACAGACTTCCGCCGTCATGCCGAAATACAGGGCCTTGTGCTCCGTGTGATTCCAGCGCCCGCCATATAACGCTGCGCCCTGGCCGCTCAGGTCAGTGGCGAACCGTGCCGTGGTGATTCTCCAGACCTCCATCAGACAACCCCGCCATAGGCGATAGCAGCGAGTGTCCGGCGTACTTGCTGGGCGCCAATCTCTGTTTCACACAAGCGCAGTGGACGCTGATCACCCAATGCCGCATTGGTCGTCAGCATCCATTGGCTGGCGCGTTCGGGTGTCTCGAAAATCTCCAGGGCTTGCGTGGCAATCATTGCGATCCGGTCAAGACGCTCCGATGCGACCTGGTCCAGAGGCTGTTGCTGACGCTGACGCCGTTCCAGAGTGGAAATCGAGGCGTTGAGCAATGCTTCGAGGTGTTCATTGCTCAGCCGGAATGCCTCGCGGACCGAGCGTATCCAGCCGGGCGCAAAGCCTGACTGGATGTTGGTCAAACGTTCACTTTCGGTACGTTTACTGACCTGATTGGCAATGAGCCAGAATTCGGCACCGTACTCGGTGTTGTGAGGAGATACTGCGGGGGTGGACATCGGAATGCCTGTCTTTGGCCGTGAGAAAACGCTCAAAAAACTAGCGCAAACAGGTTATTCATCAAGTCGAAAGTTGTTACTGCCGATTGCCCGATCAGCACGGGCGATAATTCAAATCAAAAAAAAAGCCATCGCACTCACGTGGGATGGCTTAAAAAGATCTAACCAAAGGACTGATGAAGTGGAGCAGGTATTCAGGCCTGCGATGCGGTTTCGCAGGCTTTCCACATGTTCGTTCATCGCCTGCAACGGTAACACCGCTTTGATACATTCAATTATCAGCAACAATGATAGTGATTATCATTGTTCGCCCCTTGCGCGCCAATGCCTTGTAACGCCTGTCATAACGGTGTTTTTCATTTGAAATGAAATACTTTGAATCAAATGCCTGCACTGCCGTAAGAAATCTTACTAAGGCAAATGTGCTTCAGCGCAGGTTGAAGCCTTATATATACCCATCCAAAAAATCGATTCTACCCGCCTGACTTATCCAGTAATCCGATAGCCAACGTTTTTCACCAAATTCATGCTTTACCCATCTACAACGCACGGGTTTGAGCATGGAAAAGTTCGATATTCACCGTAAAACCAACTTCGACGCCCTGGTTCATGAGTACGGGCTCGATGGCAGCCGTCTGCTGCCATGGGATGGTTATCCGATGCCGTTTGCCGGTGGCTGGTGCGTTGTGCGCCCCGGCACCAGCAGTGAGGCTCATACCCAGATCGATCAGGAAATCTTCATCGCCATCAAGGGGCGTTCCAGGCTGGTCGTGGGTGAGCGGGAAATGGAGTTTGCCGTGGGCGATATTGCGGCGATCCCCAAACACACCAATCACTACGTCATCAATGATTCCGATGAGGACTTTCATTTCTACGTGGTCTGGTGGGACATGAACTACGTGAATGCCTTTGTCGAACAGCACAATGAAACGACGGGGTGTCTCAATGACTAAGTTCATCGTGACCATCACTCCGCCCACGCCCAACGGTGATCTGCACATCGGCCATATCGCCGGACCGTTCCTGGCGGCTGATGTTTTCACCCGTGTCCAGCGCCAGCGCGGGCATGACTGCGTACTGGTTTCCTACTCTGACGATTATCAGTCCTACATGCTGCGCAAGGGCATGGAGCTGGGAGTCGACCCGGTCGAACTGGCCAATCGCAATTCGGACCGCATTGAAGCGTCGCTGGCCGCTATCAACATCAAGCCTGACAACTGGATGCGTCCTTACCAGAACCCTTGGTTCGAGCAGGCGGTTTGCGAAGTCTTCGGCAAGGTCCGCAAGTCCGGCTTTATCGAGTTTCGCGATGCCGAGGAACCGTATTGTCCGGACTGTCGGGTATGGGGCTATGAGGCCTTTGCCAGAGGCAATTGCAACTATTGCGGGTCCGAGTCCGATGCCAGTCAGTGCGAGAACTGCGCACAGGCGCCTGATGCCGAGCTGATGACGGATCTGCACTGCAAGCTGTGCAAGCAGCCGTCGCAGTGGAAATCCACCCACCGTGCCTTCATGAAGCTGGCGGCGTTCAAGCCGGTCTTGCGCGACAGGCTGTTTGCCCGCAAATGGCGAAAACCGCTGGATAACTGGCTGCGCGACACCGTTGAAAACCTGCATGACTGGGGCGTTACGCGCCCTGAGGATGGCGGGCTGGATCTTGAAGCCGATGGGGCCTGTCGGGTGCATACCTGGTTCATGGGGCTGGCCGGTTACATGGCGGCTTTTCGCGAGCATGCCGATCAGGCCGGGCGTCCCGAACTGTTCCGTCAGTACTGGCAGTCGGGGCAGGGAACGCTGGTGCATTTCCTGGGGTTTGACTGTGTATTCAGCCACGCCATCGTTTACCCGGCGCAGTTGTCGGCCCTCGATGACATCAAGGTCAACCAGCGCTTCATGCCTAACCAGTTTCTCAAGCTTGATGGCCTGAACCTGTCCACCAGCCGCAACCATGCCATCTGGGTCGGTGATCTTGCCCGTGAGGCCTGTGCGGACAGCGCACGCCTGTATCTGGCCAGCATCGCCCCTGAAGAAAGCGAAGGCGATTTCCGCCTGGAGCACTTTCTGCAATGGCGGCAGAGGGTATTCAACGAATTTTTCCCGGCCTTGCTGGAGGCCGGGCAACGCTGCGATGACTGCTGGTGGAGTGGAGTCTGCGGCCAGGATGCCGCTTTGCTGGAAGCGCTGCGTCTGCAATGGATCAAGGCTTCGGACCCCGAACACTTCTCGATGAAGGGTATGGCTCAGGTACTGCTGGATGTGATCGCCATTACTGCTACGCGCCTTGCCGAAGGGCGCACGGTGATTCACCTGGCGGCGTTCCTGGCAGTGATCGGCAAATCGCTGATCCCGGAGATGTCAGCGCGCATCGTCACGGCATTCGGGCTGCCCGAGACACGGGTAAACGCCACAGTCATGTCCGGTTCGGCCGCTGAATACTCTATCTGAGCAGGAACATCTCGATGTTCATCGATTATGAAATTGCGGTGATTGGCGCTGGCATCGTGGGCGCCAGCATTGCCGCGAAACTGAGCAGTACGGGTATTTCCGTGGCGCTGATCGACAAGGGCGCAGCAGGCGCCCTTGGGGCCAGCGGTTATTCCGGCGGGCTGGTGCGTTTATACGACACCGACCCGCTGTTGATGGAACTGGCAGCGTATTCCATTGGCTTGATGGATGAGGGCGTTTTCGCCACCACTTACTCCAGTGCATTGCGCCGCACCGGCATGATTTATCGTGCCGCACCGGATCAACTGGAGGACATCTGGAGCGCGATCAGGCAACACGCCAAAGTGCGTTACCCGATGCATCTGGTCGGCACCCACGAACTCGATGGCGTGCATTATCCGCACTGCCACAAGGACGCGCGGGTCAATCTGTTCGAGCCTAGGGCCAGCGTGGGCAATGTGCGTCAGGCCGTGGCCCTGTTGAGCAATGTGGTCCGCCAGTACGGGTTATTGCTGGAGCACTGCGAGGTCAAGTCCATCGATTGTCGCTCCAGTCATGATGTTCGCATCGAACTGGGCAGTGCCACCTTGCGTTGCCGGGCAGTGGTCGTTGCCGCCGGTGCCTGGAGCCAGCATCTGCTGCCAGGAACGGATTTCGGGCTTGAAACCCGTTCTATCCCCCTGGCAAGGGTGATGACTGAAAGCACCTGGTTCATGCCGGTTATCGATGCCGTCACCCAGACTTACGGGATTCCCCTGACCCGCAATATCGTTCAGACCGGCTGCGGCTTGCGAGACAGCGGTGCCTGGCCGGAGACTCTGGCCCGCCCTGACGAGCGGCATGCCCTGGATGCCAGCCAGCGTGTGCAGCAGCTGTCTGCATCCAGCGGCCTGATCAGCGTGCTGGACGTGCTGCCGGGTTTTGACAGCTACAGTGCCGATGGCAGGCCGCTGGTTGGATTTTGCGATGAGCACAGCCCCGTTTTCATGGCCACCGGCATGTCCGGGCTTGGTTTCAAGCTTGCGCCCGGAATTGCACAGATTGCGTTCGACCAGTTGCGCAGCCATCTGGCGGGGCAGGAACTGAGCGGCGAATGGTCGGCTCTGTCACCGGCACGCATTCAGGCTGGCTCTGGCGACCCGGGTGTGCAGCCATGATGCATTTGCAGAAGTCCCGCGTTCTGCGGGTTGGCGTCAGTGCCTTGTTCGACCCCAGTGACACGCCTCATGCCCGAACCTTTCTGCGGGCCCTGGCTGTGGCGCGAAACTTCATTGCCGGGCTGGGCCAGGTGGAATGGCGCTTTCTCGATGATGGCGCCAATGCAGCGCGTGGTGCGGAAGTAGCGCGGCAGATGATCGATCGGGAGGTCGATCTGGTCGTCGGGCATTTCTCTTCCGATGCGGCAGTGAGCGCTGCGGCACTCTATCGGCAGGCGGGCATCGCCTTGCTGACACCTGCCGCGACCATTGACTGCCTGACGCTTGAGCACGACAACGTCTTTCGCTTTTGCCCGTCGGATCGACAGTTGGCCAACGATCTGCTGGCCTGGCTGAAAACTCGCCAATGGAATGTGCTGCATATTGGCGCTGACGGCAGCGCCCACGGCCAGGCATTGGCCAGGGCCATCGCCGAGGCGGCGAAACAGGCGGGCTTGCATCAGGTCAGCGAGCCGGGGCAGGCGCAGGTGGAAGTGTTCGCCGGGCGCTTGCAGGCCAGCCGCGAGCACTGGCTTGCACGACGTCGGTCCGGCAGCACGCGACCTCTGGTACTGACCGACGATGCCGCATCGCCTTATCTGGGCAATGCCCTTGCCAATGATCGTGACACCTATGTCATCGGTTTCGGTGTAGCCGGCATGGACGAAGAGTCGGGAGCCTCTTCATGTCATGCAACGGCTCTTCATCAACGGTTATACGGCGCAATGCCTGAAACCTATTACCGCGAAAGCCTGTTGATGTTTTACGTGCTGGCGGTATTGGCCAACAGCAACTGGCGCAAGGCCGAGCTGCTGTCGGCATTGAGCAACACAACTTTCAACACCCCGCTGGGCATCGTCAGCTTTGATCAGGGCGAGTGCAGGGGGGCGTTCAACAGTGTCTGGAAACTGGGCGAGAGAGGGCTCGCTCCCGTTACCGAATAACGCAACACGTCTATCTGCTTACTGCCATTTACTCCAGTTCTAAGGATGGTTATTTAATGGGTAACTTAGCACCACACACGTTTAATACCGATGCGGTCTGTATTGGTTTCGGGCCTGCGGGTATTGCACTTTCCTGTGTGTTCGAAGATGCACGGGAAGTTGATGATCCGCTGTCTCACCTGACAGTTCGTTATCTTGAGGCCGCGCAGGATACTCAATGGCATCGCGAACTTCTGCTGGCCGGGGCCGATATCAATCACCATGTTTTCCGTGATCTGGTAACGCCGCGCAATCCCCGCAGCCGCTTTTCGTTCGCCATGTACCTGAAAAGCCAGGGGCGCATGTTTGACTTCGGGCTGCTGGGGCGTCCTGCCAGTCGTCATGAGTGGTCGGACTATGTCGCCTGGGTTTCCCGGCAAGTCGACAGTCACACCCGTTTCAATGCGCCAGTCACTGAAATCCTGCCGGTGATCCGTGACGGTCGCTTGTGCGAAGTTCAGGTCAAGACCCCGGATGCCAGTTTCAACACGCGCAATATCGTGCTCTCCAGCGGCAGCGAGCCAAGGATTCCGGTCGAGTTCCAGACGCTGCTCGGCCCAACCCTGTTCCACACCTCGCAATTCCTGACGCGCCTAAAGGCTTTTGGCGACAAGCTGCCCAAGCGCTGGCTGGTACTGGGCTCCGGGCAGAGCGCCAGTGAGTCGGTGCTGGAACTGGTCGGGCGTGACAGCGGCATTGAGGTGCATTCGGTCCATCGCTCCGCAGGTTTCAAGCTGACCCAACTGGGCCAGTTCCCCAACCGGGTTTTCGCGCCGGATCATGTCGATTACTTCCATAGCCTGAACCATGCCGCGCGCCATCGATTCCTCGACTGGAGCCGTTCGACCAACTACGCCGGCATCGATCCGGACGAGAGCCAGAAGCTGTTCTCGATGATCTACGAAGACTCCATCGCAGGTCGCAAACGGCTGAAGACCTATGGCTACCGGGTCGTTTCCCACATCGAGCAGATCGACCAGGGTTATCGCGTGGCGTTGACCGATACCTTCAGCCATCGCACCGAAATTCTGGAAGTGGATGTGGTCGTGCTTGGCACGGGCTACCAGCAGTATCTGGTTCCACCCTTGTTGAGCAACCTGCAACCGTGGCTCAAGGCTGACCTGGATGGCGGCCTGATCATCGACAGGGATTACAACGTCGCCACTCAGGGCGAGTGCGACGTGAGCGTCTGGGTCAACGGCCTTTCCGAGCGGACCCACGGCATCAGCGACAGCCAGTCGTTTTCCTTGATGGCATTGCGGGCCGAGCGCATCGCCAATGCCCTTGGGCAAACCCTCAATACCCCGGCCGATGCTCCGCTCCTGACACAGTGAAGTGACCCTCATGTACGACAATATCTGCGATATCGTTCACGACCAGACCTTTCTCAAGGTAGCGGGGCTGGGGCATGAATTTTTCCTGAAAATGGAATCGCTCAACCCGGCCGGCTCCATCAAGCTCAAGACTGCCGTCGGCCTGGTGGATGACCTGCAAGCCCGTGGCCTGATTGGTCCGGACACCATTCTCATCGAGTCTTCATCCGGCAACCTCGGGGTTGCCCTGGCGATGATCTGCGCCGAGCGCTCCATCAGGTTTACCTGTGTGGTCGACCCCAACAGCTCCAATCACAACATCCGCATGATGCGTACTTATGGCGCCGAGGTGATCCAGGTCGATACGCCGGACGCCAATGGCGGTTTTCTGGGGACGCGCATCGCCCTGATCCGCGACAAGGTCAGCTGCGACTCGCGCTATGTCTGGCTCAACCAGTATGAAAACTCGGCCAACCCCCGCGCCCATGCGCGTACGACGGCACGTTCGATCGGCCGACATTTCGGGCATGTGGATTACCTGTTCGTGGGCGCTGGCACCACGGGCACCCTGATGGGCTGCGTGCAGTATTTTCAGCGTCATCACCCGACGACAAAGATCATTGCCGTAGACAGCGTTGGCTCGGTGACTTTCAACACACCGGCCAGTCGGCGTTTCATTCCCGGGCTGGGTACCAGCCAGCGCCCGCCGATCTTCAATGCCGAAGGCATCCATGCTCTGGAAATGGTGCCGGAATCACGCACCGTAGCCATGTGCCGAGTGCTGGCGCGCAGCAAAGGCTTGCTGGTTGGTGGTTCAACCGCCACGGTGGTGGCTGCCGTGCATGCCTGGCGCGAGCGCATCGAACCCGGCTCCGTTGTGGTGGCGTTATCGCCGGACTGGGGCGAGCGCTATCTGGACACGATCTACGACGATCAATGGGTCGAGCAGCGTTTTGGCAGCGAAGTGCTGAACATGACCCTGGCGGACATGCCGGTCGTGCCCGAGTGGACCACTTATCTGGCGGCTGAGCGCCTGCGCCAGACGCCGTTTCATGTGGTGGATGGCGAAGCAGTGGCTCGGATTCTGTCTGCCGACCCGCAAGCCTGCATCGATGATGTGCAGCGTGCGTATCTGGAGCATGAAGCGGGGCGCTCCATCAATCCTGACAGTTACTTCCTGCGCTTTCCCCAGGCCCCGGCCAATCGCATCATCGCGTTGCCGGCCAGCCTTTCAGGTGAACAGCCTGTGAGTGGCATCAAGTGGATTTCCAGCTTTCCCGGCAATATCGACTCGGGTTTGCAGCGTGCCTCGGCGGTCCTGATCCTCAACGACCCGCTGACCGGCTATGCCTTCGCGTGCCTGGAGGCTTCGCGCATCAGCGCCATGCGGACTGCGGCCTCGGCAGTGCTGGGCGCGCGCTGGTTGAACCGCCAGCAACGCAATGTCCGTCGAATCGCCTTTATCGGCGCGGGGTTCATTGCCCGCACGATTCTGGACATGTTCGTCAGCGATGGCTGGGCGATGGATGAAGTCAGTGTGTTCGACAAGCACGTCGAATCGGCCCTGGCCCTGATCGAGCATGCTTCGACCCGCCATCAACTGACCAGCCACCCTGCGGACCTGGAAAGCAGTCTGCAGGCCGATGTGGTGGTGTTTGCGACAACGGCACCGAGCCCGTACGTGGACGATTACCCGTTCCGTCCCGAGCAGGTCATCCTCAATATTTCGTTGCGTGATCTTGGGCCAAAGGTCATTGCCCGCTCCAACAATATCCTCGATGACGTGGAGCATTGTCTCAAGGCCCAGACTTCGCCAGACCTTGCGGTGCAGCAGTATCAGGATCGCTCGTTCATCACCGGCACCCTGGCGCAACTGATGCTGGGCCAGATCGAACTGAAGCCGGACAGGGCGACGATCTTTTCGCCTTTCGGGCTCGGCGTGCTGGATCTGGCCGTGGGGCAGCGGGTTTATCAGCAGGCAATCACAGACTGCACGGCGCTGTCCGTGCCCCGGTTCTTTTTTGAATCGAATCGGTGGTGATGGCTATGCAGACTCTTTCCATCGAGCGTTTCCTTGATGAATCCATACCTGTTGCCGAACCTGAAGCACGCAAGGTCGCCATTATCGGTATGGGCTCCAGAGGGTTGAGCATTCTGGAGCAGTTGATCGGCATGGCGCGTCAGGACCAGAGCCAATGCTGGGTGATCGAGGTTTCAGACCCGCAAGCGCCCGGCAGCGGCCTGCACCTGGCCGAGCAACCGGACTACCTGATGCTCAACACCATGGCCGGGCAGCTTTCGGCGTTTTCCAGTGCCTTTCCCGCTTGTGAGCCGGCGGGCATGACATTCCTGCAATGGTGTACAGCCCACGGTGTGCGTCTGGATGAGCGTGGTCATACCTGTGATAACGAGCAGGGTCGCCCCGTCGGGTTTGGCGATTTCGTGCCGCGCAAGTTGCTGGGCCGCTATCTACAGGACTGTTACCGGTTTCTGCTGGAGCAATGTCCTGCCAATGTTCAGGTGTGTCATTACCCGCAAGAGGTGATCGCTTGCCAGCCATTGCCGGATGCGCCTGGCTTTCACTTGAAAGCCGCCAATGGCCGACAGTTCACCACCGAAGCGGTGTTTCTCACCAGCGGGCATGTGCCTGAAGCACGGGCAGAACTGGTAATTGGCGAGCGGGTCGCCATTGAAGGCCTTGGACTGACCGCCATGGACACTGTTGCCGCGCTGACTCAGGGGCGAGGCGGGCGCTATGAACGCGACGATGGTTTTGCAGGATGGCGTTACCTGCCATCCGGGCGCGAGCCGCAGATCTACCTGTTTTCCCGTTCGGGACTGGCGTTCCATGCCCGGCCGCAATGGAGCCCGGCCAGCGGGGCGGCATTGCCCAGGTTGTTTTTCACTGCCCCTGCCATCGAGGCTTTGCGGCAGCAGAGCATGACCGGGCAACTGGATTTCGAGCGGGACATCCTGCCGCTGATCGAGGACGAAATGCGTGCGGTGTTCTATCAGGCCAGGGTTCGGCTTGAAGCACCTGAACAACTGTTGTCTGTTCAACAAGGATTGCGGGCCGCGAAGGAAGCCGATGTTCGGGAAATGCTGTTTGCTCGCCTGGCCGGAGAGTGGGGTGAGTTCGAGCCGGCTCAATGGTTGCCAACCCGCCGCTGGACGGGGCAGAGCAGTGATTACAACCAGTGGTATCGCGAGTGGGTCGAGCATGATCTTGCGCTCAGTCGCCGAGGTACTGCGCAGAGCCCGGTGAAGCAGGCGCTGGAGGTCTGGCGCGACTACCGCGACCTGTTGCGAATGCTGGTGGATCGCAACGGGCTGACGGAGCGCTCTACTCTTGAGTTCTATGGCACCTGGGCCGGGCTTTCAAACCGTCTGGTCGGCGGGCCGCAAAAAGAGCGTTACGAAGACCTGCTGGCCTTGATGGACGCCGGTGTGGTCACGGTATTGCCGCCAATGAACGATGCGGGTTGCGCAGGTATCGAGTTCGACAGGGTGATCAATGCTCGCGTCCCCCATAGCGGTCTGTCGCGCAACGATAGGGGGCTTATGGGTGACTTGCAGCGCCAGGGGCTGGTCCGCGCCGCCCATGCATATCCCGCCGATGGCATCGAGACGGACAGTGTCGGTCGTGCGCTGAGCGCCGATGGTTCGGTACAGGAACGGCTCTGGGTCTTGGGGCCTGCCGTCGAGGGCTGCACCTTCTACAACCATTACGTTCCCACGCCGGACCCGACCTGCCGCGCACTCATTGAGGCGCGATTGGCCGTTGAGTCCTGTGTGGGTGTCCTGGGCATAAAGGCTTCAACCGTAACTCATCCGTAATCAGCAACATTACTTATTGAATTGAACAGGATAAATCTCCATGTACGAGATCACTTTGTTGACCGCGCTCGCCGGTGCTTTCATTGTTTTGATTATCAGCCCTGGCCCCAACTTTCTGGTTATTACCCAACTTTCCTTTAGTCAGTCGCGACAACAAGGTATTTGCGCCGGGTTGGGTGTGGCTTCGGGAAGTATTATCTGGGCATTGCTGGCGGCCACCAGTCTTGGGCTTATCTTTCAACAATTGCCCTGGTTGCAACCGGCCCTGCAATTGCTCGGCGGCACTTACCTGACCTGGCTGGGCAGCAAAAGCCTGCGCAGCGCGGGCAGCCAGCCCAGGCCGCGTGATATCCAGGCCTTGGGGATCGGCAGCCTGGGCCGCGCCTATCGCTTCGGGTTGCTGACCAATATGACCAACCCCAAGGCGCTGGCTTTCTACACCAGTGTATTCACTACGGTCACCACGCCAGGTATGCCGATGTGGGTGCGTACCGCCGGAGTTTCGATCATCGCGATTCTGGCTATTTCCTGGTTTGTCCTGTTGGCGACGCTGTTTTCCATTCCGGCTGTTCAAGCGCGTTATCAGCGTATGAAGAAGGCCATCGACATCATTACCGGGCTGTTCATGATCATTTTCGGTCTGCGACTGCTGATGGGTTTATTGCCTGCCGGTTTTATTGGCTGAAACAACGTTCGCCTCAATAAAGGAATAGACACATGCACACTAACGACTGGAACTATCCCACTTCGATTCGAGTGGGGGCAGGGCGTGTCAGCGAGTTGGCCGAGGCTTGTCGCGTCACAGGGATCAAACGTCCGTTGTTGATTACCGACACGTTTCTGGGCAGTACCGACATGATTCACAGCGCCTTGGCCGATTGCCGCAAAGCGCTGGGTCACTGCGGCCTGTTCGATCAGGTCAAGGGTAATCCCACTGGCGATAATGTCGCCAATGGGCTGGAGGCTTATAAAACCGGTGGTCATGACGGTGTCATTGCCTTTGGCGGCGGCTCGGCGCTGGATGCGGCCAAGGCCGTGGCGCTGATGTCGGGCCAGAGCCGCCCGCTCTGGGATTTCGAGGATATCGGCCAGAACCATTTGCGGGCCGATCCACTGGGGATTGCCCCTGTCATTGCCTTGCCCACCACGGCGGGCACGGGCTCTGAAGTCGGGCGAGCCTCGGTGATTACCGATGAAGAAGCGCGGGTCAAACGCACCATCCTGCATATCCGCATGATGCCGCGCATTGCCATTCTGGATGCCAACCTGACGCTGGATTTGCCCACGCACCTGACCGCAGCCACCGGTGCCGATGCCCTGACTCACTGCATGGAAGCCTATTGTTCGCCGGTTTATCACCCGATGGCCGAGGCGGTGGCAGTCAAGGGTATGCAACTGATCAAGGTCCACTTGCCCAGAGTCGTGGAGGACGGTCACGATCTTGAGGCTCGCCAGCAAATGCTGGTGGCTTCAAGCCTGGGCGCCGCCGCCTTTCAGCGCGGGCTGGGTGGCGTGCATGCCATCGCCCAGAGTCTGGGTGCCTTGTATGACCTTCACCATGGTTTGTTGAATGCCATTTTGTTGCCCTATGTGCTGCAAGCCAACGAGTCAGCCCTGACCACGCAGATGGATGACCTGGCGGTTTACCTGCGTTTGCCTGTGCCGGGTTTCACGGGGGTCATGGAGTGGGTGCTGCAACTGCGCGAGCAGATCGGTATTCCTCACATGCTGGGTGCAATTGGCATCGATGAACGTGATGCAGAGCTGGTGGGGCGCATGGCATTTGCCGATGGCTGCTCGCACACCAATCCGATCCGCCACTCGGCGCAGGTCTATGCGCAGATATTCAGCCATGCAGTCAGAGGGTAGTAGCTCATGGCGTCTATCGATGCGCGGGTTATCGAGCGTCTGGCCGAGGTCTGGCATGGGTTTGTGGATCAGGGCTCGATTGTCGGCGGTGTGCTGCTGGTGGCTCAGGAAGGCGAGATTCGCTACACATCCGCTCGTGGCTGGGCGGATCGTGAGAGCCGCATAGCGGCCCGGCGCGATACCCGGTTCCGCCTGGCTTCGCTGACCAAGTTGCTGACTTCGGTCACGGCCTTGCGTCTCTGTGAGCTGGGGGTATTGTCACTGGAGGCTCCGGTGACAGCCTGGCTCAAGGACTTTCGCCCGCAACTGGCGGATGGTCGCGAGCCGTTTATCACCTTACGGCACTTGCTGTCCCACACCTCGGGCTTGAGCTATGGCTTTGAGCAACCCCCGGGGAATGCCTATGCCTTGGCCGGAGTGTCGGACGGGCTGGATCTTGTCGCCATGGGCCTGCAGCAAAACCTGCAACGTCTGGCCAGTGTGCCTCTGTTGTTCGAGCCGGGGACTGGCTGGGGTTATTCGTTGGCTACGGATGTGGTGGGTGCGGTTATCGAGCAGGCTACCGGCCTTGCGTTGCCCCAAGCGGTTGCTCGCTGGGTGACGGAGCCCTTGGGCATGAGTGCGACAGGTTTCAGTCCCGATGGCGATCAACCGCTGTCCAGCGCCTACAAGGACGGAGTTTGTGGCCCGGAGCGGGTGGGCCGCCATGATGTGCTGGTGCTCGACAGCGGGCATGCCTGGCTGTCGTCGAGTCGGGCTTATGAGCTTGAGGCTTATGCTTCGGGGGGCGCGGGCATGCTGGGCTCGGCTGATGACTATCTGCGTCTGCTGGAGTGCCTGAGGCTGGGCGGTTCACCGGTATTGAGCGCTGCCAGTACCGCCAGCCTGTTGGGCAATGCCATTGGTGATATCGGGCTGGCGGGCAGGGGAGCAGGCTGGAAGTTCGGGCTTGGTCCGGTGGTTCTTGCTGATCCTGAACTGGCTCGGCATCCCCAGGGCGCGGGTACCTGGTCGTGGTGTGGTTTATATGGATGCCATTACTGGGTCGATCCGCAGGCCGGGATCAGCATGGTTGCTCTGACCAATACCGCCGTGGCCGGGGCATGGGGTGCATTTGCCGATGGGCTGGTCGAGGCCATCTACGGCTAGAACCGGCCAGTATCAAGCCCTGGCAAACTGCTTGCGGTAACTGCTGGGGCTGATGCCCACCAGATTGCGGAAGTGCCGACGGAAAGACTCTTCCGAACCAAAGCCTGCCCGGTCCACTACCTCGTTAAGGCGCAGTCGCGAGGATTCCAGCAATTCCTTGGCGTAGGCGATTCGTTCACCGAGCAGCCAGTCATAAGGCGTCAGGCCGGTGCTTTCCATGAAACTGCGGTGCAGGGTGCGGGTACTGACGGCGGCGCGGGAGGCCATTTCCTTGATGGTGTGCGGGCGCTGCAAGTCGCTGCGGATCCAGTCCATCAGGTTGGAGATCGGCCCATCGTTGGCCGCGACCAGTTGCCGGGAAGCATATTGCGATTGTCCGCCTTCGCGATGGGGCGGGATCACCATGCGTTGCGCCACCATATTGGCAACACGCGAGCCGTGATCGTTACGCACCAGATGCAGCATCATGTCCAGGCCTGCTGCAGACCCGGCAGCAGTCACGATATTGCCTTGATCGACATACAACTCATTGGGCTGGATGGTCAGGCCCGGATACATGGTGGCCAACAGATCGGTGTAACGCCAGTGAGTGGTTACCTTGTGCCCATCGAGCAGACCGGCCGCTGCCAGCACAAAGGCGCCGGTGCAGATAGAGCAGATGCGCGCCCCGCGTGCATGGGCTGCCTGAAGCTGTTCGATAAGTCGTTGAGGAATGGCGGATTCCACCCCGCGCCAGCCGGGGACGATGATGGTGTCGGCGTTTTCCAGCAGCACATCACCGGGCGTTGGGACGATGGTAATGCCGCCCGCCGCTGTGATCGGGCCGTCATCTACCGGGAATGTGGCGAACTCATACCAGCTTACGCCTAGCTCGGGCCTTTTCAGGGCGAAGACTTCCACCGTGCAACCAAATTCGAAGGTGCAGAGCTGGTTGTAGATGAGGGCAACGACGAGATGATTTTTCATGGCGCGATGTTACCGGATATTGGCATTACCGACAGTAGTTCGGTGTGATGCTACTGGGTAATCTGACGGCTGTCACCAAGTACTCTGGAGCCCCTTCATGTCACTCAATATCGGTATCTACGTCTATGACGATGTCGAAGTCCTGGACTTCGCAGGGCCCTATGAAGTGTTCACCACTGCAACGCGCATGCATGCACGCAAAAGCCGCGACGAACGGCCATTGTTCAATGTATTCACCATTGGCCGAAGCACCGCTTCGGTACGCGCCAGGGCCGGCCTGAAGGTCGACCCGGACTATTCGATCCACGATCATCCGGCCATGGATTGCCTGATTGTACCGGGTGGCGTTGTAAACGCCGAACTGGAAAAACCGGATGTCATCCACTGGATCAGTGATCAGTCCGTGCCCGGCCGTGTGGTTGCTGCCGTCTGCACCGGCGCTTTCTTGCTGGCCAAGACCGGCAAGCTGGCGGGTAAGCAAGTCACCACTCACTGGGAAGACATCGCCGACCTCAAGGAAATGTTCCCCTCCATCGATGTACTGAGCACTCTGCGCTGGGTCGATGAAGGTTCCTTCGTGACCTCGGCGGGCATTTCCGCCGGTATCGACATGAGCCTGCACCTGGTTGAACGCTTGCACAGCCGCGAACTGGCGGAACGCACCGCTCTGCAACTAGACTTCGACTGGACCGAAAACGACTAGGCTTCGCACGCAAACTGGCTGCGCGTCGCTCATGCTGCGTTGAAAACAGGCTCGGAATGCTCATTTACAACACGTAAACTCCGCTTCCTCGCCTGTTTTCGCCTTGCCTGAGCGTCGCTCGCCGAGTTTTCGTACAAACCCTGGGCCATCCTGTCATTGCGTTTTTTCCTGTTTTTTCAGAAGCATCGGTGCCGATATTCCCTCTGCCTCACAGCCGTTGAGCCGCGCAGGGAATATCACTGATTTCGTTACGCGCTTGTGCGTAACGCACCTTTCTCGAAAAATGCAGCGGTCGCTTTACCCCGTCTGACACATCCCTCTGTGTTGCCCTGCGGCAGGCTGCGGGATTGCGTTTGCGGGGCTTCTTGTATTCCCTTCACCAACCTGCTCAATTGCAGGCCCGCGCCCACTATCGCCACGTCCAGAGTGCAGGAAATATGAAAACCCACTTCTTCAAAGTCGTTCAAGCCGTTGCAATGCATGGTTCTTTCTCGGAGGCTGCGGCCATCCTGGGCTGTAGTCAGTCCAATATCAGCTACGCCATCAAGGAGGTTGAGGATTTTTTCGAAAAGCGCCTGTTCATCCGCAGCCGCACAGGCTGCACCCTGACCCCGGAAGGAAAAGTCATCACCCAGACCCTCGGCAGTATCATGGCGACGCTTGAACAACTAAAAAAAATAGGGCCAGCGGTACTGTAACAATCCACTATTTCACACACATTCTCGAAACAAGCCTGGATACGTCGCTGGATTTTCTGGCCCGGATTTACCCGGATATCCATTTGAGCGTTGTGCACAGCAACGAACAAAACCCCTCTCTGGACCCCTTGAGAAAAGAACTGGCCGATATCCTGATCCTGCCCAGCACCGTGCAGAGCGAGCACTATATCGAGCATCATCACTGGTCCGACTATTACGTGCTGGTGTGCGCCAGGAACGGGCATCCTTCCGTACACAGCTTCACTGAACTCTCGCAAACCGTGCGCTATGTTGCCTGGCGTCATCCAGGCCTTGAGCGTCTGCACAATCATCTTGCCTCGGCCCAGTTGCGCCTCAGCCATCGCGGGGAGCTCAGTTGCCTGGAAACATTGCTGGACCTGATTGCCAAGGGGCATTGCATTTCGATACTGCCCAGCGCCTTGCTGGCCGGCCGTTTCAGCAATCTTGTGCCCGTTCCGCTACCCTTGACGATCATGCGTCATATCAGCGTCGTCGCACGGCCCACATCGCTATTGTCCAATGCGGCCAATGCCGTGCTGCAGACATTGAAGAAGCCATCGATCATCCCGACCAAGCGATTGCTCACATAAAACCGGATGCAACGTTTTCCATCGCTGGCGCTCATACCCATAGGTAATGAATTCGGGACGGGGCGCTTGCGGTCTGTCTTGAGCCACCCTAATGGACGTGGATGACTGAACCTTATGACGACACCGGACAAGCAGTATCTGGACTGGCTGGTTGAACAATCAATGCTCAATGCCGCAAGGCAGCGTGCCAAATCCTATGGCGGGCAGGGCAGGTTATGGCAGCGATCTTTCGCCCATGCTCGTCCCAGGGATGCTTCGGCGATAGCCTCTGTCTGGTTCACGGCCTATCCGGCTTCCATCATTACCCGCGAAGGCGGCTCGGTTCTGGAGGCATTGGGGGATGAAGCGCTTTGGCATTCCTTGTCCGAAATCGGCATTCAGGGCATTCATAACGGCCCGCTCAAACTTTCCGGTGGCCTGCAAGGCCGCAATCTTACGCCCAGCATCGACGGCAATTTTGACCGGATCAGTTTCGGCATCGACCCGCAACTGGGGACCGAAGCCCAGTTACTGAACCTCAGCCGCATCGCTGCCGCGCACAACGCCGTCATCATTGATGACGTGATTCCGTCACACACCGGCAAGGGCGCGGATTTTCGGCTGGCGGAAATGGCTTACGAGGATTATCCCGGCCTCTACCATATGGTCGAGATCCGTGAGGAAGACTGGCATCTGTTGCCTGACGTGCCCGCTGGACGTGATGCGGTCAACCTGATGCCTGAGGTGGTCGATCAGCTTCGGGACAAGCATTACATCGTCGGGCAATTGCAGCGCGTCATTTTCTTCGAGCCGGGTGTCAAGGAAACCGACTGGAGTGCCACGGCCGTGGTTCAGGGCGTGGATGGTAAGGCCCGGCGCTGGGTTTACCTGCATTACTTCAAGGAGGGCCAGCCATCGCTCAACTGGCTGGACCCAAGCTTTGCTGCGCAGCAGATGATCATTGGCGACGCACTGCATGCCATTGACGTCATGGGCGCGAGGATCCTGCGCCTGGATGCCAATGGCTTTCTGGGTGTGGAGCGCAAGGCTGAAGGCTCGGCCTGGTCGGAAAGCCACCCGCTGTCGATTACCGGCAACCAGTTGCTGGGCGGCGCAATCCGCAAGGCGGGCGGCTTCAGCTTTCAGGAACTGAACCTGACTCTGGACGATATTGCGGCCATGTCCCATGGCGGTGCCGATCTGTCCTACGACTTCATCACCCGGCCTGCCTATCAGCATGCGCTGTTGACCGGCACAACCGAGTTCCTGCGCCTGATGTTGCGTCAGGTGCATGTATTCGGAATCGACCCTGCTTCATTGATCCATGCCCTGCAGAATCATGATGAACTGACCCTGGAGCTGGTGCATTTCTGGACCTTGCATGCCCATGACACCTATCACTACCAAGGTCAGACCTTTCCCGGAAACATCCTGCGCGAGCATATCCGCGAAGAGATGTATGAGCATCTGGCGGGCGAGCATGCGCCCTACAACCTCAAGTTCGTCACCAACGGCGTGTCCTGCACCACGGCCAGTATCATCACTGCAGCCTTGGGGATTCGTGACCTCGACACGATCAAGGAGGCAGACATCAAGCAGATCCAGCACATTCACTTGTTGCTGGTGATGTACAACGCGATGCAGCCCGGGGTTTTTGCCTTGTCCGGGTGGGACCTGGTCGGTGCATTACCGCTGCCCGCCGAGCAGGTTCAGCACCTGATGCAGGATGGCGACACCCGCTGGATTCACCGTGGGGCCTACGATCTGGCGGACCTCGACCCCGAAGCTGAGTTTTCCGCGGGCAACATGCCCCGTCCCAAAACCTTGTACGGCAGCCTGATCAGCCAGTTGCAGCAGCCGGACTCGTTTGCTTCGCAACTCAAGAAGATACTTGCGGTACGCCGTGCCTATGATATTGCCGCCAGTCGCCAGATATTGATTCCCGATGTGGAGCACCCCGGCCTGCTGGTCATGGTCCATGAGTTGCCCGCCGGCAAAGGCACGCAGATCACGGCCCTCAACTTCAGCGCACAGACCATTGTCGAAACCCTGCACTTGCCGGATATCGCGCCGGGGCCGGTGGTGGACATCATCAATGAGCGCGTGGAAGGGGATCTGACGCAACAGGGCGAATTCACCATTACCCTCGATGCCTATGAAGGGCTGGCGTTGCGCGTGGTCAGCACCATTTCTTGACGAAATCATGACATCTGCTCCCCGATAATCACTCACGCCTGAAGGCTTGAGTGATTTCGGGTCGTCGAGCATTGTCCTGTTGTCGGAAAGTCCATGGAAAACAAACACAGCCTGAAGCAACGCATCGTCACGGTTTTTGCAGTGATGAGCGCCTTGATTGCTGGCGTATTTGCAGCAGGTGTTGTTGTTACAGTCCATGTTGTCGAGAAGCGGCTGTCCATCATCACCCTTGGCAGTGAACTTCATCGGCTATTGATGATGGAGGACGCAGATGACTGGCAGCATCGGCCTTATAAGCGTTCGCTGTTCTATGTTCAGGGCGGAGCGGGTGATCTGGCGATGACGCCGTCTCTTGAGGCACTTGACGAAGGTTTTCATGAGCTGACCCGGGAGAACCGTCCTTATTACGCCATGGTCGAGTCGGTGAGTGGTCGCAAATACGTTTTATTGCGCGACCTGCATAGCTCCATCAAGCGTGAGCGAATTCTGCTGGTCGTGGTTTTCATCAGCTTTGTGTTGAGTGTGCTGCTGGCCATTCTATTGGGACGTTTGTTGGCACATCGTGTAATCGCGCCGGTTATACGGCTATCCCGCCAGGTTCGTCAGCGAGAGCAGTTCATGGGGCAGGCGCCTGCATTGGCCCCGGAATATGCCAAGGACGAAGTGGGCACCCTGGCCGTGGCATTCGACAAGACCATGGGCCAGTTACGTGCGGCGTTGGGGCGCGAGAAGCTGTTTACCAGTGACGTCAGCCATGAACTGCGCACTCCCTTGATGATCCTCATCAGTTCCAGTGAGCTGCTGCTGGAAAACCCGAGCCTCGACAAGCGCTCCCATTCACAGGTTGTGCGCATTGCCAGGGCCAGTGCAGCCATGCAACAACTGGTGGAAACCTTTCTGCTGCTGGCCCGTGCCGAAAGCAATCAACCCAACCAGGGACCGCGTTCGACACTGTCGATGGTGGCCAATGAACTGGTCGAGCTCTGGGGAGAACCTATCAGGCAAAAAGGTCTGGAGCTGATCCATGAACCCCAGGAACCCTCGGACACGCTGTATAACGCGACACTCCTGCACTCGGTCATGGGCAACCTGCTGCGCAATGCCTGGCACTACACCGATCAGGGCTTCATTCGCCTGACCCTGAAGGCGGACAGCTTTGTGGTGGAAGACAGCGGCATCGGAATTCCCGCCGAGAAGCAGCAAGAGATGTTTCAACCCTTTATCAGAGGGGATGAACAGCGCGGCGATGGACTGGGGCTGGGGCTTTCACTGGTACAACGCATCTGCGCCAACCAGCAGTGGCAAGTACTGCTGACCAGCCGGGAGCCTAATGGCTGCCGGTTTGAAGTACGGTTGGAGGGAGGGGGGTAAGCTGAAAGCTACAAGCTACAAGCTACAAGCTACAAGCTACAAGCTATAAGCTATAAGTCAAAAGCTTGAGGCTTGAGGCTTGAGGCTTGAGGCTTGAGGCTTGAGGCTTACAGCTTGAAGCTTAAATCGCGCTGCGCAGCAGCGGCGTCAGTTCGTCAAGCAGCACCTGAACCGAGCGTAATGCCCTGC
This sequence comes from Pseudomonas sp. FG43, assembly GCF_057809175.1. Lineage (NCBI taxonomy): Bacteria > Pseudomonadati > Pseudomonadota > Gammaproteobacteria > Pseudomonadales > Pseudomonadaceae > Pseudomonas > Pseudomonas sp. FG43. The sequence continues at coordinate 65,250 of NZ_JBMDJL010000018.1, forward strand.
AGTCGGGGCGTGTCAGTAACCACAGGTCGGTGCTGCAGCCTTCCAGGGGAGGGCTCAGCACTTCGGTGTCTGGCAGGCTGCGGGCGGTGAAGTCGGGCATGGCTGCCACGCCAAGCCCGGCGGCCACCAGTTGTGAGACGGCTGACATGCTGCTGCATCGATAGCGAGGTACGACGGCAGGGAATGCCTGCCTGCGCCAGATCACTGAGGTGTGGTCCGGCATTGAGTCGTCGGGGCTGATCCACGGCACGCAAGCCGGTGAGTCTTGCAGTGGCTCGCGATAGTCAGAATGGCCGCAAATGACATAGTGGGCGCTGCCCAGTTGTCGGCCTATCAGATGCTCGGGCGGGGTATTGGTCAGGCGCAGGGCGATGTCCGCATCGCGGCGGCTGAGGTTGGCGAATGTGTTGGAGGTCGCCAGTTCCAGGGTCAACGCCGGGTAGGACGGCATGAAGCGGGCGAGGGCGGGTAGCAACAGGCTATGCAATACGGCGTCGGTGCAGGTCAGGCGTACTGTGCCGCTGACCACGTTTTCCCCTTGTTGCAGGGCCACGCGGGCAGCATTGAGGGCCAGCTCTGCGCGTTCAGCCTGTTCGGACATGGCCTGTGCCGTGTCGGTGGGGATATAGCCACGACGGTTTTTCTCGAACAGTGCCGTACCCAATGCCGCTTCGAGCCGTCTGATGGAGCGGAATACTGTGGAGATATCGACATGCAGCAGCTCTGCGGCACGTGCCAGTGTGCGTCCGCGCACCAATGCCAGCACCAGTGACAGGTCGGCGTGACTGATCTCATATTGCATCGCTGCATACTTCCATTGCCAGAATGCCCATGCCAATTGCGGTAATGACTATCTTAGACTCGTAGCCATTCTGCGCGATAGTGGCTTTACAGGCCCTGCGCGTGCATCGTCAAAGAGGTTGAATCATGTCGAACTCTCCAATGATTGGCGTTACTGCCTGCCGTCAGCAGTTGGGCAAATATTCCTCCCATACGGCGGGTGACAAATACGTCGAGGCCGCTGCATTTGCCGGTATTCCTGTGGTCTTGCCGGTGCTGGCAACGCCCAGCGATCCTGCGCAATTACTGGCCCATCTGGATGGCCTGCTGTTTACCGGCTCGCCCTCCAATGTCGAGCCACGCCACTATCAGGGGCCTCCCAGCGCCGAAGGCACCCAGCATGATGTATTTCGGGATCACAACACCTTGCCATTGCTCAGGCAGGCCATTGCGCAAGGCGTCCCGGTTTTCTGTATCTGCCGGGGTTTTCAGGAACTGAACGTGGCCTTGGGCGGCAGCCTGCATCAGCGTGTCCATGAACTGCCGGGTTACATGGACCATCGCGAGCCGAAAAGTGAGCTGCTGGAAGAGCAATATGCCCCGCAGCATGGGGTTCAGGTGCAGCCCGGTGGTGTACTCGACGCTCTTGGGCTGGCTCCAGGCTTTGAAGTCAACAGCCTGCACAGCCAGGGCATCGACCGGCTGGCGGCTGATTTGCGCGCCGAGGCTCTGGCGCCGGACGGTCTGGTCGAAGCGGTTTCCCTGCCGACAGCGCCCGGGTTCGTGCTGGGTGTGCAGTGGCACCCTGAATGGCAGTTCCTGGATAATCCGGTGTCGTTGCGTCTGTTCGAGGCATTTCGCGAAGCCTGTCAGGTTTATGCGCAACGCCGCAGCCAGTAAGAGTCAGGACATGTTCTGTACGCTGACAAACGTGATTTAATACGCGGCTTTTGTGGGGTTGTGGTGTCTGCCATCAACCGCGCCTAATTCACCGAATATTTCTCATGTAAGGCGGCTATGGACACAGGAGCACGACTCAAGCTGGTACGCGAAAGCTACAAGTTGTCTCAGCGCGAGCTGGCCAGGCGCAGCGGTGTGACCAATGCCACGATCTCTCTGATCGAGCAGAACCGGGTAAGCCCTTCAGTCAGTTCCCTCAAGAAACTGCTTGAGGGTATTCCCATGACTCTGGCGGATTTCTTCACCTTCGATCAGCCGCCGGGGCAGGACCAGTATGTGTTCCGGGCCAATGACCAGCCTGATCTGGGGCGCAACGGGTTACGCCTGCTTCTGGTCGGAGCGACCTTGCCGAGCCGGCAGATGCGCTTTCTGCGCGAGCAATACGCGCCGGGCGCCAGTTCCGGTGACGAGCCTATCGTGCACGCCGAAGGCGAGGAGTGCGGGTTGGTCACGCGCGGGACGGTCGAGCTGACCATCAACGGCCAGACCAATATCCTCAACGCTGGCGATGGCTACTATTTCCCCTCTACCTTGCCCCATCGCTTTCGCAACATCGGCCAGGACGAGGCCGAGATCATCAGCGCCAACACGCCTGCAAACTTCTGACCCGTCCCCATCGCTTGCACAGGGCAAGTCGATGGGGGTGCAGTCATCTCAGCGCAGGCTCCAGGAAACCCCGGCATAGACGCCCATGCCATCGCCCGGTGTCGAACGGGCCACATCCTGCCCTCGGTCGTCATAACCCGGCGTCACGGTGCTGGCGTAACGTTTGTTGGTCAGGTTGCGCAAGTCCAGCCAGGTCTGCCAGTCATCCTTGGGCGAGGCATAACCCAGCGTTGCACCCAGCAGCGTGTATTGGTCTGCGTAATATGAATTGGCGTAATCCACGGCAATCTTTGATGCATGCTCGGTGTTCAGCCCGATATAGAAACCGGTGGGATGGCTGTAGCGCAATTCGGCCTGATAATAGTGCTTGGGAATGCCAGCCAACTGGTTGTCACCGAAACGATCATCATCGCGGTAGTGGAAATCGCTATAGGTATAGGCTTGACGCAATGCCAGCTTGCCTGCCGCGCCGCCTTGCCACAGCGGGCTGTCCAGGCTGGCCTCGACCCCTTGATGAATCGTCGGGCTGGCATTGGATTCCGCAATGATCTGCGAAGTGGTCTGGGTCGCTGCCTGGGTTTCGATGCTCAGCAGTTCGTGGCGTACCTGTGAGTAGTACCAGGCCAGATCCCAGCGACCCAAGCCGTTTTCACCACGTCCGCCCAGCTCCAGAGTGGTGGCAGTCTGGTTCTCAAGCTCGACACCTGCACGTTGCAGACCGGTGGCGGCTCCGCTTCCGGCCGGGAAGAACTTGTTCGAGCCCCAGATCATCGACCACGCATGAGGCGGCTCGACCGAACGGCTGAGGTTGCCGTACACCTGCAATTGCGGGGTGAAGTCGTAGCGCAGGCCGAGGCGGGCGGCGTAATCCCAGTCATGGGTGCTGACCGGGTCGTTGACCTCGGGATAGGTGACTTCTGTCTCGCGGCGGGTATAGATGGCGGCGATGCCGGTGGTCAGCCACAGGTCGGGGACCAGTTCCAGGTCGTTGCTCAGGTGCAGGGCCGTGTCGGAGCCCAGGTAACTGTAATCCCGGGTCTTGGTGCCGACGGCAAAACCGGCGGTGTTGCCGGTGGGAATACGGACGTATTCGGAAGCGCCATTATTCGGCAAACCCTTGGTAGTACGCAGGCCGATGGTGGTGATGCTCTGATGACCGGCCAGTTGGTCCTGACGGATATAGTTCAGTGTGCCGCTGATATCGGTGTAGGCAACCTTGAGCCGGTTGGTGCCTTCGCGCAGGTCCATGGGGTAGTCGTGATAGACCAGACCGGCTTCCACTCTGGAATTGTCATCCAGATAGAACGTGGTCTTGTTGGCCAGCCAGGTGCTGCCCGGCTGCAGACGTTTGGAGTCGCGGGCCACATTGAGAGTGTTGGCCGCCCGCGGATCGTGACGGATCTGGTCTTTAGTGAGCCTGCCCGGCGTATCGTTGTCGGTTTCCCGATAGCGGAAGTAGAAACGGGTCTCGATATTCGGGTTGAAGCGGTAGCCGACGTTGGCGGCAATGCCTTTGCTGCCACCGGCGCTTTGATCCTGAAAACCGTCATAGTTCGAGTCGGTCAGGCTGACGTAGTAATCAAGATCCCCCAGCACCTGCCCGGAGCTGATCTGCCGCTTGGTATAGCCATGGCTGCCAGCTTCATAGCGCAGTTGCAGTTTGGGGACGTCATAGCCGGTACGGGTGAGGTAATTGATCGAGCCGCCCAGGGCCAGTGAGCCCTGATCGAAGCCGTTGGCGCCACGACGCACGTCCACATGGCTCAGCCACAGAGGCTCCTTCAGTTCATAAGGCGTCCCGCCTGGACCGGTAAGCGGCAGGCCATCGAGCATTTCAAACAGCCCTGAAGCATGTGCGCCCGGCGCCCGGTTGATGCCCGAGCCGCGAATGGAAATTTTCGCGCCTTCGCTGTTGGCCGCCTTGGCGTAGATACCGGCCTGATATTTGAAGACATCTTCATTGTTGGCTACCCGGCCTTGCTCGACGTCATTCAGGTCCACGACATTGGTGGCACCCGGCACCTTCTTCACTTCCTCCCGCGATACCTCGGCGGCACTGACCGTACCGGCAGAAACCTCGATATTCGACAGATTGACGGTGTTTTCATCACTGCTCTGGGCGTGAGCGATATTGACGCAGGCGAGGGCGGCGCTGAGGCCCAGCAGTTTCGCAGTGCTCAGACGAGATAGGGGGAAAGGTGGAGTGTGTTGCAAGTGCATATGCCTTGTTCCTTGAGAACGACCGCTGTGCCGCAGAATAGGTATTCGATGCCGGACAGAGGGATGGCGTCACTTGCTGCATTCGTTGTAATAATCCATTTAGGCAAAATATTGATATGCAGCTACGACTGAGGGAGTTATTCATGAGTCTCACCATGGAGCTACTCCCAGGTTATATGTACCTGCGCGAAAGCTTTTTCTTCTGCTTGCTTTGACGGGTCTTTGAGTGTTTTTTTGATTTTTATGTTGAAGCCGTTGCCTTTTCCGAGGCTGCTGCCAACTTCATAGTGGTAGCCAGCTTTTATTGTGTATGTGTTTTTTATCATCTCAAGTCTTATTTTGTTTTTTAAGGTGTTGGAGTTATAGCTTGTTTTGTGTTTTTCAAAATGCTCGTAAACGTCGCTAATCCTTAATGTTGGCCCAGCGTAGTGCCAGCCATTTTTGAATATGTTATGTGCTTGGTGCATTATTCGGGTTGCCAATTCATCATCTGTGATTTTAGGCTTGGGGACGGTTTTTTGCGGGAGGAGGCTTTTACGGTGTTCCATTCCGTTGTGTCTGTGACTGATGAAGAGCTTTGGGGGAAGAAGAAGTTGTTGTTGTTGTTGTTGTTGTTGTTGTTGTTGTTGTTGCTTGTGGTAAAAGGCGCTGGAGTTGTCTCGTAGGGCATGCATCCATGTTCTTGGTAATACATTACCTCCTTTATTTTTTCTTCTAGATCCTCAATGGAGTTGAAGGCCATGCCCTCAAGCCATAATAATGCATTTTTATAGGGTATCAGTAGGTCTTTTGGTGCGATCTTCGCTGCCCATTGATACGGGGATTTGAACTCTGTGCCGACAATTATAGGTTCTGAAGGTTGTTCCATGTCGATAATGCCTTTTGATGCGTGAGTCGACTAAAGTGCATTTTTATGGCCTGAAAAGTCAATGGTCATCGCAGCATATTGGTCTTTCTAGCGCTCTCGGTCAGTAAGGGGGGATTGCAAATATCTTCTGGGGTGAGGCAGGTACGACCTTCCCGTATTGCACGGAGGGCTTTCTGGAAGTCAAGGAACCTCCGGTCAAGTTAGCTTTTGCCGCTCAGAAGCTAATAATCAGGAGCATCACCGGACCATCGTGGGCAGATTCGACCTTTTCACGTCTTAATGAGCGTGCTTTCAGCCCATCTGCTTCAGGTAACGACTTGCTCCATCTCGGCCAGAAAGCGCTCGCGACGGGTCTGCTTGCGTTTGCCAGAGTACTCGAAGTCGGAAAAGCTCACCTGATTCATGGGACTGGCTGCTGATTTTGGCGGGAGTGGTGGACTATTTCAGCACAGCAGATGGCGCTGTGCTGAACTTGATCAGAGAATACTTAGGTTTCTACAATACATGCACTCGCCGTAACCTCCCGGTCAGCGTCACCACTGTATTTTCCCGGCCGGGAAGTAGACGTCCGGTGAGTCCCATGCCTTCGCTGACGATTACGGCATTTTCCACAAGGCACAGGTTGGAGGGGGTATCCAGCCCTGTTGCAAGAACGACAACCTCTCGGCTTTGCAGGTCGCAGCTCAATAGCCTGCCGCTGAAGCGCTCGAAACCACCATGCAAGGGTTCGCCGGCCCAGTCGGGGCGCAAGGGTTGTAGCAGCCGGTCGCACAGTTCCAGCACCAGAACGCTGCCATCCGGGCGTATTGCCAGGCCGGTGGGCAATTGCAGCCCGCTGATCAGCAGTTCGATCTTGCCGGTGTCCGGCCAGACTCGTATCACCTGGCCGGCCCGGTCGACAAAATCGATACCCTGTCTGGCAGGATCGCTGCGCAACTCCCCGGAGAACAGACTGATCAGGACCGCACCGGTCGCAGGCTCATAGACCAGTGTGACGGGCACCGCTTCCTGTCCTTGAGCCAGATCAGGCAACTGAGCCAGGATGCGCTCACCTTCATTGCCCTGACTGAATTCCACCAGTTGGTTGGTATCAGGCTTGACCGCCAGCCAGCTATGACGAGCCGGGTGATAGCACAGGGAATTCAGGTTGCCCTGGCTGTGAAATACCGGCTCGGGCGGCGAGTACTGGATATCCAGGATCTTCGAGCCCTGCACATAGTCGGTCTGGCTGACCAGGCAGCGCCCGTCACCCAAGGCGATGTCCGAGACGCCCATGATCTCGTCCCGCAGCATGCGAGGCTGCATGTTCATGGCGCGAAAACCTTGCGCCAGTGTTTCGGCAGGCAGGTAAGCCTCTGGATTTTTCGGGTCCGGGCGCAGCACGCTGATACAGCCACTGAAAGTCGCATCGGGCAAGCCCGATCCGGCTTCGATCAGCAGCAGGCTGCCGTCGGGTCGTACACACAACCCACGCGGGTTCAGCAAACCTTCTGCAATGAAGGTGCTGGCACACAGACGCTCAACGGGGTGAGCGGGAATTTCAATGGGAACAGTCATGAAGCTCTCCATAGCCATGGGTGGGGCACTCATTGCTGCGGCTGCCATGGCGTACCTGTCAGGTAGGCGCTGAGCAGTGCGCGCTGGCTGGGCGACATCGAACGCACGACCGGCATATAAAGAGTGGTGCCTTTGTACTTGTCCGAGGTGCGCGCAAGGATGGCATTCTTGGCGCCCATGACCGCATCTGGCTGATTGAGCGGTACGTAGCGCGACATGGCAGGGAACGCCAGATAGTGATAGCGCAGCACGTTGGGGTACACCTGATCCCAGGTGATGATGCTGCCTTCAGGGATTCCGAAGTCTGTCTGGGAGTATTTGCGGAAGGCGCTGAAGTATGGACTGTTATCCGCAAGGGTGTACGTCAGCTTGGGAAAGCCCGCCAACGCTTCGGTCCCGTTTTTCAGGCTGATATCGATATTGACCGAATGTTGATTGGCGGGTACGGAAACCGATGACGGATAGTTCAGGCAATCGAGGCTTGTGCCAATGGCTATTTTAATAGAGGTGTCGGAAGGAACAGGCCCACCCAGATACCTGACCTGCAATGGAATCGTCAGGCCGTCAGGATGGTCTTCCAGATAGATATTTCGCTGGTCGGTGTAGAGTCTGTAGGGCGACTCGGCGATTTGTAGAGACGTCTTTGCAGGTGGATCAAGTCTATAGTTCATGACCTCGTCTGGAGCCGTGATGGTCAATGGCTGGGTCTTGACCTGCTGTACTGTGCCTGCATCAAGCGGCAAATCCACGATACCGCCGTACAGGTAATAATTCTGCAGGTACTCATTGTCCGGAGTCAGAGTCGTGAGGGTTGTAGTACCCGCGCAGAAGTTGACAGGACCGTAATCGGCATTGGGTCCGATGGGACTGGTAATGGCAGTACGGTCGGACCTGAACGTCTCCTCAGGAATGAGGTTCACCATATCGATGCTCAATAACCCGTTGTCGCTCAGGTCTGCAAAACCGGTACCTCCTGTGTTCTGGTTGACGAGCAGCCGGCCCGCTGGGCAGATGACAGGCTCGTCGGCAAAGGCCGGTGCCAATGTGCCGATAACCCTGCCAATGCTTGGATTGGGTGTGTATTTCCTGGCTGCATAATCGGCATTCAGTTGTTTTGTGGTCAGGGTCGGACACATCTCGAACATGACGAAGCGCAGGACGATACCGGTTGCTCCGGGAGCCTTGATGATCGATTGCAGGATTTCGCTCTGCTGGTTGTAACTGACGATGCTGTCCAGCGGGAAGGTCAACTGGAATGTGCCGCTGAGGGCAAAGGATCCTGGAGCATCCATGGTCTCAGGCCCCAGTATTCGCTGTTTCACATCCAGGCTGCTGCACACGGTATCGCAGTTGATCAGCAACTGGACATCGCCGATGTTGCCGATCTGAAGACCGCCGACAAATATCTGGGTAGTCACCACTGAGGTCGGGTCCAGATCTACCATCATCGGACCTGAGGAGCTGCGTTGGCCGGTTGCCGGGTCCAGTGAACCGAGCAGATAGACGGGTTGCCCCACCAGGTCGCCTTGCTTGCTGATCGCTCCCGGATTGCCCTGTGAACTGATCTGCGTATCCAGTTCGACGAGATGCTGGCCATAGTGATTCCAGCCACCTTGGGTGTAACCGCTGGCTGGCGCAGTACTGGAGGGCGCATTGATCTTTTCGTTCAATTGCTCATCGGTGTAGGACTGTGCCTCTGGGGCAATAGTCGAGGTCGCCGGATCAAATAGCTTGAATCCTTTTGTATCGTTCTGAGGCACAGTTGCTGAATTGTTCGGCACGCTCACATCCGTGCTGATGCCACCCCAGAAGTTCACTCGTGGTCCATTAAGAATGCTCATGGTCTATTTCTCGTCCTTGGGGCCTTGGGTGGCGGGCTGTGCAAATTTGAACATGTAGGAAAAATCGGCCTTGTAAGGGCTGCCGACCGGTGTCGCCATGGAATGGCAAGCCATGCAACTGCTGTTGGCCTGGATATAGCTTTCCATCGTGACGTTGGCCGAAAGTGCCGGGGTCGGCTGGCCCAACGGATTACCGGGGTTGTTCGGGTTGAACGGACGCTGGGTCGTGACGAGCTGGTAGTACTTCAGAGCGCTTTGCTGCAGGCCGGGATTGAGCTGGAACCCCTTGTTGATCAGTTCGGTGGAGAGAGCAATCGGCGTCACCCGGTTCAGCGGGTTCGGGGTCTGGAAGGTGGTGCCTGCCTTGGGCACGCACACCATCTTGTTGTCTTGCGTCTGCCAGTCGCACGGGGACTGATTGAGGCTGGCAGGATCGGCGTGGGGGTTGAAGTAGGAGTAGTTGATGCCGGGTGCCGGGTTGTCGATCCATTGGCCTCCCGACTCCTTCTTGGGTGGCACGTTGTCGATCTGCTCGAAAGTGGACCAGATCCACTGTGGATAGCCTTGCACCTTGGTGATGATGTGCAGGCCCACCAGACCCAGATAGGCATCTGCAACAGCACCGGTGGGTTTGCCCTGATCATCGAACAGATCGACCTGCGAATGAATCGTCAGGTAACGACTGGCGTTGTCGGCGGGTGTGAGGATACGCCAGCTCGACTTGACCTCGATGACTTCGTTGGGGAATGAAATGTTGCTGGCTTTGGACACGACATTAGCGTTGTAGAAGTTGTTGTCCACGATGTAGTTGTACGAAACCTCGTTGGCCGAGATGTCGTAGTAGGTCGGGTTACCGCGTTGATCGATCAGCCAGCCGCCCACGGCCTGATCGACCGCCTGGAGTACGCCGGTGTTTTTCAGGGCCGAAATATTGATCATGCCCAGATTTCTGCCGGTCAACGGAGTATTCCAGGGGCCTGGATTACTGCCGTCCGCCGGGAATATTTCACTGACGTTCTTGTAGCTCTGCCAGACGGTGTAACCCGCATCTCCGGGTTTCTTGTTGCAATCGGGGGTTCCGCGCTGACCATCCGTTACGGGCCAGTTCAGGGCGATGAACATCTGCCAGCTGTACAGATCGAACAGGTCCTGGCCGCTTTTGGCGGCTGGAGCGCTGCCGGGAAGCTGGCAGTTGAGACTCGTCACAGACACATCCGGCATTGGCTGTTCGAGAGCTAGCGCAGGCAGGCTGACACTGCCCAGCAGCGCCAGGGCAAGACGATATCGGTTATTCATGGCATGCGTCCTTGTCTGTCAGGGCTTGTTGGGCATCAGGTTGTTCCACTGCGCCTTTTTGCCATTGCTCAGTGTGGTCGGCGGATTGAACAACTGGCAGGGCTCGGGGTTTGCCGGGCACATCTTCGCCACCTGTGCCCAGGTAGTGGCCGGGTCCGGTTTGGCTATGCGGAAGTTGGTGTAGTTCTGGCTGACGATAGGGGCATTGGCGGTGGAGACATCGCCCGAAAAGAAGAAGGATTGAGGAAGCCGGTAAGGTGGTTGCCCTTTCTGGCTGCTGGTGGCGGCCTTGAAGAATGAATAACCGAACAGGATCGGACCGTCCGGCCCCGGCACATCAAGGGCATACGCTTGCACGCTGGCGTTGAGGTTCTTGCTGCGCTCGGCGCTATAGGGCAAATGCTGGATGAAGTCCTGGCGCGGCGGGTGGTTCATGGGCGAGAACATGCAGCAGGCGGGCATGCCTTTGGGGCGGTCCTGCTCGTAAGTCAGGAAGTACGCCTTGTTGCCCAGCGACACGAAGCTGCACGTGTAGTTGTTGTCCTTGATCGGGAAGATCGGCAGGCAGTATTTCTCGTAGTGCTCCATCATTGCGCCGTAGCCATCGCCATCGGCCGGAATATAGGTCGTGTCGTAATAGCTGGTGCCCTTGGAAACGCTGTAGTCACTGGTTTTCAAGGTGGCGGGTGGGTTGCTGTAAGGCGGCGGGTTGGTCTTGTAGCTGTCGGTGGTCACCCGGTACATCGTCCAGTTGCTGACCCAGTACGCGGGGAAAAACGGATCGCTTGGGTCGCCCGGATTCCTCTTGGCAATGCAATTGCCATTCTTTTCGGTGCAGCCCGAAGTGTTATGGACACCCATGCTGAAGTAGACATCGCCGCCGTCCTGCGCAAACAGGGTGTTGCAAAACAGCAGGCTCGACAACATGAACAGCCGAATCAAAATGCTGGACTTCATACGACACTCCTTTGCAAGCGCGGATGGCCTTTCAGCCACCCGCTTTCCTGCCGGGTTTAACAGCTTTGAGGGTAATTACTCATGCTCAGCGGCATGGGCGGGTAGTTCGCCTTCACCAGCGATTGCGCCCAAAGCTCCAGCACGGCGCGTCGGCTTTGCGGCATGTCACGGGTGATGGGCATCGCCAGTGTGCTTTCTTCCTGGTATGGCTTGCCGATCAGTTTGATCAACTGATCGACCGCGCCCTCGATGCGTTTCAGGGAGTTGAGAGGCATGTACTTGGTCATGATCGGGTACAGGTAATAGAAGGGTTCGAGGATTCGTGGATAGATGAACTGTTCCCAGATCAATACACGGGCATCCTGTTGCGTACAGATGCTGTTCCAGTAGTCGACGAAGTCCTTTTGCAACTTGGGCTCCATAGGCAGCACCCGCAACGGTGCCAGGAAGTCGGTGTAGGCTTCCATGTAGTTGAAGCTGAAAGGGATCGCGGGAGGCTGATCGCCTTCCTGGACAAAGAACCTCAGGGTGGGAAAGCCGGCTGCCGTGGCGTTGATCATCACCTGGGCAATGCCTTTGGCGTCGGTCTTGATCTGTACCACGCTGTAATCCACCGTGGTGTTGCCCTGGAGGGTGCCTTGCAACTGGGTGGCATTGGCAAATGTCAGGCAATGTTTGAGGGACAGCGCTGTGGGTTCGTGCAGATAGGCCTGATAGCTGACTTTATCGCCATTGGTTCCCGTGTTGATTGCCGCAGAATGTACGGCACTCAGGCTGCGGCCGCTGCCTTTGGTTGCCTGACTCACTACCAGGGGCGTATCGATAAATTGCGGCAGTCGGGATTGGTTCTGCGAGTAGTCCAATGGATTGTTGGTGAACAGCGTGAAGTCCGGATCATTGCGGAAGGCCAGATAATAGTCGCTGGTGGTTACCGAGAAGGCGTTGTTGTATTCCGCCACCCAGATCACTGTGTCCACTGCCGGCTTGCCGTCGTACTGGACCATGATATTCAGGGTCTTGATATCACCCACATCGATGAAGCTGGCGCTTTCCACTACCTCGGCAGTCCACATCTGTTGCGTGGCGGCGGTCTTGGGTGACGAGCCCAGCAAACGCAGTTCCAGCGGCCCGCTTTGCAGCGTGGCGATGTCATCGGCGCTCAGGGCAAAGTCGAGAATACCGGCGCGCTTGTCGAACGCAAACTGCCGGTACTGCTCGAAGCCGAAGTTCGCTACCGGAGTGAATTTTCCGTTATTGCGTACGCCCACCTGGTAGTCACCGGCCTGGAATTTTTCCGCAACGGGAATGGCCGCCTTGCTGTCGACCGGATAGAACGGGAATCCGGTTCCAAGGTCCAGCGACAGGGTGTTGTTCTCAGGCTGCACCTGAGCCGAAATCACCCCAAGCTGGATAGCCACGCCAGGCGGCAGCGGGGTATCGCCGGGTTTGGTCTTGTAAACGCTGATAGGCGAGGCCGGGACCAGACGCTGCCCTGCGGGTGCGGTCGGGAATTCATCCTCGAACCATAACCCCAGTGTGCCGGCCGTGCGGCTGTAGGCCGGGTTGAAAAAGATATCGGCGACGTTATCCAGACCTTTCTGATACATGGCCTGCATTTCTGCCAGTATTTTTGCCGGGCTTTCGTTGCCTGTCGGGTGGGTGATAAAGGGCGGGTAGTCGTTGAAGATGCCGTTCTTGTCGTAGTAGGTCAGATAGGTCGAGAAGCGGAACATCAGGCCTTTGGCGTTTTGCTGTTCCATCTGCTGCTGCAGGTTCTGCAATAGAACCGAGTCGCCGATCACCCATTGCAGGTTTTCCTTGGGAAAACAGGTCTGCCAGGTGGTGGTGACATAACTCAGGCCGCCGAAGGCTCCCCAGTTGAAGTTCAGAAAACGGTCGAGCATGCGGTGCTGGCGATTGAGGGTCAGGCCGCACTGGTTGTCGCCTATGACCAGATTGTCGAAGTACAGCGCCGTGAACGTGTTCTGCCAGGGGCTGACATCAACGAAACGTGCCGCGGAGGGGGCCGTGCCGCCAAAGGGGTTGCCTGTCAACTGGTAGCTCTTGTTGACCAGGTTGTCCTGGCTGATATAGCTGTTGGTCTGCAACTCGCCACCGATGACCAGCGACTGGGTAAGGTTGTGGCTGACCGTGCCGCAGCTGTTATCGCCAAACAGGTTCCATTCGCCAGGGATACCGCTCGCCGCAGCGTTGCCGGGTACTTGCAGCACATAGTCTGGAACGGTGGGGATCGGTGCGATGGTCCAGGGCAGCAGAGTGCTGGCGGCGTTTTCGGGGGTGATGCCGTACTCGGCCAGAAACGGCCAGTTCATCTGCATCTTGACCGCGTCGTACAGCGGAAACATGTCGTTGTTGTTGGCCGTCGGCGGGTTCCAGAACATGTGGCCATTGAAATAGATACGAGGGAAATTCAACACGCTCATAGGGTCATGCTCCTTAAGGTCGTTGCCACTGGGCGCGTTTCAGCGACCAGACGAAGTCCAGTTTTTCGTAACCGGCATAGGCCGACTCGGGCAGCTCCTTGACCGGGTAGGCGAGGCCGCCATTCTGGTCGAGCGCGAAGTTGAAATAAGTCTTGGTCTTCGTTGAATAGGCCGCTGTGCTGTGACAGGCCAGGCAGTCGGAATTGCTCTGGAAAGCCGACTCCAGTTGCGAGTTGGCCAGCAACTGTCCATCGTTCTGATACTGGACGCCGATCAATTCGTATTGCGCCAGCGCAGGGTATTGAGCCTGGAAAGTGGCGTTGACCGGTTTTGCCGCCGCTGTTGGCCCGGTGATATTGGTCATGGGCTTTGCCGGAGTGTCATTGGTCACGCTGTACTTGCTGTTGTTCTTGTTTTCAAAGGTTGTCCAGACCCAGCTTGGCGACAGCTTGTTGATGACGTGCATGCCACTGAGGGCGGCATAACCCACGTTATAGGTTTTCTCGTCGTCCTCCAGGTAATAGGCCTGAATGATGTAGTAACCATCATTGGTCAGTTGCTGCATGAAAGTCTGATCGGCACCGATCCACAGCCATGAAGTTTTCAGCTCCCAGGCTGTGGAGGGAAAGTTCAGGCTGCTGGTCAGGGCCGCCTGGCCGTTCGCGTTGTAGACCTTTTGCTGCATGATGTAATTGAAGGTGTCTTCACTCATCTGCAGGTGAAAACGCACCGGCTGGCCCCGTTGCGCTGCAGGTACCTGGTTGCCCATTTGCAGAATCAGCCCGTCCACCTGCTGCACGCTGTCCAGGTTCTGGAAAGCGCGCTGCATGTTCAGGCCCAGTGTCTGGGCCTGTTTGCTCACATCGGCTGGCAACGGTTCGCGCTGGGCATAGGGCAGAGGCTGTGCGCCATTGCCCAGATAGACCTGATCGCTGGGCTTGAGGGTTTCCCAGACACGATTGGGGTTGCCTTGGGCTGCGGGCTGGTTCAGGCAGGCAAACCAGTTCCAGGCCATGGTTTCAGGGCTCTGCTGGAATGCAGTCCAGGTCGTGGCGGGGCTGCTGCCAAATTTGAAAAGGTTGGTGCAATCGAAATTGGCTGGGGTCGGCGTCTGCGCTTGAGCCAGACCGGCTACAGCACTCAGAACGGTTACACAAAGGGCTCGCCGCATGAAATCTCCTTGGCATTGGCCTGATCACGGTGTTGGTGCCCCCGGAAGTACTCCAGAAGCAGTTGCTTGACGGCTGTTGCAGGAAGACGCTCCGGCAGCTGCAGTTCGCAATTTGTAATAAGTAACGGGCCTGACTGTTCGTCGCTGGGCAAGCGTCCATGGCTGCCGCGAATCAGTCGGGTATCGAGAGGGATCAAGTCCATGTAGTAGCGAAAGCCGAGCTTTTTCTGCAGCAGGCGGCGCGCCACTTTCAGTTTCGGGAAACGAATGGCCGGGTCGATGAACAGCTCCAGCGGGTCGTAACCGGGTTTGCGATGAATATCCACGGTGCGGGCAAAGTCGGGTGCCTTGCGATCATCGAACCAGTAGTAGTAATCGAACCAGTAACCGGCCTCTGCGATGGCCACCAGCTCGCCGCTGCGGGGGTGATCGAGTTGCCAGGCCTGCTGCTCGGTTTTATCCAGCACCTGCTCGATGCCCGGCTGACGTTGCAACAGGGCTTTGACTTTGGGAATGTCCTGCGCCTGCCTCACATAGATATGGGCGATCTGATGATCGGTGACGGCAAAGGCCGCACTGGCACCCGGATCCAGCAGTTCCCAGGACAGGGACTGCCGCACGTGCAGCAAGCCTTCCGAGCGCAGCACCCGGTTGATCGATATCGACTGTTGAACCGCTTCGATCCCGTACTCCGAGAGCAGCATGACCTTGGCACCTTGCTGCTCGGCAAAGCTCAGCAAACGTCCGACTTCATGGTCGATGGCCCTGACTTCATCGGCAATCGACGGATGATCCGGCCCGTGGCGTTGCAGGCTGTAATCCAGGTGCGGCAGATAGACCAGTTGCAGATTGGGCCGGTTGATGCGGAATTCGGCCATGGCGCAATCCACGATCCAGCGGCTGGACGAGATGCCGGCAGCGGGTCCCCAGAAACCGGGGAATGGAAACTCGCCAATCTGTTGTTCTATGACTTCGTGCAGTGACGCCGGCGACGAGTAAAGGCCGAACATCTTGCGACCGTCAGCGGGGTAGTGTGGGCGTGGCGTGATGGCGGCATCCACGTCGGCGTACATGTTGAACCACCAGAACAACTGGCTGCTGCGAAAGTCAGGATGCTCACGTTTGAGGGCATGCCAGACTTTCTCGCCCTGTATCAGGTCATTGGGCTGTAGCCAGAAGCGCACTTCGGCCTGATCGCGGAAATACCAGCCATTGCCGACGATGCCATGCTTCGATGGCGGCTGGCCGGTGAGAATGGATGCCTGCACAGTCGAGGTCACTGCCGGAAAGACCGGTTGCAGACTGGCCATCTGTGCATTCTTGAGTAAAGCGTTGATCTGCGGTGTGGCATCGCCCAGCAAGCCGGGTGTCAGCCCCACCACGTTGATCAGCAACAGCGGCGGCAGGTCAGATCGCATCCGCATACGCCTTTTGTCTGTTGGTGTGGGGCAGCAACAATCCCCGCTGGCGCAGTTGCGCCTCGACCCATTGCAGTTCGGCAGCGATCCCCAGCAGCAAGGCCCGTTCGGTCTGTGGCCTGATGGCCGAAGGCAGGACGTTCCAGCTATAGGTTTCCGCCTCCAGTACCGGACGGAAGTCGGCGTGGTCTGCCAGGAAGTCGAAGGTCTGGGCCAGGGCAATCTGGCTGCCGCTCAGCTCCGGCAACAGCAATTGCTCGCTGAACAGCGGCACGTGGAAATGAATCCTCAGCTCGGTGCTTTGCTCGGGGTTCTCAAGTGCCGCAGGCAAGTCGGCCCAGGCTTTCAATCGGCCTTGCGGGTCCAGGGTCTTGACCTGATGCAGATACGTGGCTTCGGCAAAGTCGCCCAGAGCGTCGAGAACCTGCTCACGGCGACTGTCATCCTCGGCGGGCAGTCGACAGATCATGGCATTGGATAACTGGATCTTGCCGACTGGAACCCCGGCCTTGCGCAGACTTTCAAGGGATTCGTAGCAGTGCTCGAAGACGACCGACTGATGGCAGACATCGAAGCACAAGGCCAGATGCTCGTGATGGGGATCGCGGGCTTGCAGGCGGTGAAAGAACTCGATGGCCTGCGTGGTGTTTTCAAGCACGCAGTCCGGTTCCATTTCCAGGCAGATCACGATCTTCTTGCCGGTCTTCTGCCGCAGGCTGGCCAGAGAAGAGGTCAGTTGCCCCAGAAACTGTTCGGCACGCTGTTGCCGTTCAGGGCTCCAGTGGGCGGCGTAACCCAATGGCACTGTCGAGATCACGCCCTGATCGCAATCTGCAGGCAATGCCTGGGCGAGAATTTCCGCCAGTTGCAGGCTGTAAGCCAGTCGCTCGGCGTCAGCCCAACTGGGCAGGTAAACCTCGGCTTTCACTGCGCCCTTGTGAAACTGGCCGTAGGGAAAACCGTTGAGTGACGTCAGCCGCACGCCGCAGTTTTTCAGCACGTCCAGAAAGGCCTTGCGCGCTGAATCATCTTGCAGCTCCTGAGCTGCCTGGGCGCTGATCCATAGCCCGCTTTCCTGCTCGACCAGCTTGCGTTGCTGGCGTACACCCTGGAAATGCTGCTCGATGGAGGCGCACAGTTCAGCCAGCCCGGGCGCGGGATGCACATTGCTGCAATAGCCTATCTGGGCGGCGGTCCAGCCTGAGGCGGCGCTCATTTGACCACCGGTTCCTGGCCACGCAGGGCCGAGTTTTCCTGCCATTGCTTGCGCTGGTCAATGGGCAGCGGGGTGCTGACCAGGGTCTTGTCCAGTTGTCCGCTCTGGGCGAAGAAGTCCACCGGGTTATGGAACAGCACTTGTTCAACCTGGGCTTGGGTAAAGCCGGCATCGAGCATTGCCTGACCGGTTTTCGGTACCTTGAGCGGGTCGCTGATGCCCCAGTCGGCAGCGCTGTTGACCACCATTTTTTCGGTGCCGTACTCCTTGAGTAGCGCCACCATGCGTTGTTCCGACATCTTGGTGTTGGGGTAGATCGAGTGGCCGCGCCAGCAGTCGGTTTCCAGCACCAGAGGCAAGGTCAGTTCGTTCAGGTGGTCGATGATGACCAGATGCTCGGGAATGTTGACTTCCCGGATCACCGCCAGAGTGCGTTTGGTGCCACCAATCTTGTCGCGATGCGGGGTGTGGACCAGAACTGGCAGGTGGAACTGCTTGGCCAGTTCCAGTTGGGCGGCCAGAAAACGGTCCTCGTCGGGTGTAATGTCGTCGTAGCCGATTTCGCCCACCGCCACCACGCCGTCCTTGACCAGATAGCGGGGCAGGATCTCCAGCACTTCTTCGGCTATCGAGAGGTTATTGGCTTCCTTGGGGTTGAGGCCGATGGTGCAGAAGTGATGGATGCCGAACATGCTGGCACGAAAGCGCTCCCAGCCGAGCAGCGTATCGAAGTAGTCGACAAAGCTGCCGACACTGGTGCGCGCCTGGCCCTGCCAGAAAGCCGGCTCGATGACTCCGGTGATTCCAGCGGCGGCCATGTTCTGATAGTCGTCCGTGGTACGGCTTACCATGTGGATGTGCGGATCGAAGTACTTGAGCATGGAACATCCTCGCAGTCAGAAAGGGGCAATCATTGGGGGAGTCGGGTTTCGTACTGGTAAAAGTGATCTGCCCATTCGGCCGGCAGGCGTTGCGCCTGATTCAGCTGGGCGAGTCGTTGGTGTTGCGACGCCGTGAGCAGCGCAAAGGCGATGACGTGAACCAGGCCGACTGAGACCGGGCGCTCGGCTGCAAGCTGTTCTTCCATCAGGTCCAGGGCAAGCTGGTTCAGCGAGCTGCTGCGACGTTCCGGCAGGCCCAGCAGGCGCTGGATTTCCAGGCTCATGCTCAGCGCTTTGAGTACCAGTTGATGGAAGGCGCGTTCGTTGTAATGGCTCGACGGGAAGGGGTTGTCCAGCGCAATGGCGGCAAATACCTGGCTGTTATGGGTGCGGCCGGCCTGAAGCGCGAGGTCCAGGCATTGCCCGCTGGCATCGAACCAGTCCAGAGCCTTCAGGATCGCAATCTTTTCCTGATCGTCGCCCCAGGCATAGAACTGACGCAGCAGAGGAGAGCGATTACCCGGTTCCTGATGCTTCAAGGCCTCGGCCAACAACTGCACACGTGCCTTCTGGGTCTTTGTCCAGATGGCGTTATCGGTTGTCGCCTGTTCGGCCAGATAGCGTTTGCACTGACTGCTCAGGAATACCAGGGTATTGGCCGTCGGGTTCTTCGCGATCTGTTGCAGTGCTCCTTCCCACCACTGCAACTCGGAGATCTGCAGATGACGGGTGAAGCGTTGCAGTTGTTCGGTCAGTATCTCTTCTCTGAGTTCAAGTGCCGCAAGTCCATTCGGGGCGATTTCAATCATGTCGGCTTGATCCAGCGTTGGAAGCGAGGGAGCAGAAAGAACACCAGGACACACAGCAGACTGCCCCAGGGTTGATCTGCCAATGCCAGAACCATGGCGTCGAACAGAGGCAGCGCCGCCAGACCGGCACCGATGAAGGCGCGAACCTGACGATGCTGCGGGTTGGCCAGATGACGCCAGTAATTGCGCCCCAGCCAGGCGAGCCAGATCAGCAACACCAGCCAGAACATGCCGTTGCTGGCGTAGCTGACCAGGATCAGCGGGCTCAGCATCAGAATCAGCGGGAAGCGGCTGAGTAACTGATTGCGATGTTCCTGGCGGGCCAGATAGGTCAGGCCGCTGATATAGGCTCCCAGCAGCGCCGCGCAAAGCCAGATGGGTTCGGGTGGCACACTCAGGCTGGCAGCCGCTGTCAGGTAAAGCGCCGAGCGGCAGGCGCCCATCAACCAGACGCTGTGGGGGTATTTCTTGTGCAGCAGGTTGTAGGCCAGGATAAAGCCCAGCAACAGCGCAGCGCTGCCCAGTAGCCAGTTCGGTTCTTCGATCAACTGGCTCAGGCCCAGTATCGAAACCGCGGCGACCAGAATCAGGGCGCAGACGGCCAGTGCGACCTGCTGGCGACTGACCAGCCCGAGGGTGATGGGGCGCGGGTTATCGTGTTTCTGATCCCAGTCGGCATCCAGCAGGTCGTTCAAGAGCATGCCGAACAGGTAAAGCAGCGACAGCACGACCAGCAGCAGGCCCCAGACCAGCAGCGAGGGTGGGGCGAGGGCGCCAGCGCTGCTGGCCAACAATGCGGCTGCCAGGGTATTGGTCCATACCGTCGGCAGGTTGGAGACTCGACCCAGAGTCATCCAGGTCTTCAAGGAGGTCTGATTCATTCAGGGCAACTCTTGGTCCATCCGAGGGGCGATGTGCTGTAGGACGACAGGCGCTGCAGGGCTTGCTCCATCAGAGCGAAATCGATCTCGTGCAGATCGGTGGACTCACCCAGGCTGGTGAGCATCGGGATGGAGAGCTGGCCGCCAAGGTGCTGCCTGAACTCTTCCAGCCCTTGCACGATCAGCGAGCGGCCTTGCGAGTCCTTGAGCAGCAGCTCGGGCGGGTTGAGGCTGAAACCGAGCTGCACGAGCAAGTGCAACAGGCGCTCGGTATCGGTGTCCGACAGCAGCCCCACCGCATTGGCGTACAGCGCGTCCAGCGCCATGCCCACGGCAACCGCTTCACCATGGCGCAAACGGTGCTGACTCAGGTTTTCCAGCTTGTGAGCGGACCAGTGGCCATAATCCAGCGGCCGACCGTTGCCCCGCTCGAACGGGTCGCCTGCGCCGGTGATATGCCCCAGATGCAGCTCCGCACAACGGCGGATGGCGTAACGGCTGGCGTTGTGTTCGAAGTCCGCCAGCGCCTTGGCTTGCTGCTCCATCCACTGGAAAAAGGCCGAGTCCTTGATGGAGGCCACTTTCACGGCTTCGGCCAGCCCGGCGATCCTGTCACGCTGCGACAGGCTGAGCAGCATCTGAAAGTCGTTGATAACCGCATTGGCCGGGCAGAACGCACCAAGCAGGTTCTTCTGGCCAAAGGCATTGATGCCGTTCTTGACGCCGATACCCGCATCGTTCTGCGCAAGCACCGTGGTCGGGATACGAATCAGGCGCATGCCACGATGGAAGGTGGAGCAGGCATAACCCACGGCATCCAGCACGGCACCGCCGCCCATGGCCAGCACATAACAATGCCGGTCCAGCCCGTGCTGCAACATGTGCTCATAGAGCTGATGCAATACTTGCGGGGTCTTGCTCGATTCGCCCGCAGGCACCGCGATGGGAGCGGTCTGCAAGCGCAAGTCGTGGCTGTGCGCGGCAAAGTAGGCATCAATTTGCGGCAGCAGATGGGGCGACGATTTGAGCAGTTGCTCGTCGGCAAAGATCAGCACCGTTACCCGGCCAGCCTGCTGGGTGGTGAGTTGTTCACGCAGGCAGTCATTTTTCGGGTCGAACAGGTGATCGGTAAAGACCACGGGGTAGTTGTAACTGACCTCGAAGCGGCCCTGCAAAGGGCGGCCGGTGTCTTTTACAAGGCGGGCTTTTGCCGTCTTTAACAGGCTTCGTCCGACGAGGAACAGACCAGGCAGCACCATACTGGCCAGTACCGTGGCCAGCAGTGCGTTCTTCTCCATGAGGTAAGTGCCGATAGCGCTGTAGGCCAGGGCAAGTCCGGCATTGGCCAGGGTGGTGACCAACAGGAACTGACGCAGCGGATAGCGCTGCATGCCGGCAGCGACCACTGAGGTTTCGGCCAGAACCGGCACGCCACGAAGGCAAATCAACGACAAGGTATTGAGCTGATAGGCCAGTTGCCCGGTACTGCGCTTATTGACCGACAGACGCCCGGACAGCAAGCGAAAGTAGCCCGCGCCAAGGGCATAGCCAATGCCGGCACCGAGACAAAGGCCGATGAAGATGACGAAATAACCGCCCATACTTCCAAGCAGAGCCACCGCCAGCAGCGCCACAATGCTGGAGGGCACGGGCAGTACGACGTCGAAAGCAAGCAGTGCAATCAACAGAAGTGCGAGGTTTAACTTCTGAATAGGGTCTGACGGAATCGTCAGGCTTAAACCTGTCAGGAATTGTTCGATCTGTTCACCAAACAGCATGAAACTGGCGATGACCAGAATCGAAAAACACAGCAACGACAGC
This sequence comes from Pseudomonas sp. FG43, assembly GCF_057809175.1. Taxonomy (NCBI): domain Bacteria; kingdom Pseudomonadati; phylum Pseudomonadota; class Gammaproteobacteria; order Pseudomonadales; family Pseudomonadaceae; genus Pseudomonas; species Pseudomonas sp. FG43. Next base: position 86,976 of record NZ_JBMDJL010000018.1, read on the forward strand.
CACCAACTTCCGGCGACTCCTGTTTTAGAGAACGCACGGTACAACTGACTATGCTTCATCAAGCATCCCTCTTGATTGTTATGACGGAATGTCCTTGTCAGATATTTCAAACTGCATCCGGGGCAGGCATTACTCCTGTCTATACAACCAAACGGGTAGGGCGCCTGACTATGCAGGCTGGGAATGAATAGCAATGTAGTTCAGTGCTAGCGTTTTGCAAGTATGTGAAATGACAGAATTTGAAGGCGAAGTTCTATGGGGTCGGAAGAGTGTTTTCAGGGGGATGATCAGGCAGTTTATAAAAGTATTTATCGTTTGTTAGTGAGACTTATTATCAGTTTAAAGTGGTTGCAGCAGCCCATATTGATCGGGGCTGCTGCTACCCGGATTCAGTGCGAAACCACAAGCTCCGTTATTGTCTGGCGCCACTGTTCTTCGATTCTTGCATCATCGGCGCGATACCCGAGTGCTATAACGAGCGGAATCACTGAACCCCGTGGAAGTTTTAAAAGACTGGCAACCCGAGAGGCGGAAAAGCCTTCCATCGGGCAGGAGTCGATTCCTTTTGCGGCAGCTCCGAGCATCAGTGTCTGGGCTGCGAAGATGGCGTTGCGCGCAGCCCATTGACGGCCGCCGATGTGACCTATGGGGATCAGGGACAAGGTGGGGCGAATAAGTGCCGCAAGAAAAACCAGCGGTGACCACAGGGCAGAAGATCCGAGCCCGAGGATCTTCTGAAACATCCCCACTTGCTTGCGGTAATAGGCTTTGGAATTCTGTCCCAGCAGCGATGAGCCTTCGACATGTTCAAGCTGCGCTTTGGCGGTGCGCAGCCCGAGTGCGGGGCTTGCCACTACGACAATGAATTCTGCTGCCGATGCAGCCGCTTTCTGCCCATTGCAGGCCGCCGCCATACTGGTTTTCAAGGCCGGGTCCCGGATCCAGTGCAGCTCGTACGGCTGCATGTTCCCGCTGGACGGCGCATAAGCCGCTTCAGCGAGCAGTGCATTGACGTCATCCTCTGCAATGGGGCTGGAGTTGAATTTGCGAATGGCTCTGCGAAAGTGATTTGCAGTCTGGAAGCCGTCCCAGGCACTCACGAAGTCTGGTGTTTTCATGGTTGGAAATGCTCTCAAGAACATGAAGGGTGTTGTGTGTCCACGCTTCAAAATCGTAAGTTAAAGCTTATGTTTTAAATACTCATGTTCTGGAGCCGCCCGTGAGCAAAGGTCGAGCAGCCGTAAACCCCAGGAAAATCCCGGCTCAGGCGCGCTCCCGTGCCACGGTCGATGCGATTATTCAGGCGGCGACTTACATTTTGATCCGGGTCGGCTGGGAAGGCCTGACGACCAATGCCATTGCAGAACGTGCGGGCGTCAATATCGGTTCGCTGTATCAGTTCTTCCCGAACAAGGAAGCCGTGATTGCCGAATTGCAGCGGCGCCACGCGGTGGCCACGCGCACTGACTTGCTCAAAGCGCTGGAAGTCTTGCCGCAGCAGCCCTCTCTGCGCGACGCACTGACCCTGATTGTCGAGATGATCGTCAACGAACACCGTGTTGCGCCGGCATTGCACAAGGCAATCCATGAGGAGCTGCCCCATACGGTGAGGCAGGCGGATGACCCGGATCAAATGCGCAAACAGTTCGCTGAGGTGCTGAAGCCGTTCATGAAGAATGTCCCCGACCCGGATCTTTCGATCTACCTGATGGCTATCGCTGCGCACGGCATCATCCATACCGTGACTGCCGACAGGCCAGACCTGCTCGGCAATCCGGATTTTGTCGCAGAAGTCGTCACGCTGCTTGAGAACTATCTCTGTCGGGCTACTTGAAGTGTTGTGCGAAGGTCGAGACCTGATCCGGCCTGATCAATTGGTAGGGCACCCATATATCGGACTCTACGGGCTCTCCCTTTATCATCCGTAGCGCGGCGGTGATGGCACTGCTGGCCTGGGCCTGCGGGTCCTGAAACACCGATGCTGCCAATTGACCGCGCTTGATGGCTGCAAGACCATCGGGAAGGCCGTCGATACCTACAACAGGTGTCGAGCGTTGCCCGGCCTGTTGCAGTGCCATGGCGGCACCGATTGCCATTTCATCATTGTTGGCCACGACCGCGTCGATCCTGACTCCGGCCAGTAACCAGTTGCTGGTCAGGTCCATGCCTTTGTCACGCTGCCACATGGCACTCTGTTCACCCACGATCCTGATGTCGGGATACTGCTTCAAAACCTGCTTGACCCCTTCGGTTCTGCCTTGGGTCGCGTTTTGCACCAGATCACCCATGATGATCGCCAGATTCCCTTTGCCGCCCATCTTTTCAGCCAGGTATTGCATCTGTAGCTGACCGGCCTGGATGTCCTGAGAGGCTACGGCCACAACGCCGGCTGGCAGTGTCTGTTGGTCGGGGCGGCGGTTGACGTAGACCAGCGGGATTGTGGCCTTGGTGGCGGCACGGGTGATATTGACGGCAGCAGCGGTATCGACCGGCAATACAATGATCGCATCCACTTTCTGGCTGATAAAGCCCTCGACCTGGCTGAGCTGGCGAACCACGTCCCCTTGGGCATCCTCGAACTGGATCTTCACGTTTTCTTTTTTCGCCGCGTCATTCAGACCGTTGCGCACGTAAGTCATGAAGTTATCGTCGACCTTGGCGATGCTGACGCCGATCCGGTAATCGGCAAGCACCGCATGACTGAACAGCAGGGTCAGGAAGGCAAGTACAAGTGAGTGACGCATGATGGTTTTCCTTTTGTTTTTATGAGTTGAAATTCATCAAGTAAACGGTGCTTCTGGCCCGCGCCGGACAGCTCGATGGCCGGGCCAGAGGCTTTTGAATATTCACTCCTCCAGAGTAAAGGCCTGGCGAAAACGGTGCAGCGCAATGTCCGGGTCGCCGCTGGCCCAGCCTTCCAGGCCGACCACGCCGCTGTAGCCTGTTCGATGCAGGGCTTTGGCAATGGCCGGGTAATGGATTTCCCCGGTGCCGGGCTCCATGCGCCCAGGCACATCCGCCACCTGGATTTCTCCGATGGCGGTGCCTGCACGCTGGATCAGTTCGATCAGGTTTCCCTCGCCAATTTGCGCGTGATAGAGGTCCAGATTCATTTTCAGATGAGGGCTATCCACTGCTTCGATCAGGGCCAGTGTATCTTCGGCCCGGGAGAAGGGCGTGCCGGGATGGTCGACTTGTGTATTGAGGTTTTCCAGCAGGAATACCCTGGAATGCTCCTCTCCAAGCCGGGCGATTTTCTCCAGGGTCTTGCAGGCGTTCAGCCACATGCGCCCGCTGGCATGGCCAACAGGTTTGACCGGCAGGCCCTTGTTATCCAGGCCGGTGCCATGCAGGTTGAGGCTGGGGCAGTTCAGGCGCTCGGCAACGGCCAGTGATTCTCTGGCGCTGTCCAGCAAACGCTGAATATCTTCGGCGTCTGTCAGGTTGCCCGAGATATAGCCGGTCATGGAGGTGAAATCAGCGCCAGTGGCACTCAGCGCAGCGATGTCCTTGGTGGTCCAGTCCCAGATTTCGGCACTGAATCCCAGCTCATGGATACGCTGGACACGTTGCACGAAGGGCAGGTCGAGAAACACCATTTCGGCGCTGACTGCCAGTTTGAAGGGGCAGAAACTCATGCCGGTTCTCCTTGTATCTGGACTGTCTTGCCCTGCTGGACTGACTCGATGCAGGCGCGGGCAATGGCCAGTGCCGCCCGGGCATCTTCACCGCTTGCCAGTGGTTTTTCGCCACTGCGCAGGCAGTCGACAAAGTGATTGAGTTCGGCGATGTAGGCATCGCGCAGCAGATCGGTGTCCATGCGCTGGGTATCGGCCTGAATGCCATCTGCCAGATAACGCACCAGTTCGGACTGGGCGACGCTGCCCATGGTCAGCATGCCCGCGCTGCCAAAGACTTCACCCCGCACATCGTAGCCATAGACCGCCTGGAAGTTGGCCTCGGCAGTCGCGATGGCGCCGTTATCGAAACGGATCGTCACCACAGCGGTGTCCAGCAGGCCCTTGTCCTTGTAGGCCGGAGCGACCAGTGCATCGGCCATGACATTCACCTCCACGGCCCTGGCGCCGGGGTTCAGGTAGAGCAGGGCATCGAAATCGTGGATCAGCGTCTCCAGAAAAATGACCCACTGCCCGATGCCGGCCGGATTATTCAATGCCGGGTCGCGGGTGACCGAGCGCAGCAGTTGCGGTGTACCAATCCGGCCGGCGACGACATCCAGATGCGCCTGACGAAAGCTTCTGGCAAAGCGTCGATTGAACCCCACTTGCAAAGGCACCCGTGCGTCGGCGGCTGCGGCGATGGCCCGGTCGGCTTCATCAAGCGTGATTGCCATGGGCTTTTCGCAAAAGACGCCTTTCCCGGCCCGGGCGGCTGCGATGACCAGTTCGGCGTGGCTGCGAGCCGGAGCCGCAATCAGGACACCATCGATTTCAGGGTCATCCAGCAATTGCTGCGGATCTGTGTAGACCCGCTGGACATTGAGCTTTTCAGCCAGGCGGGCGGCTTGCCCCGGTGTCGGGTCGGCAATGGCAGCCAGGCTGGCTCCCGGAATATGCAGGGCGGCCGTCTGGCCATGAAAACTGCCCATGCGGCCTGCACCGATGAGTCCCAGGCGAATGATCTTGCTCATATGCATGCGTTCCTTGTTGTTGTAGTTGGATGAGCGAGTGGGGTCATTCGCTCTGCTGAGAGGAGAGCAAGCGCTGTGCCATTTATTAATTGATTGATATTTAAGGAGAATTATTGTTTTTGATTCTAGAGAGTGTCTATTTGAAAGACATGTCTACAATGACATGTCAAAGATATGAACACTCAGAGAGCTGGATATGGCCGATCATTCGTTCCTGACATTGCCTCAGGATGAGCTGGACTACATCACTGCCATCGGCCCGCTGGCCCTGAGTGACGGGCCGATGGCCGAACTGCAACAGGCCTGGCGCGAGTGTCTTGCAGGCAGGGTCGAGCCTCATCCTGAGGTCAGACCGGTCATCTGGGCTTCATGGCGGCGCAGTGTCGATAAGGGGATCGACCCTGAAGATGCCGAATACCGGTTCGTCACGCCGACGGCTCTTGTTGAAAAACTGACCGGCAACGCCTTATTGATCGAGACAGCCCGGGAAGTGATGCGTGGTCTGCTCGCCTATAACCCCAGAGGCCATATCAACCTCACCGATCCTCAGGGCACGACCCTGAGTTTCTGCGGGCTGGACATCACCCCGGTAGGCAGTCGCCTCTCGGAATCCATCCAGGGCACCAATTGCACCGGTTTGGCAATTACCGAGGACCGTCTGGTTTACGTGCTGGCCGAGGAAAACTTTGCCAATGGCCTGCGGCAGCGCCGAATGCATTGCGCCGCTGCGCCGATCCGCAATGCCAGTGGTGAAACCCTGGCAATCCTGACCCTGACAGCCGAACCTGGCTGGTTTCATTTCCATACTCTGGGCACCGTGCAGGCGGCGGCTGAAGCCGTTTCGCGGCAAATGGCGTTGCAGGCTCTGCTGGACGAACAGCGCAGCGTTCTGGAAGTGCTCAATGAAGGCTTGGTGGTCCTTGATGACAAAGGGTGTATCAAGGCACTCAATCGCTATGCCCGCCAGTTGTTCCGGGTCGGGCCTGAACTGCTGGAGCGCCCGTTCCTGCAACTTGGGCACAGTGAGTTGAACGAGGAAATCATGCAGCGCCAGGGCGAAGCGTTGCGGGATCTGGACTGTACCTTTCAGCTCCACGATGGCACTCAACTGGCATGTCTGGTCTCGGTTTGTCTGGCCGGGCAGGGTGGTCGGGTCGTGTCGCTGCGTGAAAACCGGCGCATCCGCGAAATCACCCGCCGCATCATGGGGGCTCAGGCTCGCTATACCTTCGATAGCATTCAGGGCAACTCCAGAGTCATACAGGACGCGCTGCGCCTTGGCAGGATTGCGAGTCGCAGCGACTCCACCACGCTAATTCTCGGAGAAAGCGGAACCGGCAAGGAATTGTTCGCTCAGGCCATTCATAACGCCAGCGAGCGTAGCAGCGGTCCCTTTGTGGCGGTCAATTGTGGCGCCATTCCCCGTGAGCTGGTGCAGAGTGAGCTGTTTGGCCACGTTGAAGGCGCGTTTACCGGATCGGCCCGCGGTGGTTCGGCGGGCAAGTTCGAGCTGGCGGATGGCGGCACCATTTTTCTCGATGAAATCGGTGACATGTCATTTGACGCCCAGGTCAGCCTGTTGCGGGTCTTGCAGGAAGGCGAGGTAACTCGGGTCGGTGCCAGGAAATCCCGGCAGGTGGATGTTCGTATCATCGCCGCGACCCATCGCAACCTGAGTCAGGCCGTGGCTGAAGGCGCGTTCAGGGAAGACCTCTATTACCGGCTCAATGTCCTGAACCTCACCGTGCCTCCGTTGCGGATGCGCAAGGAAGACATCTCCCTTCTGGCGCAGCACTTTCTCGATCGTTGCGCTCAGTCATTGCGCAAGGCGGTGTCGGGCATTTCTGCCCCGGCGCTGGAAGTGCTCATGGCGTATTCATGGCCGGGAAATGTACGCGAACTGGAAAACACCATCGAGCGGGCCACCAATCTGGCTGCGACGGTATTGATCCAGCCAGGTGATCTGCCTTTGGAAATCATGCAGTCATCGCTGCGCGCACAACACACATCACGCCCTGAATATAACGAGGCGCCTGATCTGGGAGCCCATGAAATGAATGCGATCATCGGTGCCCTGAAGCACACCAATGGAAATATCCGGCTGGCGGCAAGGCACCTGAAGGTATCTCGCGGCGGGCTGTATAACAAAATGAACCGGTTCGGGATCAGTGCTGATGCCTTTCGCTAGGCGGGCCTGACCATGAACCAGCCTCGGTTCGCAGCATATCGACCAGCTCCCGAAGGCCCGGCGGCATTTGCCTGCGGTCCGGGTAGTAGATATGAAAAGGAGGTTCGATGGGAGACCACTCAGGCAGCACCACTTGCAGTTCACCCCGTTCCAGATGACCGCGTATGCGATCTTCCAGGCAGTACGTGATCCCTCTGTCAGCCAGGGCCATTTCAATGCCGAATTCGGTTTCGTTGACACATAACTGCCCGGTCACATCAATTGCCTGATGCTCCCCGTCCTTCTCGAAATCCCAGCGGTAAATCGTTCCGTTGCCAGTGCGGATCTGGATGCAGTTGTGATTCTTCAGATCTTCGGGATGCACAAGGCGCGGTGAGCGGTTGAGATACCGTGGAGAGGCTGACGCAACCCACCTCAAGGGGCCGCTGACGGGCACGGCGATGAAGTCCTCCGGGATGGTGCCCCCGTACCGGATACCTGCATCGAAACCTGCGGCGATGATATCCATCATACGGTCGTCCACGGCTATTTCGACCGACACGTCGGGGTAAGCGTCCAGAAACGGTGGCAGCCATCGAGTGAACAGCAGGCGTGCTCCGTCATTGAGAACGTTGATGCGCAAACGTCCCGAAGGCCTGTCACGGTGCCTGTCTACTTCAGCCAGTGCGCCGCCGATCTCCTGAAAACCGATTGCAAGCCGTTTGGCCAGGGTTGTACCCGCATCCGTAGGAGAAACCGTGCGGCTGGTGCGATTCAACAACCGCACGCCAAGACGGGTTTCCAGATTGCGGATGGAATGGCTGAGGGCCGAGGTTGTGATGCCCAGCTCGACGGCGGCTTTGGAAAAGCTTCGATGGCTTTCTACGGTCAGGAATGCATTCAGGTCGGCCAGGTCTGCTCGTGACAGTCTGGTAGTGGGAAGCACGGGCATCATGGGTTCTCATTGTTGAGTTTTGCTCAATGCTTCCTTCGATTGCTCTAAACAAAATCGAAGGATGCAGAGTTTATCATTAGAAAAATTCAATGATGCGACAGGTTGCTTTACACAAGCAATGGCACGGGCTTGCAGAACGGTTTTCCTGTCCGCCCGGGTGTACCGGCGAAAACTACCGGGTTCGCCCTTCGTGCCGAGTCATCTCGTTAACCGCTTTGCAGGAGATTTTCATGAGCCATTCAGACAGCGTTGCGGTCGGCGATCTATCAGCGACTACGGCTCCTCATAGCGTAACCGCCGCGATTGTGACGCTGGGTCTCGGCGGGCTTTTCATCGGCACGGGCGAGTTCGTTTCAATGAGTCTCCTGCCGGGCCTGGCAGAGAGTACCAATGTCTCGGTGCCGACTGCCGGTGGCTATATCAGTGCCTATGCGCTTGGCGTGGTGATCGGTGCTCCTGCCATTGCGATCATGGCTGCGCGCTGGCCGAGAAAGCTTCTGCTGATTGCGTTGCTGGCCTTGTTTGCACTGGGGTATGCAGCAAGCGCGGTGGCCTGGGGTCACATGTCGCTGCTCGGAGCCCGGTTTCTGGCTGGTTTGCCCCATGGCGCGTATTACGGCGTAGCCTGTCTGGTGGCAGCAGCCATGGTGGCCGAGAACCGCAAGGCTCAGGCAGCAGGGTATGTGATGGCCGGGCTGGCGGCGGCTAACGTGATCGGCGTACCGATTGCGACCTGGATCGGACAGCTTTGGGGCTGGCGCGCGACCTTTGCTGCACTTGCTGCTGCCGGAGTGGTTTCGATGGGGCTGTTCTGGTACTTCGTACCCACGATCCCCAAAGATGAAAAAGCCAGCCCCAAGGCAGAGTTGAGCGGCCTGAAGCGGCCTCGGATATGGCTGACTCTGGCGACGGCCTCGATTGGTTTCGGTGGAATGTTTGCGGTGTACAGCTACATCACGCCGACACTGACTGAAGTGAGCGGCTTTGGCGTGGATCAGGTGCCGATGGTTCTGGCCCTGTGGGGGCTTGGCATGATCGTCGGTAACCTGGCGGGAGGCTGGCTGGCAGACCGGGCACTGATCCCCGCCATTTTCTGCATCATGATCTGGAACGTTGTCTTTCTCGGGCTTTTTTCCATCTATGCGTCTTCGACCTGGGGCTCGCTGACGGTTCTGTTTTTCATCGGTTGTGGCTTTGCACTCGTGCCAGCGCTACAGGTTCACCTCATGAATATCGCGGGTGAAGCGCAGACCCTTGCCGCCGCCCTCAATCACAGCGCCTTCAATATCTCCAATGCCGTAGGCGCAAGCCTTGGAGGGCTGGCCATTGCCTCCGGTTTCGGGTGGGCGTCCACCGGCTGGGTAGGAAGCATCCTTGCGGTATCGGGTGTCGTCTTGATGAGTGTTTGCGTGCTTGTTCAGCGGCGGGAAGAGCGCAAGGCAGGAAACTGAAGCTTAACGCAGGCCTTCGGCAATCTGTTGTGAAGTGGTAATTTACGCGCCCATTCTCTTTTAAGCAGATCAAGGATTGTCGGCTGTGATTGACATACTGGTTGAAGTCGTTTTTCGAGCTGTTTTCTACTTTGTCGGCTGGCCTGTGATGAAGGCTCTCACGCTAGGGAAGTACCCAGTGAAAGGCTCTTTGCTTTCAGAAACCCCGCAGGCCAACTTGACGTCTTTGACAGGTATTGCCGTCTTGGCGCTTATAGTCCTGGCAGTACTGATGTAGTTCGTGATCCCTTGGCACTTTGCGCAGGCTTGCGCTGCACTCCATCAACTGCAATCACTCTGGTTACAGGGATGAGCTTCCTGAGCCCGCCATTCCTTGATCAGTTGCTGGCGAGGGCGAGAGTAGTGATCCTTGAGGAAGTCCACTTCTGCTATCTGGTCGGTCCGGAAAATTCGATAGCCCTCGCGCAGCTCGCACCATCCTGCAATAAACAGGCGTGATTCGACGAACCCCAGCATGATGGGCCAGATGATTCTTTGTGACTCTGCGCCATTCTTGTCGGTGTACCGGATGTGCAGTTTGCGTTGCTCGCGCAGTGCCTGTCTGACCTTGGTCATATCCAGGACTGTGGAGTCCTTCCTGTCGCGGTTGATATAGATCGTATTGTCGTCCAGGGAGCGCCGCATATCCGGCGGCAGGACCGCATGGATTTTTGCGAGGGCGTTATCGACGGCGTGAGCCAGGCCTTCGTCGGTCTGGCGGCTGACCCACAGTGCGCCAGCCACCAGTGCCTGGATCTCTTCCTCGGTAAAGGTGAGGGGTGGCAGAAGGAAGTCCGGACGCAGCATGTAGCCCACGCCAGGCTCTCCGGTGACGTCTGCGCCCATGGCCTGCAAAGTGGCGATATCACGGCGTATGGTGCGCAGTGAAACTTTCAGTTCGCCCGCAAGCACTTCGCCGGAAACTGCGCTGCGGTGGCGGCGGAGCACTTGCATGAGGTCGAATAATCTATGGCTTCGTGACACGCTTCAATCCATCGCTACAAGGGCCTTGCCATTGATCTTTCGGCCCCCCTCCAACGCGGCGATAAGCGGGATGGCTTCGTTCAGGGGAACGGTCTGAGCTATGGAAACCCGGAAATTGCCATTCTTTACGGCGCTGGCAAGGTCGTCAAGAATACCGGGGCGCGGTGTGCAGATAACGGGTTTTAGGCGCCGGTCAATAATGGCACGAATGAACTTGCCGGGGCTGGGTGTCAGATCCAGGAATACGCCTCCCTTGCGCAGCATTCCAAACCCGGTGGCGGTCGTCATCGTGGCTGCCGTGTCATACACCACGTCAAAACGCTCCTTGATGTCAGCAAGGTTTGTCGTCTGGTAGTCGTAAACGGTTTCAACGCCAAGGAGCTTTGCCTGCTGCATGCCGCCAGCACTGCAACTGCCTGAAATCCTTGCGCCGGTCATGCGTGCTATCTGCACGGCGGCTTCACCCACTGCGCCGCGACAACCATTGATGAAAACATGCTGGCCTGCCGTCAGTCTTGCCTTGTCTGCAAGGCCGTTCCAGGCTGTGACTCCGGGTGTTGCGAGACAGGCCGCATCCTCGAAAGACACCTCATCGGGTTTCCTGGCCAGCAGCGCTTCCCTGGTGATCACAGCCTCTGCCAATGCGCCACTTTCCTTGAAACGGGCAAGCCCGAAAACGGCGTCACCGACCTTGAAGCGCGTCACGCCGGTGCCTGTGGCAATGACTGTCCCCGAAAAATCCATACCCATCGCACGGGGGAACGCCTTGCCTGTAATGAGTTTCATCTGGCCCTGACGCAGCTTCCAGTCGATAGGGTTGATGGCTGCAAACCGGACCTTTACGGCGACCTCGGAGTGACCGGGTGAGGCCAGTTCGAATGACTCAAGCTGCATGACACTGGCATCGCCGTAATTGTGGTACTGGATACGCTTCATGATAGGTGCGGTACTCATGGGGAGTTGAGGCAAGCCTAACGCCCACTGGTGCCAGATTCTGGCACCAGTGTTTTATGAGTAAGTGCCGACGGAGTCATGAAGCGACTGCTTATGCCTACCCGTAAAACCCGGTCTCACGCGCCTGCGCACTTTTCCAGCTATCAAGGTTCCTCAGCGTGGCCAGATAGCGCTGAATATTGGCGTAGGCCTGCGGCTTCTCCAGCCGCTCCACCAGTTCAGCGACAAAAAACATCATGAAGTCCGCACCGCTCAGCTTTTCGCCGACCAGAAACGTCTTGTTTTCCAGTTGCTGGTTCAGATAGCCAAAGACTTTTTCGCATTCGACCTGCGCATAGCCGGGCAGAAAGGAGAGGGTGGCCGTTTCGCGCTGTGCAAAGATTTTCAACAGCGGTGGGAGCATGGCGGAGCTTTCGGAGAAGTGCAGCCATTGCAGGTAGTCCAGATAATCCCCTGTGTATTTTTCAGGGGCAAGGTGCGGCGCGAAGCGTTCGATGAGAATCTCGGTGATGGCGCCGGATTCGGCAACGACCTTGCCATCAAGCTCGATAACCGGGGATTTGCCCAGAGGATGGATGGCCTTCAAGGACTCGGGTGCAAAATGGGTCTTGCCGTCGCGACGGTAAAACTCGATGTCGTACGGCGCGCCAATCTCCTCCAGCAGCCAGAGAATGCGGATGGAGCGAGACTGGTTCAGATGATGCAGCCTTATCATGGTCTTTCCTTGAGGCGATGAGCGATAAGGCATCCTAGAGGTCTGGCTGGTTGGCAGCCAACAACGTTATTTGCAGAGCCCCATAAATTATTTTATGCGGCTGGTCCTATGACGCAGCCTGCAATTCCAGGCTCCGGCCCGGTATCGCGGCAATAAGCTCTTGCGTGTAAGCCGCCTCGGGCCGCTCGAAGACGTCGCTGGCGAGACCTTGTTCGACGGTCTTGCCGTGTTTGAGCACCAGTACCTGATGGGCGACGCTGGCAACCACCGCAAGGTCATGGGAAACCAGCACATAAGCGATGCCCAGTTCACTTTGCAGCTCGACGAGCAGGTCAAGGATCTGCGCCTGAACCGAAACATCGAGTGCCGAGACAGGTTCATCGAGCAGCAGCAGGTCCGGTTGCAGGGCCAGGGCTCTGGCAATTGCAACCCGTTGCCGTTGTCCGCCTGACAGCTCGCGGGGCAGTCGATCCAGATAGGCGGTTGGCAGGTGAACCCGCTCGATAAGCTGGCGTGCAGCCTGTTCCAGTTCGCGCCCCTTGAGCAGGCCAAAGGAAACCAGTGGCTCAACGATGCTTTCAAACAAGGTAAAGCGTGGGTCGAGGGCGCCGAACGGGTTCTGCTGAACCAGCTGGATACGCCGCCGCAACGGCCTGAACTCGTTCCAGCCAAGGTCCGTGACATCGCGGTCCTCGAACAGTACTCGCCCGTGGGTCGGCTTTTCCAGGCCCAGTGCGATTCGCAGCGCGGTGCTTTTACCTGAGCCGGACTCACCGACAATGGCCAGTGTCTGCCCCGGATAAACCTTGAAATTGACATCCTGCAAGGCCTGGAAGTCGGCGTCTTCTCCTTTCACATAAGGCAGGCGATAGGTCTTGCCGATATTACTCAAGGTCAGCAACGGCGTAGCGTCGGGCGAGATATTGCGGGGCGCGGCCGGGCTTTTGCGCTGTCCGAAAGCAGGCGCTGCGGCAATCAATGCGCGGGTGTAAGCGTGCTCTGGCTTGATGAGAATCTGCTGTGGCGGGCCTTGTTCCACCAGCTCACCGCTTTTCATCACCAGCACCCGGTCTGCGCGATCAGCCGCCACGCCAAGGTCGTGGGTGATGATCAGCAGGGAAATGCCACGCTCGCCCACCAGGCGTTGCAGGTGGTCGAGAATCTTGCGTTGCACCGTGACATCCAGCGCGCTGGTCGGCTCGTCGGCGATGATCAATCGCGGATTGCCCGCCAGAGCAATGGCAATCAGCACCCGCTGACGCATGCCACCTGACAGTTCGTGCGGGTACTGCCGGGCGCGCAGCACCGGTTTGTCGAGCCCGACCTGTTCCAGCAACTCCACGACATCGGCATCGATGGCCGGGTAGCGACGGCCGTGGGCCTGGATCAGTGCTTCGGCAATCTGCTGGCCAATGCGCAAGGTCGGGTTGAGGCTGACCATCGGGTCCTGGGGAACCAGGCCGATAATGCTGCCGCGGATCTGCCGTTTTTCACGTTCAGAGGCGTGGCTCAGGTCGTTGCCATCGACCCGCAGTTCGCCGTGGGTGATGGTTGCGTTATCCGGCAGCAGGCCGAGTATCGAGTTGGCGATGGTGGACTTGCCGGAGCCGGACTCGCCGACAATCGCCACGGTTTCGCCTCTTGCCACTTGAAAGGAAACGTTACGCACGGCCTGAGTGAGCTGCCCGTTGAAGCGATAGGTCACGCTCAGGTTCTGGAGATCGATCAGTTGAGGCGTATCGGTCATCGTTGAGTCTCTTCCAGGGTGCGGGCGATATGGTTGAAGCTGAACACTACGGCGACCAGAAACAGGCCAGGCAACAGTGACACCCAGGGCGCGGTCATCAGGAAGTGACGGCCGTTGGCAATCAGCGTGCCCCATTCGGCGGCTGGTGGTTCTGCGCCAAAGCCGAGAAAGCTCAGGCCGGCGGTGGCCAGAATCGCTGCGCCGAAGTCCAGAGTGGCCAGCACGGCAACCGGGCCCCAGGCGTTGGGCAGGATGTGTCGCAGCAAGGTTCGGGTCCAGCTAGCACCGCCCAGGCGTGCCGCCTCGACGTAGGGCAAGGTCTTGACGCGCAGCACTTCGGCGCGGGTGGTGCGGGCGAAGCCGGGGATGATCCCGACACCCACCGCGATGGCCACCGGAATGGTGCCGAAGCCGATAGCCGTGACAATGGCCAAAGCCAGCAACAGGCCGGGCAGGGCCAGTAATACATCGATGAAACGCATGATCACGGCATCGATACGGCCGCCCGCAAAGCCGGAAATCACCCCAAGGCTAAGGCCACCGGCCATGGCGATGCCGACGGCCAGCAAGGCCGCCTGCACAGACAGGCTGGAGCCATGCACGACGCGGGTATAAAGGTCGCGCCCCAGCTCGTCGGTGCCGAACCAGTGTACGGCATTGGGCGGCGTGAGCTTGTCGGTCGGCGAGGTGGCGTAGGGGGCATAACTGCTGAGCAGGGTCGGAGCTATTGCTGCCAGCAACGCAAAGGCAACGATAGCCACCGCCAGCAGAAAGCCGGGGCGACGCAACAGTGGTCTTGCGGCATCGAAAGCCCGGCTCAGGCTGCTGCGCCGCCGCCACTGGGTCGCAGGCGGTGTTTCACTGCGGCTGACAACGCGAGCCAGACGCGCAAGGCGATTATCGAAAATGGTCATGGTGTCAGGAGACCTTTGGCGTGTGGGCGATGCGCGGATCCAGCGCAGGGTAGAGCAGGTCAACGATCAGATTGACCAATACAAAAGCGGCAGCCGAGACGGCGACGATGGCGAGTACCACCGGAATGTCCTGGCGCAGCACCGCTTCCTGGGCAAGACGACCGACTCCAGAGCGGGCGAAGATGGTTTCCACCAGTACTGCGCCGGAAACGGTATTGCCCACCTGCAGGCCGATCAGCGTCAGCAGTGGCAAGGCCGCGTTCTTGAACGCATGACGTGCCTGGACCTGAGCGCGGCTCAGGCCTTTGGCGTAGGCGGTGATGATGTAGGGCTCTTTCCAGACACCCTGAAAGCCGCGCAGCAGAACCTGGGCGTAAACCGCGGCACTGGGAATCGCCAGAGTGACCGCAGGCAATATCAGGCTGGAAAAGCCATCATTGCCGGTTGCCGGAAACCAGCCGAGGCTGAAGGCGAACAACTGGATCAGCAACAATCCCATCCAGAACACCGGTACCGAGAAGCCCAGCGAAGGCAAGCGCGACAGGGCGACCTTCAACGGCTGCCAGCGTACATACGCGGTGAGGTACGCCAGGCCGATCCCGCCGATCAGCGACAGGACAATGGCCAGGCCTGCCAGCGCCATGGTTTGCGGCAGCCGCTCGACCAGCACTTCTGAAACGGGGCGGTTGAGCGTCAGCGAATTGCCGAAGTCACCGTGGATCGCGCCCCATAGCAGATCGACATATTGCTCGAAGGCGCTGCGATCCAGCCCGTAATAGGACCTGGCCTGAGCGAGGTCCTGCTCTGACAGAGCATCGATCTCGACCCCTGAGGCGCTGAGCATGATGGACAGTGTGTCGCCGGGCAGCAGATACAGAATGAAATAAGTGATGCTGTAGGCACCCCAGAGTACCAGCAGCGCCTGGGCAATCCGGCCAAGGACGTAACGGCTCATGGTGCTGCGATCTCGATGTCGTTGAACAGTGCGAAACCTTCGGCGGTCCAGTGGAAATTACGCACCTTCTTGGCGGTCGCGGCTTGCCAGACCCGCTCATAGATAGGGAATGCCGAGCCTTCGTCGATCAGCAGGTCCTGCAAGTCGCCATAGGCTTGCGCCCTTTGCTCGCTGCGGGTAGCGGTCAGCCCTGCATCGAACAGCTCCAGTGCTCTTGGCAGCGTTTGCGGCTCGTAAAGGCTGGTCGCCAGGGTCGAGCTGTTGGCACTGCGCGGATCGAGGATGCTCTGCAGGACGATCGGGTCTGCGCGGGTCATATAGGCGAAGGTCAGGTCGTAGTTACCTGCGGCGTTGGTCGCCGCCCATTCAGCCGTCGTCACGACGCTGAGCTTGAGTTCGATACCGATCTTGCGCAGTTGATCCTGGATCAGCACATCGCCAGCGCTTTCGGAAGGCGACAGGTTGTAGGAAAGCTTCAGCCGTTTACCGTCCTTGTAGCGATAGCCATCGGCATTTTTCTGCCAGCCCGCACCTTCCAGCAGTCGCTCGGCACCCTGGGGATCATAGGCAAGCTTGTCGCTCTGGTTCTTGTAATAAGGCGTAGTGATGTCATAGATGCCAGAAACCACAGGGAACTCTGGGCTATAAACCGTGGCGGCGTAAGTCTTGCGGTCGATGCCTTTCTGTAGCGCCAGACGCACATCGCGATCAGCCAGAATGCGCGAGCCACGGGTATTGGGGTAGATGTTCAAGGCCGGGCCAGGCAGGGAGCGGCTCTGGATGGTGGCGCCCTTGGACTTGAACAGGTTCAGGTCCACTTCGGAAAACGGGTTGCGCGGCCAGAGAATATCGACCTGGCCCTGTACGAACTGACCGTTGCGCACGCTTTCTTCCGGCACGTAACTGACTTCGACCTTATCCAGATGCGCTTCGCCCTTGTTCTGGGCATTGGCTGATGGCCAGGCGTAGCCTTTGCGTTTGGTCAGGAGCAGACCGCTTTCCGGCGTATAGCGCTCCAGCACAAAAGGCCCGGTGCCAATGATCGCGCCCAACGAGCGCTCCTTGGCGCTGAGCTTGTAGGATTCCGGAGCCAGAATTGAGAGGTTGGTAGTGGACGTGGCTTGCAGGAAGCCGGCATTGGGCTTGGCCAGTACCAGCTTGACGGTAAAGTCGTCCAGGACCTCGGCGTGATCGTAGCCCGCCAGATAAGTCGCGCCAAAGGTGCTCGGCAACTCTGCGGCGAAAGATTTGTTTGAGTCATAAGCAGCCTTCACCGCATGAGCGTCGAAGCGCGTGCCATTGCTGAAGGTCACGTCCTTGCGCAGGTGAAAGGTGTATTCCAGCGCGTTGTCACTTACCTCCCAGCGCTCTGCCAGCCAGGGAATGATCTTGCCGGTCTGTGGGTCCTGATCGGTCAATGACTCGACGACATTGCGCAGCACTACCCGATGCTCCAGCCAGTAGACCTGGAAGGGATCGACGCTGACCAATATGGTGTTATCCCTGAAAAAAGCGACTTTGAGCGTCTTGGCCGCCTGACTGTCCTGACCGGCAGGGGAGCAACCCAGCAAAGTGGCGGCAGTGGCAGCGGCAAACAACAGGCGCATGGGAAGAGGGCGTTTGATCATTGCTGCGTCCCCTGGTCCGCGGGGTTGGCTGGCAATGCCTGATGTTGAGTGCGGTGCATGAGAAATCCTCTTCAAGTCGAACAGCGCTTCAGGCTGGTTTTTAAGACCTTATTCGTCTGAGAAGGGGCTGTAAAAGTCTTTTTGGTTTTAAGCTAATATACATTTTTGTGATTTACGGTTTGTTTATTATGCTTGATTGGTATTTTTTGCGGTGAGATCGGCCTGCTGGCTGCCGATTTCGGGGGCTTGAATGAAAAAGCCCTCCAGCGAGGGCTTTGTAGTCAAGCGGCAGGGCACCGGAGAGGGGCTGAGCGTAGGCCTATCCTTGAGAATGAGCTTCTCAAGAAGTTTTCAAGGCGGTTCTGAGTCGTCGGCTATTTTCCATTTATCGAATCGTCAGTATTTTTCAGAAGCGACGCATGTTGAAACTTGATCCATTCTGCTCATGTTTCAGCACTCTCGATCGCTGTAAGGGGGCGGATTTTTTATTCCTTTCTGACATGCAGAGTGAAGTATTGCTATACATCACTGAAAACGTACCCAAAAAAAAGCGTCCCTGAGGACGCTTGAAGATTCACCTTTACCAAAGGAGCTGTAAAGCTATAAAGGTGAGTTCTGGAAATCTGATTTTCAGCCTTCCGACTTATTTATCTGTTCGGCACGAGGTTTTTCATCCGCACTGACCAGCCGTGAAGTTTCACTGCGATTCTGTTCGTTGAACCTGAGGACTTGAGCGTGATGGTACGTCGTGAAGGCTAACGGGAAGATGAGCCGATTATTACAATATTGTTAGAAATTAATCTGATCGTGAGTGGCCTGGCGAGTCGAGTGGCAGAGAATGTTAAGAATATAAAGTGCAGTGCATGTCAGGCCCCAGGCTGTAACATGGGTGAGTCATATTTATTTATGTGTATAAAGCGCACTCTGTAACGTTTTTGATTATTTAAAACTTTTCGACGGAAGTATTAAACTTCCTGAGTTGCCTTCAGGTCACTGGACTAAGCGCAGGCTTTTTGCGTGTTCTGCCACTGACTTCAAGGACTACCATCATGATTCGCGATGACCGTATCAATCCGGGCGTTGATCCCGCCTATGCCCATCAAGACACCCATACCATTGCACCGCTGCTCAAGCGTATTTCCTGGAGTGCGATACTGGCCGGTGTCGTGTTGGCCATGGTTGTTTCATTGCTGCTGAACCTGCTGGGGACGGCTATCGGGAGTGCCAGCATCGACCCTGTCCAGGAAGCCAACCCCATGTCCGGGATCGGTACTGGTGCCGGTATCTGGCTGGTCGCCAGCTCCATGATCTCGCTGTTTGTCGGGGGCTGGGCGGCAGGGCGTCTGGCTCAGCGTGAAGGTGCGTTTCACGGCTTGCTGGTGTGGGCCAGTGTTTCGCTGATCACGGTCTATCTGGTTTCCAGTGCTGTTACGGGCGTGGTACGCGGTGGTCTGAATCTGGCTGGCAGCGGCATGTCGGCACTGGGCAGCGGCATTGCTCAGGTCGCGCCTGCGCTGGGCGGCAAGATTCAGGAGCAACTGCGTGCGCAAGGTATCGACTTCAACCTCAACGATATTCAGGGTGAAATCGAAACCGCCATGCGCCAGACCGGAAAACCCGAACTGAACCCCGATAATGTCAGGCAGGAGGCCCAGTCCACCCAACAGGACGCGCAGAATACTGCCCGACAAGGTGCTCAGAACCCTCAACAAGCCGATGAGCAACTGGGTGGTCTGATGGATCGGATCAAGGCCAAGGGCGATCAGGCCTGGGATGCGGCCGACCGTCAGGCGCTGGTCAATCTGATCAAGGCCCGTGGCAACAAGACCGATGAAGAAGCCAACCAGATCGTCGATCAGGCTCAGGCCAGTTACCGCGAGGCTTATGCCAAGTATGAGGAGTTGAAGGCCCAGGCCGAGCAGAAAGCCCGTGAAACCGCCGAAGTTGCCGCCAAGCGCATTTCACAGGCGGCCTGGATTCTGCTGATCACGCTGGTGATCTCCGGTCTGGTGGCAGCAGGTGCCGGTGTTTTGGGACGTCGTACCCAGCCGCCCGTCAAGGCGGTGGTTTCCTGATTCATGCTTCAGGCTGAGGGCTTCAAACTGAAGGCTCCCGCGCAGTATGCGGGAGCGCTGCTTCAGATCCAGCGGTCATTCTCGGCGGTCATCTCGCCAGTGTGCTCGCCGGTATTGATGACGCCACGGGGTTCGACCAGCAGAATCCTGGCCTCCCGCGCCGCACAAGGCTTGTGCTCGACACCTTTGCCGACCACATACATTTCTCCTGCTCCCAAAGTGACCTTGCCATCGCGCAGGTGAATCTCCAGTTCGCCTTCCAGGACGATAAAGACTTCATCCGTGTCGGCATGGCTATGCCAGATGAACTCGCCTTCGACCTTGACCAGCTTGAACTGGTAGTCATTCATCTGCGCGATGACCTTGGGGGTCCATTGCTCGGAAAACAGGGAAAACTTGTCGGCAAAGTTGATTGCCGTTGCAGATGCTCCATTCACAGAAAAGACCTCGTTCCAACCCGGTGAATGGCGGCCTGGTGCTTCTAGCACCAGGTCGCCGATGCTGCTGGAAGTTATAGACGCTTCAAGGCCAGAGAGATGGCCTCGCCCAATGCCCTGACATACGGTGCCGTTACCAGCGTATTGTGCTCGCCGCGCAGCGGGGTGACTTGCAGGCGGTTGCCCTGCAGGTCGCTCCAGCCCAGAGTCGCATCGACACGCTCTTGGTCCTTGGCGGTAAACAGCGATACGTTCACTGCCGTCACAGGGCTGACATAGGCATCGACCGCCTGACGAATGGCATAGGCAACCTTCAGGTGAGTGCGCAATGACGGGGCGTCGATGTCTTTGCCCAGTTCCTGCGGCAACAGGTCGTTGGCCAGGCACAGCGCAAGCATCTGCTCGATCCTGTTGGCAGCGGCATGGGCATCCAGCTCGTTTCTGATGGCCGGTTCGATCCGTTCCGGCAGCCATTCGAGCAGGAATTGCGTTTCGCTGATGGGCTGTTCGGCAGGCGCGGTCTTGTGTACCGAGGTGTCGATAATCCCCAGGAACTCCACCGTTTCGCCCGCAGCAATGGCCTGATGAGCCATTTCATGGGCGATCAGACCACCAGCCGACCAGCCCGCAATGCGGTAAGGCCCCTTGGGCTGCACGGCGCGAATCGCTGTCAGGTAGCTGGCGGCAAGGGCCTGGATCGTGTTCGGGGTCTTTTCCCCGGCGGCGAAACCACTGGCCGCCAGCCCGTAGACCGGCACCTCGACATTCAGCTCCGGTGCCAGATCCCTTGCATATTGCACTTCGCCGCCCAATGGGTGGACCAGGAACAGTGGCCGCTGGCTGCCGCTGCGACGGATAGGCACCAGATTGCTCTGTGCTGCCTGACCAGCCTTCTGGTCCAGAGTCCGGGCGAAACCGGCCACGGTAGGTTCGACAAACAGATCACGGACCGCGATTGCCTTGCCCAGCACCTTGCGCAGCCTTGAGGTCATTTGCACGGCCATCAGCGAGATGCCGCCCAGTTTGAAGAAATCATCGTGGCGACTGATCTGCTCGGTCTTGAACAGCTCTTGCCAGATGCGTGCAATCGCCAGTTCCGTATCGCCTTGCGGGGCCTCATAGGGCAAGGCTTCTGCTTCTTGTGCATCCAGTGCCGAGGCGGGCAGGTGCGGCGCGGACTCGGCACGCACCAGCGCTGGCAACTGCTCCAGCAGCTTGCCGACCGGTTGCCGGGCATCCGCGATCAGATTCTCAAGGTTCAGGGTGAACAGATCGAGAATGTTCTGCACCGTTGCGGTATCGAACAGGTCGCTGGCGTACTGCATGCTGCCGTACAAGCTGCCTTGATCCTCGGTAAGAGACAGCGACAGATCGAACTGGGTCGTGTGGTGAGCACTTTCCAGCGACTCGATCTCAAGGCCCGGCAGCGTCAGCGGTGCTGGCGGGGTGTTGTTGAGGCTGAGCATCACCTGGAACAGCGGGCTGTGGCTCATGCTGCGGGTCGGCTGCAGCGCGCTGACCACCTGCTCGAAAGGCAGATCCTGATGATTGAAGGCTGCCAGAGTCAGGTCTCTGATGCTGACCAGCAACCTGGAAACACTCGTCTCACGCTCAGCCTTGACCCTTAAGGCCAGGGTGTTGGCGAAGAAGCCGATCAGCGGCTCCAGCTCGGTACGCTGCCTGTTGGCGACCGGTGTCCCGACCACCACATCATCCTGGCCGCTGAGGTGAGTCATCAGAGTCGACCAGCCAGCCAGGAGGGTCATGAACAGGGTGGTGCCCTGTGCCTGGCTGAAGGCACGCAACTGTTCGCTCAGCGCTGCGGGCAAAGTGAAGTCGAGGATGCCGCCGGCATAGCTCTGCACGGTTGGGCGAGGCCGGTCGAGTGGCAGGTTCAGCAAGGCGGGTGCGCCTTGCAGGTGCTTGTGCCAGAAGTCGGTCTGGGCCTGCAGGGCTGCACCCTGCAACCACTGCCGTTGCCAGACGGCGTAATCGGCATATTGCAGCGGCAAGGCTGGTAGCGGGTCCTTGTTCCCCTGGCTGTAGGCGCTGTAAAGCACGCTTATCTCGTGGGCCAGAACGCTGTTGGACCAGCCGTCCGAGATGATGTGGTGCAGGGTGATGAACAACACATGCTCATTGTCGCCAGTCTGTACCAGACAGCCTCTGAGCAGCGGCCCGTTGCCGAGATCGAACAGCGTGCCGGCATTGGTTTCGCCCAGTTGCTCGATGGTCCGTTGACGTTCCTCGGCCAGCAACTGACGCAAATCATGCCGCGTCAGCGAGAAGCCACGGTCCGCAGGTGCGATTTTCTGTTCCGGTTGGCCATCGACCAGTGCAAACGAAGTCCGCAGGTTTTCATGGCGGGCCACCAGACGGTCAAGGGCGGCCTGCAAGGCATCGGGGTTCAGCTGTCCACTCAGGCGCAGAGCCACAGGCAGGTGGTAGGCGGCACCGGCTGCCGGGTCCAGATGATCGAGGAACCACAAGCGTTGCTGGGAGAACGACAGGGCGAGCTTTTCCTTGCGGTTGGCCAGCGGGATGGTCTGGCTTTGTTCGGACGAAGCCGATTCTACCCTGGCCGCAAGACCGCGCACGGTCGGGGCGTCGAACAGCTCACGCAAGGTCAGCCGGGTGCCGAGCTTGCGGCGCAGCCTGGAGAGCAATTGCACTGCCAGCAGCGAATGGCCGCCCAGTTCCAGGAAGCCATCGTTACGGCCGACTCGCTCCACATGCAGCAAGTCCTGCCAGATTTTGGCAATGGCTTCTTCCACCTCGCCCTGTGGTGCCTCATAGGCACGGCTGGCAAGCGATTCCTGGCCCGGAGCGGGCAGGGCGCGGCGGTCGAGCTTGCCGTTGGCGGTCAGTGGCATGGATTCCAGTTGCACGAAGGCGCTGGGCACCATGTATTCCGGCAGGCGCTTGAGCAGCAAGGCGCGCAGTTCCTCGGCAGAAGTCGGTTCGCCACAGATATAGGCCACCAATCGGCTGCTGCTGGCTTCGCCCGGGTTGTCCTCACGGGCAATCACTACTGCTTCACGTACTGCCGGAGAGGTCAGCAGCGCGCTTTCGATCTCGCCCAGTTCGATACGGAAGCCCCGGATCTTGACCTGGAAGTCGTTGCGTCCTGCGTATTCCAGGCTGCCGTCAGCTTTCCAGCGGCCAAGGTCGCCGGTCTTGTACAAGCGAGCCTGTTGATTACTGGAGAACGGATTGCTGAAGAAGCGCTCGGCGGTCATTTGCGGGTTGTTCAGATAACCACGGGCCACACCGGCACCGCCGATATGCAGTTCTCCGGTCACACCCACCGGCACCGGCTGGCCACGCTTGTCGAGTACCAGCACCTGCATGTTGGACAGCGGCTTGCCGATGCTCGGGCGCTCGCCCAGTTCGCTGATCAAGCCCAAAGAGGCATCGACCGTGCATTCGGTCGGGCCGTACATATTGTAGAAATGGATGTTCCGGCTCTGGCGCAGCTTGTCCCAGGTCACGGCATTCAGGGCTTCGCCACCCAGCAGGACGCTGATCGGCTGGTAGCTGTGACGTTCCAACAGACCTGCTGCTAGCAAGGTATCGAGCTGCGACGGCGTAGAGTCGAAGGCGTGGACTTGATGCTTTTCAAGGAAATCCAGCAGTTCATGACCGCTGGCCCGGATCAGCGGTGGAATGATGATCAGGCGATGGCCGAAGAACAGTTGCGCGATGCCCTTGATGGACATGTCGAAGTAGAAGCCAGCATTGAGCGCGATATTGGCCTGTGGTGGGCAATGGGCATGTGTGGTCTGCGCCATGACGTGGCTGAAGTTGAACACCGAGCGGTGTTCGACCATCACGCCCTTGGACTGCCCGGTTGAGCCTGAGGTGTAGATCACATAGGCCAGGTTCTCGGCGGTCAGGCCGATGCTGGCAGGGTCGATGTTCCTGTCGTATTGCGAGTCGTTATCGATCGATTCAAGGTCATGCTCATCGAGCAGTATCAGCATCGGACGGTTGGGCTCGGCAGGCAGGTGAGCGACCAGAGCCTGCTGGCAGAGCAATGCCTGAGCGTCGCTGTCCTTGAGGATAAAGGCGATACGGTCAGTCGGGTGATCCGGGTCGATGGGCACATAAGCGCCGCCGGCCTTGAACACGGCAAGCAGGGCCACGATCATCTCGATGCCACGTTCTGCGCAGATGGCGACCCGCTGTTCTGGCTGAATGCCGTGGGACAGTAGACGCTGGGCCAACTGATTGGCCCGACGGTTGAGCTGGGCGTAGGTGAGCTGTTGCTGCTCATGCACCAGCGCAATGGCATTTGGCTGAGCCTGAACCTGCTGCTCGAACAGCGTTTGCAAGGGCTGAGGTGTGCCGAAATCACTGGCGGTCTGGTTGAAACCGGCCAGTACCTGTTGGCGCTCAGGCTCGGGCAGAACGTCCAGGGTGCTCGCCAGACGCTGCGGCGATTGCTCCAGGGCTTCGACCAGTACGGCAACCGCCTGGGCGAGGTAATCGGTAATGCGCTGCGGGTCGATGCCGACCACTGTCTGGGAGGTCAGGGAAATCGCGCCGCCTTCGGTTGCTACGGCGATTTCGATCGGGTAGTTGGTGTGGGTTTCCGAGGCGACGAATTCGATGCCTTCCCAGTGGTCCATTTCCTGGATATTGCTGCCGTCGGCAGTGACGATATCGCCATGCCGGCAATTTAGAATGACCGTGAACAGCGGCATCGAGGCATCCACCGCGCTGCAACGCTGGGCCAGGGCCAGTGACGCCTGCTCATGGGTCAGCAGCTCGCTCAATTGCTGATAGGCGTCCTGGACGATATCGCTGACGCTGCTGTTTTCCAGACGAATCCGCATCGGCAGGGTATTGATGAACATGCCCAGTGCCTGATCCGCACCGCTGGCTCCTTGGGAGCGGCCTGACAGCACGGTGCCGAATACCGCGTCGTCGCGCCCGCTGGTGGCTGCGACCACCAGGCCCCATGCCGCATGGAACAGCACGGAATTGGGCACGCCACGGGCCTTGGCCACGCGATGCACCGCCGCGCTGACCTCATCGCTCAGGTAACGGAGCGCCTTGGTATTGCCGGCGCCGTTGCTTTGTACGTTCAGCACGCCATAGGGCGCAGTGGTTTCGTCGACGTCACCCAGCAGTTGCCGGAAATAGGCTTCATGCTCCTCCTGGGAAACCATCGCCGCCTGGGCAATGAAGTTGCGGTAAGGATGCGACGGTGGCAGGTGATGACCCTGGCCATGCACGATGGCGTAGATTTCCGACATGATCAGGCGCAGGGTCACGTTATCGCTGATCAAGTGGTGATCCAGCAGCGCCAGCAGCCATTGCTCCCGGGTCCGGTCCCAGGTCATGTACGCCGCGATCAGCGGGGCCTGTTGCAGATCCAGGCTCAGGGTCTGGGTGTCGGTGTGCTCATGGAGCATCTGCAACGGATCGGCAGCCTGACTGCTGTCGAGCACATTCACCGGCAGCGTTGCCTGGCGCTGCACGATCTGCACCGGTTTCGGCAGGCCGGACCAGCGCAGGGCCGTGCGCAGGATGTCATGGCGATTGATCACGCTTTGCAGCGCCGCCAGAAACTCGTCCAGACGCTCGCGTTGTTTGAATTTCACGACAGTACGCATCAGGTACGCATCGCCCTGGCCCTGCAACAGGTGGTGGAAGAGAATCCCTTCCTGCAGCGACGAAAGCGGGTAGATGTCCTGCACATTGCCGGCACCACCCGGTACGTCAGCCACAATCTGCTCGATTTCCGCCTGAGTGAGCGTGACCAGCGGCAGCATGTCCGGGGTGATTTCCGTGCAGCCGTCAGGAATCAGATTTGGCGGAATTGCGGTGCTGGCAAGCTCGGTATCCGTAGACAGCACTGCGGCCATGGCCTTGAGTGTCGGTGCGGCAAAGACGCTGCGCACATCCAGCACGATTCCGCCCTGGCGCAGGCGCTCGATCAGGCTGATTACCAGGAACGAATGCCCGCCCAGCTCGAAGAAGTGATCTTCGCGCCCCACACGCTCGATACCCAAGAGTTCCTGCCAGGCCGACGCCAGGGCAATTTCCAGCGTGCCTTGAGGCGCTTCGTACTCGCGGGTTGCCGTTGCAGTGCGATCCGGCGCGGGCAGTGCGTTGCGATCCAGCTTGCCGTTGGTGGTCAGCGGCCATGCCGACAGGGGCATGAAAGCGCTCGGGATCATATGCTCGGCCAGGGTACTGGCCAGTTGCGAACGCAGGGCCGACGACTCCAGCGTCGCCTGTTCATGGGCGATCAGGTAAGCCACCAGACGTTTGTCACCGGGCGCATCTTCGCGCACGATCACCACGGCTTCACGCACGCCGTCGCAGGCTTGCAGACGGGCTTCGATCTCGCCCAGTTCGATACGGAAACCGCGGATCTTGATCTGTGAGTCGTTGCGGCCCACATAGACGATTCCGCCATCGGCCCGATAGCGCGCCACATCGCCTGTGCGATAGAGGCGTGCTTCAGGGCTGCTGGCAAACGGATCGGCGATGAAACGCTCTGAGTTGAGTTCAGGACGGTTCAGGTAGTGGCGAGCGACGCCTGCGCCGCCAATATAGATTTCGCCTTCGACACCGACCGGCACCGGCTGCCCGAAGGCATCCAGAATGCGCAGGCACAGGTCCTGCAGCGGTTCGCCGATCAGGCCGTTATCACCTGCATCGATTTCCGCCTGGCTGACGGCATGAAAGGTGGCATGTACGGTTATTTCGGTAATCCCGTACATGTTTACCAGTCGGGTGCGGGTCAGCGGCGTGTTCTGTGTCCATGCACGCAGGGTACGAACGTCCAGGGCTTCGCCGCCGAAAATCACTTCCTTGAGGCTGTGTGCTTCGTCGCTGCGCCCGGCGGCTTCGATGAACTGGCGGAAGGCGCTCGGCGTCTGGTTCAGCACGCTGACCCGCTCACGGCAGACCAGTGCATGGAAGTCACCCGGCGAGCGTGCCAGTTCGGTGGGCACGATCACCAGCTTGCCGCCGTAGATCAAGGCTCCCCAGATCTCCCAGACCGAGAAGTCGAAGGCGAAGGAGTGGAACAGCGTCCAGACATCGTCACTGCCGAAACTGAAGCTGGCCTGTGTGGCATCGAACAGTCGCGCCACATTGCCGTGTTCCACCAGCACACCTTTGGGCAGCCCGGTAGAGCCGGAGGTGTAAATCACGTAAGCGAGGTGCTGCGGACCAAGGTCCGGGGCCGGATTGCGGTCCAGGGTGGCGTCGGCTGCCGTGTCACTGTCGGTTTGCGGGTTCAGCTCGATCAGCGCAATGTCGGGACGGGCGCCCAGTGCATCCAGGCTGGCGGGCTGGGCCAGCAGGGCAACTGGCTGGCTGTCCTCCAGCAGATAAGTCAGGCGCGCCTGCGGATAGGCTGGGTCCAGCGGGACGTAAGCGGCACCGGCTTTCAGCACGCCGAGAATGGCGCACAGCATGTCCACGCCACGTTCGGCGAGAATACCGACCCGATCATCGGGCTTGACGTTCAGGTCGAGCAGTTGCCCGGCAATGCGGTTGGCCCGACGGTTGAGTTCCTGGTAGCTGACCTGACGTTCGGCGAATTGCAGCGCAATGGCGTGCGGCTGTTGCTCCGCCATTTGCTCGAAACGCTGATGAATCAGGGTATGAGTGCCGAAACTCGCCACAGGAGGGCGCAGTGACGGATGCGCTTCTCGCTGGGCAGGCGTCAGCAGCGGCAATGCCATGACCGGTTGTTCGCTTTCACGGACAAAGGCTTCCAGCAGTACCTGGAAGGATTGGGCGAAGCGCTCCACGGTTGCACGATCAAACAGGTCGGTGGCGTATTGAATGGCACCGCCCAGCGTTCCGGCGTTTTCCGCCAGCGACAGCATCAGGTCGAACTGCGAGGTTTCCTGAGCCTGATTCAGGGCTGTCAGGGTCAGGCCCGGCAAGTTCAGCGGGCCATCGTCCGGGGTGTTGTTCAAGGACAGTGCAACCTGACACAACGGGTTATGGCTCAGGGAACGGGGCGGTTGCAGGGCTTCGATCACATGCTCGAAAGGTACTTCCTGGCGTTCATGGACCGCCAGCAGTGTGTCCCGGACCTGCGCCAGCAGTTGCGCGACGCTCGGGCTGTCCTGCAATTGCACCCGCACCGGCAGCGTGTTGACGAAAAAGCCGATCAGGGATTCGACCTGCGCGTTGCCACGGTTGGCAGTCGGCACGCCGATCACCACATCGCGCTCGTTGCCCAGCCGCGCCATCAGCACCGACCAGGCGCTGAGCAGGACCATGAACAGCGTGACGTCGTGTTGCTTGCAGCAGCGTTCCACCTGAGCGAGCAGTTGCGGGCTCAATGCCAGTGGCACGTCGGCACCGCGATAGCTTTGCAGCGCAGGCCTCGGGCGGTCTGCTGGCAGGGTCAGGAGTGTCGGCGCGCCACTCAGGTGCTCGCGCCATTGCTCAAGCTGGTTGACCAGTTGCGGGCCTGAAAGGGTTTCACGCTGCCAGGCGGCATAGTCGGCGTACTGGATCGTCAGTGGTTCGAGCGATGGGGTATTGCCGTTGGCAAAGGCTTCATAAAGCTGCGCGAACTCCTTGACCAGCACACCCACGGACCAGCCATCGGAGATGATGTGGTGCTGGGTGATATGCAGGCGATATTCGTCATCGGCCAGACGCACCAGGCTGCCGCGAATCAGCGGGCCGTGTTGCAAATCGAACGGCGCTGCCGCTTCGCGCTGGGCGATACGTGCCGCGCTGGATTGTGCCTCCTCGAAAGGCAGGGCACGCAGGTCGTGTTCGGTCAGGCTGAAGCCGCTGTCGGTGGCGGCAATCACCTGAACCGGCTGTTCACCGATACGCTTGAAGGTGGTGCGCAGCCCTTCGTGACGTGCCACCAGATGATCCAGTGCAGCTTTCAAGGCCTGAGTGTTCAGGTCGCCGCGCAATTGCAGGGACGCCGGCATGTGATAAGCGATGCTGGCATTGGGGTCCAGTTGATCGAGGAACCACAGGCGCTGTTGAGAGAAGGACAGGACCAGTGGGGACTCACGGTCCACGGGCTGAATCTCTGCAACTGTGGTCTGTTCCAGCGCACCGATGACCCTGGCCAGTTCTTCGACGGTAGGATGGCTGAACAGCTCACGCAGCATCAGTTCGCCGCCCAGCACCTGACGGACACGTGACACCAGTTGCGCGGCCAGCAGCGAGTGGCCACCCAGCTCGAAGAAGCCGTCACGACGCCCCACACGCTCAACGCCCAGCAGTTCCTGATAAATCTGCGCCAGTGCCTGTTCGGTGGTGCCCTGTGGCGCTTCATAGCCGCGCTCGGACATGGAATCTACGCCAGCAGCGGGCAGGGCATCCTGATCCAGTTTACCGTTGGCGGTCAGTGGGTAAGCGTTCAGGCTGACAAAGGCGCTGGGCACCATATAGTCCGGCAAGGTCGCGCCCAATTGCTTGCGCAGGGCCGCCACTTCAATCACGGCTCCCGGCTCGGGAATCAGGTAGGCGATCAGGCGTTTGCCCTGACGGGCATCGTCGCGGGCCAGTACGCGCACTTCATGCACGCCTTCGCAGGCCAGCAACTTGGCCTCGATCTCGCCCAGTTCGATACGGAAGCCACGAATCTTGACCTGAGCGTCCATGCGGCCCAGGTGTACGATCTCGCCATTGCTCAGCAATTTGCCCAGGTCACCCGAGCGATACAGGCGCTCACCGGGGCGCAGCGGGTCGTCGATGAAACGCTCGGCAGTGAGTTGCGGACGATTCAGGTAGCCGCGCCCGACCCCAAGGCCACCGACACAGATTTCCCCCGGTACGCCCACCGGCAGCAGACGCTGTTTGCCATCCATGACGTAGGTCACGGTGGTCGGGATCGGCCGTCCCACATTGGAAATGCCGGCGTTGATGTCATCGGCCTTGATGTGCTTGAAGGTCACATGCACGCAGGTTTCGGTGATGCCGTACATATTGATCAGCGCCACCTCGGGGAAGGCGTCATGGAACGCCCCCAGGCGGTTCACCTCCAGGCTTTCGCCGCCAAAGATCACATATTTCAATGCGTGCAGAGCGGTTTCCTTGCGTCCCAGCGCGGCTTCGCTCAAGGGCAGGAAGGCCGAGGGAGTCTGGTTGAGGACCGTGACCTGCTCGCGTTTGAGGAAGTCGAGGAACAGCGCCGGATCACGGCGCTCGGGTTCCGGCACCAGCACCAGACGCCCGCCGTGCAGCAAGGCTCCGAACATTTCCCATACCGAGAAATCGAAGGCGTTGGAGTGGAACAGTGTCCAGACATCGTCGCTGCCGAAGCTGAAAGGGCTGCGGCTGTTGTGCAGCAGGCGCACCACGTTGCGGTGTTCCAGCAGAGTGCCTTTGGGTTGGCCGGTGGAGCCCGAGGTGTAGATCACGTAGCACAAGTGGCCCGGCGCCGTCAGGTTGTCCAGGTTTGTGGCGGTGATGCGCTCTCCGTTCGTCGAGGCGGGATCGAAGACTTCAAGATCCTGGTCTGCCAGGGATGCAGCTGTCTCTGCCCGTGCGATGATCTTGCGCGCGCCGCTGTCTTTCAGAATGTAGGCCATGCGGTCGGCAGGCGAGGCCGGGTCGATGGGGACATAGGCTGCTCCGGCCTTGAGCACGGCCAGGGTGCTGACAATCATGTCCAGCGAGCGGTCCAGCAGGATCGCGATCAATTCCTGCGCGACGACTCCGCTGGCACGCAGGCGATGAGCCAGGCGGTTGGCCCGCTCATTGAGGGCCTTATAGGTGAGCTGACCCTCGCTACTGTTGACTGCAATATGTTCCGGTGTGGCCAGCACCTGCGCCTCGAACAGTTGGTGCAGTGTTGCATCCGTCGGGTAAGCGGCTTCGGTGTCGTTCCAATGCAAGGCCTGAAGGAGTTTTTCCTGTTCATCCAGCAGCGGGATGTCATCCACCGGTTGTTCGGCATCTTCAGCAAAAGCATCCAGCAGGCGCACGAAATGCTGCATCAGTTGCGCGATGAAGTCCTGATCGAAGAAGTCGGCGTTGTAGGTCATATGACCCTGCCACTGCGCTTCGCTGGCGACGATCAACAGATGCAGGTCGTTCTTGCCGTAACCCAGGTTGGTTTCCAGGGTACGCACTCCAAGGCCTGCAACCTGATCAGGCGTCTGGCGAGCCTGCTCGAAGTTGAACAGCACATCAAACAGCGCGGTGCGGCTCATGTCCTTGTCGGGGTTGATGGCCAGCACCAGTTGGTCGAACTGCATGTAGCGGTGTTTGTGGGCCTGAGCCAGTTTTGTCGAGGTCTGGGTCAGCAAGCCTTGCAGCGAGGTGTTTTCATCGCAGGCACCGCGCAGCACCAGCAGGTTGCCGACCGGGCCGACCATGTCCTGCAAGGCCACGTCTTCGCGGCAGGCAGCGGTGGTGCCGATCACCAGTTCGTCGTGCCCGGCATAGCGACGCAGCAGGGCGGTGAATGCACTCAGGGCCAGGCTTTGGCTGGAAACGCCAGCGCGGCGCGCAACGGCTTCGATAGCCTTGACCTGCCTGGCCGTGAGGGCAAAGGCATGGGTGGCCGGTGTAAATACGTGAACCGCTGCGCGAGGACGGTTTAGAGG
The DNA here is from genome assembly GCF_057809175.1 of Pseudomonas sp. FG43. Classification (NCBI taxonomy): domain Bacteria; kingdom Pseudomonadati; phylum Pseudomonadota; class Gammaproteobacteria; order Pseudomonadales; family Pseudomonadaceae; genus Pseudomonas; species Pseudomonas sp. FG43. The sequence goes on from NZ_JBMDJL010000018.1 coordinate 118,212, forward strand.
CAGCTCCATGGGCTGAAGCTTGCCGCGCAGTTGGTAGGCCCAGAACGAACGCAGGGATTCACGGGTGGCGGCAGGCAACTGACGCTGCCATTGGGCGAAATCGCGATAGGCCACTGGCAGTTCCGGAAGCTGCGGTTCGCGCTCCGAGCAGGCCGCGTCATACAGCTCCAGCAAGTCGCGCTTGATGATCTGCATCGAGGCCCGATCGGCCAACAGGTGGTGAACGGTAATGGCCAGCACGGCCTCTTGAGTACCGTCTTGTACCAGCGTCGCCCGCACCAGACCGCCACCGTCCATATGCAGCGGCTGTGTCGCATCTTCCAGTGCAACGGCGGTGCATTGACCGGTTGCGGCTTGCAGACAGTTCAGGGGCAGTGCGGCGTTCTTTTCAAAACGCTGCCAGGCCCTGGCGCCATCGCTGAGCACCCGGCAACGGAGGATTTCATGGCGAGCCATCAAGCCATTGAGGGCCGTTTGCAGCGCGGTGGTATTGATTTCACCACTGAGCTCCAGCAACAGCGGGATATTGTGGTAGATCGGGTTGGCGGCATACAGGTAGCCGGTTTCAAAGGTATCGACGAACCAGATACGTTCCTGGTGCCAGGACAATGGCGTTTCCAGAGCATCGTGGCTGACAGGCTGTACCTGTGGCAGTTCAAGATCCGGGTCCAGGTCCAGCGCGCCGACCCGGGTTTGTGGTGCATCGGTGAAATAGCGCAGTACTCGCTCGAAGCGCCGGGAAAGTCGTTCGATGGTCGAGACGTCGAACAGCGCCGTGGAGTAGGACAGGCTGCACACCAGTTGCTCGCCGCCCTCGTCAATGTGCAGAGACAGATCGTGTTGGGTGTCTTCCTGGCGTGAAGACAGGAATTCCAGCGTCAGGCCCGGCAGGCGCAGTTGTTCTGCGTCATTGCCGGCGTTGGTGTAGAGCATGGTCTGGAAGATCGGGCTGTGGCTGGCACTGCGCGGCGGCTTGAGTGCTTCGACCACAAGGTCGAAAGGCGTGTCCTGATAGCTCGACGATTCCAGCATCAGGTTGCGCACCTGGGCCATGACTTCATCCAGGCTCGGATCAGCCTGCAAACGGACACGCAACGCCAGGGTGTTGGCAAAGAAGCCGATCAGACCTTGTACATCCTGGCGGTCACGATTGGCGGCGACAGTGCCGATCACTACGTCCTGCTGGCCGCTGATGCGGGTCAACAGCACGGCCCAGGCCGCCATCAGGGTCATGAATGGCGTTGCGGCGCGCAACTGGGCAAAGGCACCGATTGCGCGAGACAGCTCCTTGGGCAGAGTGAATTTCAGGGTGCTGCCTTCATGGCTTTGTACTGGCGGGCGAGGCCGGTCAGTGGGAACCGTCAGCAGGACGGGTGCGCCGCTCAGGTGATTACGCCAGAACTCCACATGTTGTGTCTGGAGGTCGCCATTCATGCGTTGACGTTGCCAGGCAGCGTAATCGGCATACTGGATCGACAAGGGCGGCAGCGGGTTCGGCTGGTTGCCGACAAAGGCTTCATAAAGCGCCGAGAACTCCCGGACCAGCACTTCAATGGACCAGCCATCGGAAATGATGTGGTGCTGGGTGATCAGCAGCAGGTGTTCTTCATCGGTCACTTGCAGCAGGCGACCGCGAATCAGCGGCCCTTCCAACAGGTCGAAAGGCTCGGCGGCTTCGGCTTCGCTGATCCGGGTGGCGCTCAGGCGTGCCTGTCCGGGCGACTGCTCACGCAGATCCTGCTCCACCAACACAAAGCCACTGTCGGCAGCGGCGATGACTTGCACCGGTTGCTCGTTTTCTTGCTTGAAGGTCGTGCGCAGGCTTTCGTGACGCGCCACCAGATGGTCGAGTGCGGACTTGAGTGCCGATCTGTCCAGACTGCCCGTCAGGCGCAAGGCCGCAGGCATGTGATAGGCCACGCTGGCGGTGTGATCGAGCTGGTCGAGGAACCACAAGCGTTGCTGGGCGAATGACAGCGGCAGCGCGGCGCTGCGGTCGGCCGCTTCGATTGCATCCTGCGGTGCCCGTTCGGTACGGCTGGCGCCACGTTGCTGGAGCAGGCGCAGCAGGGCGGCGCGTTTCAACTGGTCGAGACTTTCGTTACGGTCGTTCAATTCAGGCATCCTTGGAGACAATAGCGAGCAGGTCGCTTTCAGAGAGCAAAGCCAGTTCCTGTTCGAGCGCGAGCAGGTCGTCGGCGTCGTACAGCGCCAGTTGCAAGGTGTTGATGTGGTCGGCCAGAGCCATCAGCGAGTTCTGTTCAAAAAGGGTTCTGAGAGGAATGTCGACGCCGGTTTCCTCACGAATCCGCAGGGTCAATTGCACCGCTGTCAGGGAGTGACCGCCCAGCTCGAAGAACGAATCGTTACGACCGATGTGCTCGAAACCGAGCAGGTCGGCCCACAGGCTGGCCAGCAATTGCTCGGTCTCGCCACTCGGGGCTTCATAGGCGCGCTGGGCAAAGGCTTGCTGGTCCGGTGCTGGAAGCCGTGCGCGGTCGAGCTTGCCGTTGGGGGTCAATGGCATGGCATCGATGATCACGAAAGCGCCGGGCAGCATGTACTCGGCCAGTTGCGGCGCGAGTTCTTCGCGCAATGCCGTGGCACTGAGGACATGACCGGCCTGCGCGACCACATAGGCCACCAGCCGTTTCTCGCCGGGCACGTCTTCGCGGGCGATGACGGCCGCTTCCTTGACCCCGGCACAGCCGGCAAGCCGGGATTCGATTTCCCCCAGCTCGATCCGGAAACCCCTGACCTTGACCTGGAAGTCGTTACGGCCCATGAACGCCAGGCTGCCGTCGCTCAGGTAACGGGCCAGATCGCCGGTCTTGTACAGGCGGGCATCGGCTTCGTCGCTGAACGGGTCGGCCAGGAAGCGTTCGGCATTGGCGGTTTCCAGGTTCAGGTAGCCGCGAGCGACCCCGTGGCCACCGATATACATTTCCCCCGTAGTACCGAAAGGCACGGGGCGCAGGTGTGGGTCCAGCAGGTAAATACGGGTATTGGCCATGGGTTTGCCAATGCTCACCAAGGCTTCCATCGGCCGGTCGCCTGCTGCTTCGCCCACATAAGCGGCGGTACAGGATACGGTCGCCTCGGTAGGGCCGTAGGTGTTCACCAGTCGGGTGTGAGCCGGCCGGATCCTGGCCCATTGCTCCAGCTTCTGCGCCGACAGAGCATCGCCGGTCACGTTGATCAGCCGCACATTGCCCAGGCAGGCCAGGGCGCGCTCCGGTTGTGGGTGCCAGCCGCCGACCAGGCTGTGCCAGTGGGCCGATGTCATGTGCAGCACCGTTGGAGCCGCTTCGCCGATCAGCCCGTCAGTGCCGAAAATCTCCTGCGTCGGCATCAAAGTGGCGCCTGCCAGCAGGGCCGGGAAAATTTCCTCGACCGACAGGTCGAAGTTCGGCGAGTTCTGCTGCAATACCAGATCGTCCGAGGTCAGTTCGAACAGGCTGGCTGCATCCAGGCTGTAATTGACCAGGCTGCGGTGCTCGATCATTACGCCTTTGGGCAGGCCGGTCGAACCCGAGGTATAGATCACGTAGGCCAGGTTTCTGGAACTCAACGCCAAGTCCGGGTTGTGCTCCTGTTCCGGGTTGCTCCGGGTCAGGAACCCGGCATCGATCAGCAATGTCGGGATCGACAGCTCAGGCAGCGAATTCAGCCGTCCAGCCCGGCTGAGCAAGACCTTCGGTGCGCTGTCGGTCGCAATATGCGCCAGCCGCTCGGCCGGATAATCGGGGTCCAGTGGTACATAGGCGCCACCGGCCTTGAGAATGCCCAACATGCCGATGATCAGTTCCGGGCCACGCTCCAGCAGCAAGGCGACCCGATCGTCCGGTTGCAGACCCTGGGCCAGCAACTGGTGGGCGACGAGGTTGGCCTGACGGTTGAGTTCCTGATAGCTCAGGTTCCGCTCGCGGTCCCGGACGGCAATCGCCTCGGGCTGGCGCAGCACCTGTGCTTCAAAGAGCTGGTGGATGCAGGTGTCCTGCAGATAGGCCGTCTGAGACTGGTTGAGTTCGACCAGCACTCGCTGACGTTCTTCGTCCGATAGCAGGTCCAGGTCGGCAAGCTCGATGTCCGGATTTTCCGCCAGTGCCTGGACCAACAGTTTCAGGGCTTTGAGTGTCATGTCGGCGATGCGCCGGGCATCCATGACCGGCACACTTTGCAGGGTGAGTGTCAGGTGCTGAGGATAATCGTCCACCGACAGCGACAGCGGATAGTCGCCGTTATCGACGTCGGTCAGCACCCGTATGCCGGGCCAGTCCGCCAGCCCTTCGGCAGCCCGGGCATGCAGGCGGTAGTTGAGCAGGCTGGTAAACAGCGGCAGGCCAGTGTCGATACCGCTGCAACTCTGGGCGGTGGTCAGTGCAGCCTGTTCGTGGCCCAGCAACTCGCTCAGGTCCTGATGAGTTTCGCCGATCAGGCCCTGAACGCTTCGTCCTGCCAGTTGTACGCGCACCGGCAGGGTATTGATAAACATGCCCACGGCACTTTGCGCCCCGGCACCGCCTTGCAGGCGGCCGGAGAGTACGGTGCCGAACACCACGTCATCGCGGCAAGTGCAACGTGCCAGCACCATCGCCCAGGCTGCATGCAGGATCGTCGCGGGCAGTACGCCGCGGCTTCGGGCCTGGGTGCGCAGGCTCTGGGTGAAGTCTTCGTCGAGTGTCAGGATGTGGTTCTGGAAGTCGCTCTGCACATCCATCACGTCGAATGGCGCAGTCGGGCTGTCCACGTCTGCCAGACGCCGACGGAAGTAGTCCTCATGCAGTTCGACCGGGCTGGCCAGGGTCTGCGCGACAAACTCGCGATAATGCTGGGGTTCAGGCAGGCGGGCTGCGTCGCCGTCCATGATCGTGCGGATTTCGTCGAGGACGATGCCCAGGCTCACATGGTCGTTGATGATGTGATGGTCAAGCAGTGTCAGCAGCCAGCATTGTGTGTCTACATCATGGGTGATGTGGGCGTGGATCAGCGGTGCCTTGCCCAGATCGATACGCTGACGGCCCGGCTCGGTGGCGCGTTCCAGTTGCCCGCGAATGTCGTCGCCTGTGAAGTCCAGACTGTTCACGGTCAGTCGTGCGTTGCGCTGTACTACCTGTAGTGGTTGCGGCAGGCCGCTCCAGTGTATTGAGGTGCGCAGGCTGTCATGCCGGTCGATGACCTGTTGCAGCGCCTCCAGGAAGGCATCGAGGGTTGCCCGCTCGCTGAATTCGAGGACCGAACGCACCAGATAGGCGTCGCCTTCCTGGTCCAGCAGATGGTGGAACAGGATTCCCTGCTGCAAAGGCACCAGTGGATAGACGTCCTGGATATTGGCCGCGCCGCCCGGTACTTGCATGACGATATGGTCGATGTGCGACTGGCTTAGCTCCACCAGCGGCAGCAGGTCCGGGGTCAGTTCTGTACAACCGGCCTGTATCGGGTTGGCCGGTGTCTCGAATTGCAATACGTTGCCGTGCTGCAAGGTCGCAGCCAGTTCGTGCAGGCTTGGCGCCGTGAATACGCTGCGCACGTCAGCGTTCAGGCCCAATTGACGCAGACGATCGATCAGCGTGACGGCCATCAGCGAGTGACCGCCCAGCTCGAAGAACCGGTCATGGCGCCCGACTTTTTCCAGCCCCAGCAGTTCCTGCCAGAGCGTGGCAAGCACGGTTTCGGTTTCGCCCTGGGGCGCTTCGTTCCGGCGGCTGGTGAAGGCCTGCTGATCGGGCACTGGCAAGGCGCGGCGGTCGAGCTTGCCGTTAGGGGTCAGTGGTAACGCATCGAGCTGAACGAAGGCGCTGGGCACCATGAAATCAGGGAGCCGTTCAAGCAGTTGCGCGCGCAATTGCTCCACGGACAGTGATTCGCCGCACAGGTAGGCGACCAGCCGCAGGTCCCTGGCCTGTCCGGGCGTGTCGTCCCTGGCCAGTACCACCGCCTGGCGCACGCCCGGACAGGCGGCGAGGGCGTTTTCGATTTCACCCAGCTCGATGCGCAGGCCACGGATCTTGACCTGATCGTCATTACGGCCCAGGAACTGCAAGGTGCCGTCCGGCAACCAGCGACCCAGGTCGCCGGTGCGGTACATGCGTTGTCGATCGTTGCCGAACGGGCAGATCGGGAAGCGTTCGGCGCTCAGTTGTGGCTGATTGAGGTAGCCACGTGCGACCCCGGCACCGCCGATATACAGCTCACCGACCACGCCAGTGGGCAGCGGTTCGCCATGGCGGTCGAGGACGTAGACCCGGGTATTGTCCAATGGCCGTCCAATGCTTCGGTTCGGGGTGTCCTGTGGCTGGACTTCAGCCGCAGTCGTCACGATGGTCGCCTCGGTTGGCCCGTAGGTATTGAGCAGCCTCGGAGTATGGCCAGGGCGTGCGAACCACTGCTGCACGGCCTCAGTGCTCAATTCCTCGCCACCGATGACCACCACGCGCACCTGCTCGGGAATCGGTGCCTTCTGGTCCTGAGCCAGTTGTTGCCAGAAACGCGTGGGCAGGCTCACCACACTCAACCTGTTTTCCGCACACAAGGCCCAGAAGTTGCTGGCGTAGGTGAGCCAGTCATCGTTGCGCAAGACCAGCGTGGCGCCGCTGATCAACGCGCCGAAAATCTCCTCGGTAGAGGCGTCGAAGTTGACCGACGCGAATTGCAGCGAGCGTTCTCCAGCGACCAGGCCGGTCAGCTTGCAGATTGCCGCCACTTCGTTGCGCAGGCCCGCATGTTCAAGCATCACGCCTTTCGGTGTACCGGTGGAGCCGGAGGTGTAGATCACGTAGGCCAGGTTCGATGCCGTCAGCCCAAGCGCAGCAGCATCCGGGTTGCTGTCATCGAGGGTGTTCCAGGGCTGGAACTCGTCATCCAGAGCAATCACTTGCAGGCCAGCGGGCAGTTCGCCCAGACGCTGCAAGGCCCCGTGCTCGCAGAGCAAGGCACGCGGTGCGCTGTCACGCAGCATGTACGCCAGGCGTTCCGCAGGGTACGCCGGGTCCAGCGGCACATAGGCTGCACCCGCCTTGAGGATCGCCAGCAAGGCGACGATCAGGCGCGGGCTGCGCTCGATGGCCAGTGCCACACGGTCATCGGGCTGGATGCCGGTGGCCAGCAGGTAATGGGCCAGGCGGTTGGCCTCGGCGTTCAGCTCGGCGTAGCTCAGGTGCCGGTCTTTGAAGATCAGTGCCAGTTCGTCAGGCTGATTGCGAACCTGTTGTTCAAACAGCTCATGGATGCAGGGATTGCCCGGTAATGGCCGTTCGGTTGCGTTCCAGCCATGCAGCACTTGCTCGCGCTCCTCCTCGTTGAGCAGCGGCAGGCGGCTGACCGCTTGCAGGTCGTTGCCCAGCAGACTGTCAAGCAAGGTCTGGAAGTGGGACATGAAGCGAGCAATAGTGCTGTCGTCAAACAGGTCGCTGGCGTATTCCACGCTGCCGGTCAGGTCGGTGCCGTCGTCGGTCAGTGACAGCGACAGGTCGAACTGGGTGCTGCGGTGCTCGTAGTCCTCGGCGCTCAGCGTCAGCCCCGGCAGTTGCAGGGCAGGTTCGGCGTCGCCGTTCTTCAGCGCCAGCATGCTCTGGAAGACCGGGCTGTGGCCCAGGCTGCGAGCCGGGTTCAGGGTTTCCACCACATGCTCGAAAGGCAGTTCCTGATGACTGAAAGCCCCCAGCGTGCTGGCTTTCACTTGCTCAAGCAGTTGCGTGACGGTCGGTTCGTCGTCCAGCCGTACGCGGATCGCCAGGGTATTGACGAAGAAGCCGATCAGCGACTCGGTTTCCTCGCGTTGCCGGTTGGCGACCGGTGTGCCGATCACGATGTCGGTCTGTCCGCTCAGGCGTGACAGCAACGCTGCCCAGCCCGCCATCAGAGTCATGAACAGGGTATTGCCATGGCGGCGACTCAGGGCACGAAGCCCCGACGTCAGTTCAGTGGGCAACGCGACGTTGTACTGGCCGCCTGCATGGCTCTGGACCAGTGGACGAGGGCGGTCGGTGGGCAGTTCCAGCAGGGTAGGCGCGCCCTGCAGGTGTTGCTGCCAGTAATCCTTCTGCGCCTGCAAGCGTGAGCCCGACAGCCATTGCCGCTGCCAGACGGCATGGTCGGCGTACTGGATGGCCAGAGAAGGCAGCGGATCGGTCTCGCCTTTGGCGAAAGCACTGTAAAGCGCGCTGAACTCGTCGATCAGCACGCCCAGCGAAGCACCGTCGGAAATGATGTGGTGCAGGGTTACCCAGAGCCGATGCTCGTCATCGCCCAGGATGACCAGATGCGACCTGACCAGCGGCCCTTTGGCCAAGTCGAAAGGCTTGGCCACTTCTTCCTCGGCCATGCGTTGCAGAGTGAGCCGGTCCACTGGATGGGTGACGGTGGTTTCACTGATGACGATGCCACTGCCTGGCGCCGCGATATGCTGCTGCACTTGCGTGCCATGGCGCTCGAAGGTGGTACGCAGGCTTTCGTGGCGCTCCACGATCCTGGCCAGCGCCCGTTGCAGAGCAGCGCGGTCCAGCTTGCCGGTCAGGCGCAGCAGTGCCGGGATGTGATAGGCAGCGCTGGCGTTGCGGTCCAGTTGGTCGAGGAACCACAGACGCTGCTGGGCCAGGGACACCGGCAACGCTTGCTGGCGGTCTGCCAGAGGAATCGGTTGCGAACGGGATTGATCGGCCTGGGCGACATAGGCCGCCAGTTCCTGCAGCGAGGACTGGGCGAACAGCGTACGCAGGTCGATTTCAACACCCAGTTCGGTGTGCAGGCGAGCCTGTAACTGAACGCTCAGCAGCGAGTGGCCGCCCAGCTCCAGGAAGCCATCGTTGCGACCGACTCGCTCCACATGCAGCAAGTCCTGCCAGATGTTGGCAATCGCTTGTTCCACTTCACCCTGCGGTTCTTCATAGGCCCGGCTTGCCAGCGAGTCCTGGCCCGGAGCGGGCAGGGCGCGACGGTCGAGCTTGCCGTTGGCGGTCAGCGGCATGGCGTCCAGTTGCACGAAGGCGCTGGGCACCATGTATTCCGGCAAGCGCTTGATCAAACGTGCCCGCAGCTCTTCGGCAGAAGTCGGCTCGCCACAGACATAAGCCACCAACCGGTTGCTGCTAGCTTCGCCGGGGTTGTCTTCACGGGCAATCACTACCGCTTCACGCACCGCTGGAGAAGCCAGCAGTGCGCTTTCGATCTCGCCCAGTTCGATACGGAAGCCCCGGATCTTGACCTGGAAGTCGTTACGCCCGGCGTATTCCAGGCTGCCGTCGGCTTTCCAGCGACCCAGGTCGCCGGTCTTGTACAAGCGTGCCTGCTTATCACTGGAGAACGGGTTGGAGATAAAACGCTGGGCAGTCAGTTGCGGGTTATTCAGATAGCCGCGGGCCACACCGGCACCGCCGATATGCAGCTCCCCGGTCACGCCCACCGGCACTGGCTGACCACGCTTGTCGAGTACCAGCACCTGCATGTTGGACAGCGGCTTGCCGATGCTCGGGCGGTCGCCCAGCTCGCTGATCAGGCCCAAAGAGGCATCGACCGTGCATTCGGTCGGGCCGTACATGTTGTAGAAGCGGATATTCTGGCTCTGGCGCAGTTTGTCCCAGGTTGTAGCATTCAGGGCTTCGCCACCCAGCAGGACGCTGACTGGCTGATAGCTGCGACGCTCCAGCAAGCCAGCCGCCAGCAGGGTATCCAGCTGTGATGGCGTGGAATCGAAGGCATGGACCTGATGTTTCTCAAGGAAATCCAGCAGTTCATGGCCGCTGGCCCGGATCAGCGGTGGAATGATGATCAGGCGATGGCCGAAGAACAGTTGCGCGATGCCCTTGATGGACATGTCGAAGTAGAAGCCAGCATTGAGCGCGATATTGGCCTGTGGTGGGCAATGGGCGTGGGTGGTCTGCGCCATGACGTGGCTGAAGTTGAACACCGAACGGTGTTCGACCATCACACCCTTGGACTGCCCGGTTGAGCCGGAGGTGTAGATCACATAAGCCAGGTTCTCGGCACTCAAGCCCACGGATTCCGGGTCAAAGTTCTCGTCGTACTGCGGATCGTCATCGATGACTGCCGGGTCGTGCTCATCGAGCAGGATCAGCGCCGGGCAATAGCGAGCTGCAGGCAGGTGAGGAGTCAGGGTCTTCTGGCACAGCAGCAAACGGGCGGCACTGTCCTTGAGGATAAAGGCGATGCGATCAGCCGGGTGATTGGGGTCGATTGGCACATAAGCGCCGCCGGCCTTGAGCACCGCGAGCAGGGCCACGATCATCTCGACGCCGCGATCCGCAAAGATGGCGACCCGTTGTTCTGGCTGAATGCCGTGTACCAGAAGACGCTGGGCCAACTGGTTTGCGCGGCGGTTTAACTGAGCATAGGTAAGCTGTTGTTGCTCGAAAACCAGAGCGATGGCATCCGGTCGGGTCAGCGCCTGAGCCTCGAACAAGGTCTGCAAGGGTCTTGGCGTACCGAAGTCGATGGCAGTCTGGTTGAAACCGGTCAGTACCTGCTGGCGTTCAGCTTCGGACAGGATGTCGAGGGTGTCAGCCAGACGCAGCGGCGTCTGTTCCAAAGCGTCGACCAGCGTACTGACAGCCTGGATGAAATAGCTGGCAACACGCTGCGGATCGACACCGGCGGCTGTCTGGGTGGTCAGTGAGAAACCTTGGCCTTCATCGGCCACGGCGACTTCAATCGGATAGTTGGTGCGTGCCTCGTTGCTGAGGAAACGCACGCCATTCCATTGCAGTACGGCCTCGTCATTGGCCAGAGATCCACCATCGGTCTGATGGCGATAGTTGAGCAGGGTGGTGAACAGCGGCAGAGACGCCGGTACGCCGCTGCAACGCTGGGCCAGCGCCAGCGAGGCCTGTTCGTGACCGAGCAACTGGCCAAGATCCCGGGCCACTTCGCTGACCAGTTCGCGGACACCTTGCCCGGCAAGGCTGATGCGCACCGGCAGGGTATTGATGAACACCCCCAGCGCCCGTTCGGAGCCGGACGAACCTTGCAGACGGCCCGACACCACAGTGCCGAACACCACGTCGCTCTGATCGGTGCAGCGGGCTAGAACCTGCGCCCAGGCTGCATGGAACAGCACTGCTGGAGTCATGCCCTGGCGGCGGGCCTGCTCGCGGATGGCGTGGGCCAGCTCCGGTTCCAGGTACTGGCTGATTTCGCTGACGTCGGCTCCGTCGCCTTGCACATTGAGCAGATCGAAAGGGGCGGTAGGTGTATCGATTACTGCCAGACGTTCGCTGAAATAGGCTTCGTGAACCTCGGGCGTGCTGGCCAGGGTCTGGGCGACGAAATCCCTGTAAGGCATCGGTACCGGCAGTTGATCACTGCGATCCTGCATGATCGTCTGGATTTCTTCGAGAATGATCGCAAGGCTGACGTGGTCGCTGATCAGGTGATGATCGAGCAACGCCAGCAGCCAGCGCCGGGATTGCGGGTCCTGGACGATCCGGGCACTGAGTAGCGGTGCCTTGGTCAGGTCCATGCGCAGATGGCGCGGGTCGCTTGCCCGTTGCAGTTGTTCAAGGGCTGTCGAGTGGCCTTTGAGTGCCAGTGTCTCTACCGGCAAGGTGGACTGACGCTGAACGATCTGCACCGCCTGTGGCAGGCCGCTCCACTGAACGGAACTGCGCAGGATGTCGTGGCGGTCGATGACCTGCTGCAAGGCGTCGAGAAAGGCATCCAGGTGGGTGCGGTCGTCGAATTCGATCAGCGAGCGCACCAGATAGGCGTCGCCCTCGTGACCCAGCATGTGGTGATAGAGAATGCCCTGCTGTAATGGCACCAGCGGGTAGATGTCCTGGACATTCGCTGCGCCGCCCGGCACTCGCTGGGCCAGGGTGTCCAGTTGTTGCTGGCTCAATTGAACCAGCGGCAGCATGTCCGGCGTCAGCGCCGTGCAGCCATCGGGAATCAGGTTCTCCGGGGCGACGAACAGCGAGTCGTTGCCGCCCTCGATGGCTGTGGCCATGTCCCGCAACAGTGGTGTACTGAACACGGCCCGTACATCGGCGACCAACCCTTGCTCACGTAAACGCTCGATCAGGCTGACGGCTTTCAGTGAGTGCCCGCCCAAGGCAAAGAAGTGATCGTTACGGCCTACGGTTTCAATGCCGAGCACTTCTTGCCAGGCCTGCGCCAACAGGGTTTCGGTGGCACCTTGGGGCGCCTCGTGTGCGCGATTGGCATAGGCTTCGGCGGTGGGCTCGGGCAGCGCCTTGCGGTCCAGCTTGCGGTTGGCGGTCAACGGGAAGGCCGGCAGGCTCACGAACGCAGCGGGCATCATGTATTCAGCCAGTAGCGGGGTCAGTTGCGCGTGCAGCTCTGACGCCTCGATGCTCTGGCCGTCACGGGGAACGACATAGGCCAGCAGACGCTTTTCACCTGCACTGTCGGCGCGGGCAATCACTGCCGCTTCCTTGATGCCCGGCAGGCTGCCCAGACGGGCCTCGATTTCTCCCAGTTCGATGCGGAAGCCCCGCACCTTGACCTGGAAGTCATTGCGGCCCAGATATTCGATACGTCCGTCCGGCAGATAGCGGGCCAGGTCACCGGTCTTGTACATGCGGGCGTCAGGCTGATCGCTGAACGGGTCTGCCAGGAAACGCTCCAGAGTAATGGACTCCAGATTCAGATAGCCTCTGGCTATGCCATCGCCGCCGATGAACATTTCCCCCGAAGCACCGAACGGTACGGGTTGTTGCTGCTCGTCCAGCAGATAGATCCGGGTGTTGGCCATGGGTGTGCCGATGGTGGCATTGCCGCTGGCTTCGCTATCGTCGGCAGAACCCTGCACATAGGCGGCAGTGCAAGACACCGTCGCTTCGGTCGGGCCGTAGGTATTGACCAGCTTCACATGGGCCGGGCGGATGGTTTCCCACTGTTGCAGCTTTTGTGCGGACAGCGCATCGCCGGTCACGTTGATCAGGCGCACGTCTTTCAACTGCCTTGTGGCCAACTCGGCATTCAGGTGCCATTCACCCACCATGGTGTGCCAGTGGGCGGCGGTCATGTGTACCATGGTCGCGACGGGTTCATCGTCATCCTGCCGGGTGCCGAACAGGCTGCGGGTCGGTTTCAGGGTCGCGCCAGCCAACATGGCCGGGAAGATTTCTTCGATGGAAAGATCGAAGTTCAGGGTGTTCTGCTGCAACACGGTGTCGCGGGTGCTCAGCTCGAACAGACGGGCCGCATCGAGGCTGTAGTTGACCAGTGAGCGGTGTTCGATCATGACCCCTTTCGGGTTGCCGGTGGAGCCGGAGGTGTAGATCACATAAGCCAGATGCTCAGGCTTCAGGTCGGCAACGAACGGATTGTCATCGCGGCCCTCGATGGGCTCATCCAGCAGCACCAGCGGGATCGACAACTGCGGCACGCGCCCCAGGACCTCGTGCTGGCTGACCAGCACCGAGGGCGCGCTGTCTTCCAGCATGTAGGCAATGCGTTGTTCAGGGTAATCCGGGTCCAGCGGCACATAGGCCGCGCCCGCCTTGAGAATACCCAGCAAACCGACCACCATCCTGGCGCTGCGCTCTACGCAGATCGCCACCCGGTCGTCTGGTCGAACCCCCAGGCCGATGAGGTGATGCGCCAGGCGGTTGGCCTGCCGGTTGAGTTCGCTGTAGCTCAGGCGCTGGCCCTCGAAAGCCACTGCCAGCTCATCGCCGCGCACGCTGGCCTGATCCTCGAACAGACGATGGATGGTCCGGTCGTGGGGGTAAGCTGTGCGGGTGGGGTTCAGATCCTGCAGCACCCGCTGACGCTCGCTGGCGTCGAGCAGTTCGATATGTTCAACCACCGAACGGTCGTCGTCGGCCATCGCTCGCAGAATGCGCTCGAAGTAACCGAGATAGCGCTGTGCTGTGGCTTCATCGAACAAGGCGGTGGCGTATTCGAGGTTGCCACTCAGGCGGCCATTGGTTTCACCCAGGTCAAGGGACAGGTCGAATTTGGCGATATCGTTCAACAGGCCAAGGTCTTCAAGCAGCAATTCGCCCAGTTCGGCCTGGCCGACGCCGGTGTCCTGCCAACTGAGCATGGCTTGAAAGATCGGGGTGTGGGACAGGCTGCGGAACGGATTGACGATTTCCACGACCTGCTCGAAAGGCAGATCCTGATGACGCTGGGCAGCCAGGGTCTGGGCCTTGACCCGTGCCAGCAGCGATCCGACATCGGGTTGTCCCGAGGTGTCGACACGAATCGCCAGGGTGTTCACGAAGAAGCCGATCAAAGGTTCGACCTCGGAACGGGTCCGGTTGGCCATGGGTGAACCGATCACCACTTCGTCTTGCCCGCAAAGGCGGCTGAGCAGGGCGGCCCAGGCGCTCATTACGGTCATGTACAGGGTCGCGCCGTGACGTTGCCCCAACGTCTTGAGGGCCTGGGTCAGCTCTTCGTCAAAGGCCACCGGCAAGCTGGCGCCGCTATAGCTCTGTTCCGCCGGGCGTGGCCGGTCGGTTGGCAGGGTCAGCAGTGCTGGCGCATCGGCCAGTGTTTCCTTCCAGTAGCGGCTTTGCTTCTCCAGCACCTCGCCGGTCAGCCAGCGACGCTGCCAGGCGGCGTAGTCGGCGTATTGCAACGCAAGAGGCGGCAATGGGTCGGAATGACCCTGACGCAGCGCGTCATAGAGCGCGGCCACTTCACGGGTCAGCACGCCAATCGACCAACCATCGGAGATGATGTGGTGCAGCGTCACCAGCAGTACATGTTCGGTTTCACCCAGGCAAATCAGCGTGCCACGCACCAGCGGGCCGCGCTCCAGGTCGAAAGGTGCCAGAGCTTCTTCATGGGCCAGGGCCTGCATCTGCTGTTCTGCATCTGCCTGGCCCGACAGGTCGATGCGTTTCAGGGTAAAGCCGATGTTCTCGGCATCGATGACTTGCACCGCCTGCTGACTGGCATGGGGCACGAAACGGGTGCGTAATACCTCATGGCGGGTGACCACACGGTCCAGCGCGCTCTGCAGTACTGAAACGTCGAGCGTGCCACGCAGGCGCAAGCCCGCCGGCATGTGATAAGCCTCGCTGGCACCTTCCATCTGCGCCAGAAACCACAGGCGCTGTTGGGCGAACGACATCGGCAGGTCTGCTTCACGGTCAACCGGCGTGATGTCCGGCAGGCTGCTTCTGCCTGCGCTTGCCGCAATCTGCGCAAGATCCGCAAGTGTCGGGTGGGCAAACAGCTCCGCCAGGTCCAACTCGATGGACAGTTGCTGGCGCATCTGGGAAATCAGTTGAATGGCCAGCAACGAATGCCCACCCAGCTCGAAGAAGTGGTCTTCACGTCCCACTTGAGGGACTTTCAGCAGGTTTTGCCACAACTCGGCAAGGGCGTTTTCCAGTTGGCCTTGAGGCGCTTCATAGCGACGGCTGATCACGTCGTCTGCTGTCGGTGCTGGCAGCAGGCCGCGATCCAGTTTGCCGTTGCCAGTCAGCGGCAGGGTTTCCAGGCCGACATAAGCGGCAGGCACCATATAGGCGGGAAGCTGGGCGTGCAGGTGGTCGCGCAGTTCACGGATATCCAGCGGCGAGTCGCTGGTCGAGGTGAAGTAGGCCACCAGACGTTTCTCGCCGGACGCTTCGTCGCGAGCCAGCACCACAGCTTCCTTGATGGCCTCGTGCAGGGCCAGCTTGGCTTCGATCTCGCCCAGCTCGATACGCTGACCACGGATCTTGACCTGAAAGTCGTTACGGCCGATGTACTCGACCGCGCCATTGTCCAGCCAGCGGCCCAGGTCGCCGGTCTTGTACAGGCGAGCCTGCGGGTCACTGGAGAACGGATCACGCACAAAGCGTTCGGCGCTCAGTTCAGGCAGGTTCAGGTAGCCACGGGCAACGCCCACGCCACCAATGTTGATTTCACCCGCAACACCCACAGGTGTTGGCTGGCCATGGGGATCGAGGATATAGATCTGGATATTGGCGATAGGCCGGCCAATCGGCACGCTGTCGCCTTCGTCGCTCGGGCGACACTGCCAGGATGTGACGTCAATGGCGGCTTCGGTCGGGCCATAGAGGTTATGCAACTCGACCGGCGCCAGTTGCTCCTCGAAACGTTTCTGCAGACTGCGAGGCAAGGCTTCGCCACTGCACAACACGCGGCTCAGGGCGGTAAAACCCTGATTGTCGCCATGCTCCAGAAACACTTCCAGCATCGAGGGGACGAAGTGCAACAGGGTGATGTTTTGTTCGCGCATTACCTGGGCCAGATAGGCTGGGTCCTGATGGCCGCCAGGGCGCGCCATGTAGAGATGAGCGCCGGTCAGCAGCGGCAGGAAGAATTCCCAGACCGAAACGTCAAAGCCGAAAGGCGTCTTTTGCAGCACCCGGTCGGTTTCATTGACTCGGTATTCGTCCCGTGCCCATAGCAGGCGGTTGACCACGCCCCGGTGTTCGTTCATCACACCTTTGGGTTTGCCGGTGGAGCCTGAGGTGTACAGCACATAAGCCAGATGGGTGGCCTGAAGGCCCAGCAATGCCGGGTCTGGGTTGGTGTGCGGAAACGCGGAGTGGTCGATGTCTTCGTCAACCAGCAGCACGGGAATGTCTGCCCGTGCCACGTTATCCAGCAGGGCTTCGGAGGTCAGCATCGCCACCGGTGCGCTGTCGTCGAGCATATAGTCCCGGCGATTGTCCGGCAGGTCCGGGTCTATCGGCACGTACGCGCCACCGGCCTTGAGGATTGCCAGAAGCGCGACCACCAGCTCGTTGCTACGGCGCAGGGCCACGGCGACCCGGGCATCCGGTGTTACACCTTGCTTGATCAGTTGATGGGCCAACTGGTTGGCACGCTGATTAAGCGCCTCGTAGCTCAACGACCGGCCGTTATGGTCGCTGACCGCAGCCGCATCAGGCGTACGTTCGACCTGCTGCTCGAACAGCCCGTGGATCAGTTCATCGCGAGGGTAGTCATGCTGTGTGGCGTTGAAGGTGTGCAGCACGCGGTCCTGCTCGGTTTGCGGCATGATCGGGAATTGCGCGACAGGCAGCGCGTGGTGCTCGATAAGAGCTTCAAACATCGACACCATGCGGCCCTGAATGACCTGGACTTCTTCCTGAGTGAAGAAGGCGGTGTTGAAGTTGAAGTCCAGATAAACATCGTCTGAGGCATGGTAGTCACGGACGAAGATTGCCAGTGGCAAACGCTCGTAACCGTTGTCCTGGGTGAAAATCTCGGTTTCCTGACCGCCCAGCGTCGCGTCGCCATTGAGGCTTTCAAATGAAATCGACACGTCAAAAAGCTGCCGACGACCTTGCTGGGCAAGCTTCAAGGTGCGGTTGAGTTCGGCAATCGGAAAGCGCTGGTGCCGATAGCAACGGCGCAACTGGCCTGCCGTGACCTGCATCAGGTCTATAAGCGAAGCCTGGGTATCGACTTCCAGACGGATCGGGCTGACCGACGAGAACATACCCACGGTCGCCTTTTGCCGGGCATTGGTACGGTTGTGGACCGGCATGCCGATCACGATGGAGTCTACGCCCGTGGTGCGACAGAAATAGGTGCTGATCACCGTCATGAACACGTGAGCCAGGGACAGACCCTGGCCAGTAGCGAACTCGGCCAGTTCGTTGAACAGTTTGCGCGGCATCATCGTCTGCACCTGGGCGCTGGGTGCAACGCCGTTACCAGGGACTGCAAAACGCTGTTGCAGCAGCGGCGGTGGCAACTCGGCGAAGACTTCCTGCCAGAACGCCCGGTCCCGCTCGAAACGACTCGATTCCAGGTAGCCGCGATCCTCTTCGAGGAAGGACAGATAGGATGGCCCCTGGGCCGGATCGTCTTCACCAATGAGCAGGCCGTTATAAGCCTGCTCCACTGCGCGCCCCATCAGCATGACGCTGATGCCATCGGTCATCAGGTGGTGATAGCGGGTCAGCCAGTAATAAAGCTGTGGCCCGCAACGCACCAGACGAACACTCCAGAGCACACCGGTCAGCGACGCAAAGGGGCGGCGGAACTCTTCCTGCAGGTACGCTCTGGCGACTTTTTCCGGGTCCTGCTCGCCGGAGAGATCCACCACTTCCAATGCCACATCGACCCGAGGCAGGACACGCTGGCAGGCGACGCCGTCCTGTACATCGAAACTCAGGCGCAGGGAATCGTGACGTTCCACAACCAGCTGGATGGCCTTCTCGAACAGCGGGACATTGATCTCGCCACGGATCTCCATCGCCATGCCTATGTTGTAGTAAGGCAACTCGGGATGAGCCATCTGATCGAGCCAGATACCTTGCTGGACGGAGGCGAGCCCGTACGCCGGGGTTTCTTGTTCAAGCACCTGGGGAGTGGACGAGGCCATGTTGGATCACCTGTATTGCGCAGTCAGTGAAGGCTCGTCTACGGGCGGTGGGCAGGCAGGCTGCAATGCGGACATTACCCATCGGCGTGACGAATCATGAGGTTCGATCAATAAAAGTCGTCTCGGCGGTCGCAGTCGGTGAACCGGCTTTTCGAGAGAAGAATGCGCAATCGAGCAAACCATCCCGTGCCTGGGTACCGGGCGCTTCCGGGGAGCAATGGTTGGAAATTAGAGGATCGGTTCTGGACTGTCTGTCGCCGGAAGTGGGGACAAACAGCAGGCGCAGCACGGGTGGATCGGTGTACCCGAATACGGTGGCAGACAGCCCATGGTGGCGCAGGCCAAATGGCTTGATCGCCTTGCATTCGCCTGGCGAAAGGCAAATGACCTCACCTTGAAGGTCTTCCAGTAATTGCTGATGAAGGAGGTGCCATGCGCCCATCGTTTTATGAAGCCAGCCGTTTCCCGCAACTTGAAAACCTGGCCAGAAACTGGGAAGTGATTCGCGATGAATTTCAGGCTCTGGATGCGCCGACCCTGGAAATAAATCGCGTGAACAAGTCCATCACCGAGTTGTTCGAGGAACTGACCGAGCACGTCAATAACGGCGGCGAGTACGGCTGGCTCTGGGGGTGGGGCGACAACGACCAGTTGATGACCAACTGGACGCAATACGCGCTGGTGGCCTACGACCAGCCCATCCCGTTTGCCCAGCAAAAGATGCCTCGCACCCTGGAGCTGCTGAGCAACACGCCAGGCATCAAACTGTGTGCGTTGTTGCGCCTGGAGCCCAATGTGTTCCTGGGCACACATTCCCATGGCGGGACCTGGGAAGAGGGCTTGCTGCACATGCAACTGACCATCGATGCGCCGACCCGGCAGAACTACAACTACCTGAACGTCAATGGCCAGTTCAGCCAGAGCGTCAACGGCAATCTGGTGGTGTTTGATGGCTCACTCGATCACTTTGCGGTCAATGCATCGAATGGTGTAAGGACAGTGATGTATATGGAGTTCTATCGCGAGCAGCATATGGTGGGGCAGGCCTGATTGAGGCGTAGCGAATTCATTCGCGAAGGGCAGACAGAAATATGTCGTTTTGAATGCCTTCTCGCGAATGAATTCGCATTCTGCATGGATGCATTTCCGATTTAAATCAGTGCGGGTTCTTCCAGTTCTTCCATGAAGCGAAACGCGGTAGCGCACGAACGCGGGGCATGCTCGAAAAACGCCAGGTGGCTGCCGTTTTCTTCAACATGCAGGCGTGCCCCGTCGATAGTCTGGGCAATATGCCGTGAGCCACCGATGTGCGTGGTCTGGTCGCTGTCGCCAGCCACCACCAGCACCGGCACGACGATCTGGTCGAGCAGCACGTTCAGGTCAGTCTTGTTCAGTGCATCATTGAGTTTCGAGTAGCGGTAGAACAGCTCCGCATTGGTGTACGGAAACAGGGCCACGTGGGCAATGGGTTCCGGAGTAGTGACCAGCGTGGCCTGATCGACGAAGAGCATCTGCAGATCTGCAGCTTCGTTACGGTCGGCTGCGGCGGCTTCCATCAGCCACTCGAAATTGCGCTGATGAGCTGTGCGCAGATTGTCATCGGCCAGGTTGTAATCACCGTGCCAAAGGCTCAGCGAACGAACGCGCTCAGTATTGGCGGCGGCTGCGCACAAAGCGATCGCTGCGCCGCCACAGATCCCCATCAGGTGTGCGCTGTCATGGCCGAAGTGATCCATGACTGCGAACAGGTCCGCAACCTGAGCGTCGGCATCTACCTCCAGACGATCGAAGTCGATACAGGCCCCAAAGAGCCCGCGGGTTTCCCAGGCCATGACGAAGTAGCGTTCGCCCAGCGCCTGGAACCATTCGCGGCACAGCTCGAAAGGCAGGCCGCACGGCAGTGCAAGTACGATGGGCGCCAGTTGCCGGTTGGCACTGGCGTAAGTATTGAGCAGGACACCGTCGCGGGTGATCAGGCTTGATCGGGCGATGCCTGGCAGAGGAGGGCTGAAGTCGAAATCCTGGATCAGCATCTGTTGCGCCGGATCCGGTTCGGCAACGCCAAACAGCTCATAGTTGAAATCCAGCGCGGCACTGATTTTCCTGCTGATGAACAATTCAAAAGAGGACAGTTGCGCAATGGCATCGTGGCAGTATTCCAGGTGTCGGACGCCCAGGCGTTCGAAAACCAGGCTGACCGCCTTCTGTGTTGCTGCTACGCCGGGGCCGGCGATGATCGAACGATCATCCTCGGCCCCGAGGAAGCCGATACGAATCGGTTCGGGGAGGTTGGTCGCCAGATGCCGGAGCATCCTGACTGCCTCGCACAGGCGCGTCGCCGCGTCAGTGAAGTTGGACATGGTTAAACGCTCCTTACCAGACATGTGTGGTGACCTGCCGCCTCGATTACCGATGACTCAGTCTTCCCTGAACTTCTTGCCGCGAGTGGTTTCAGTCACCAGGCGGTTGTAGTCAGGAGTGGAATTACCGATGACCTGCACCGCGCCGTATTTTTCCAGGCTGATCTTGCCGCCGTATTCCTCGATGTGATCGGAATCCGGGTAGACGTGGACGAAGGACGGTACATAGCGGGACGCGAAGCCCATGCGCATTTCCTGGCTTTCGCCGCTGTGCGGGTACGAGGCGTGCATCAGGGTCGACCAGAAAATGATGAACTGGCCGGCTTTCATCTGGATGGGCACAGCGCTGGCTTCGTCGGGTTTCCAGTTCTCGTCGATCTGCAACTGGCGATAGTCGTAGCCGAAGAAACCACGGCGTACGCCGTCCTTGACCACCGAGTTGGAGGTTTCCGGCGAGTAGCTCATGCGCTTGGTTTCGTCGTAGTTCATGCTGTTCTGCGTGCCGGGAATGAACTGCAGGCAGCCGTTGGCAATGCTCACGTCGGTGAAGGCCGTCCATACAGTGATGGTGCCGCCAAACTCTTCGTTTTCAGGCCAGATGATCTGCGGCTTGCCCGA
Organism: Pseudomonas sp. FG43; assembly: GCF_057809175.1. Taxonomy (NCBI): domain Bacteria; kingdom Pseudomonadati; phylum Pseudomonadota; class Gammaproteobacteria; order Pseudomonadales; family Pseudomonadaceae; genus Pseudomonas; species Pseudomonas sp. FG43. The sequence continues at coordinate 139,476 of NZ_JBMDJL010000018.1, forward strand.
AGCGTTGGCAAAGGTGTCTGCCTGGTGCCAGTCGGTGCCTTCATCGCCAGGGTATTTCGGGAAAAACTCGGTGCGCCAGCACAGTACATCCGGGCCGAGGATGCTTTGTACGCGGTCACAGATTTCCGGGCAGCCGATATGGGAGGCCAGGAAGTCGTCATCCAGGTGGCGGTCGTAGTTGGCGATGTTGGTGCCGCCGGAAATCGCGTCCAGATCCTGATAGGCCGCATGGCTGCGGTCCAGCAGGCGCAGGCGAAGGCGTTTCCAGACTTCCTTCATTTCATCCTGGTCATAGGCTGTGAAAGGGCCGATGAAACCGTTCTTCTCGAATGTGGCGCGTTCCTCCTTGGAAAGGTGGAATCGCTTGATTGCTGTTTCAGACATGTGCGTGTTCCTTTTCGGTCAATGGGCGTTGGCAAGGGAGGTGCGAATGCTGTCGGCAAGAATCTTGGCAGTGGCTCCATTCGCGAGAGCGCCAGGGTTGAGGTCGACCTTGTAGTGAGCCTTGAGCAGGCTGAGTGAGCGGATCAGGGCCAGTGAGGTACCGCCGTGATCGAAGAAGTCGTCGTTCAGGCCAATGCCCTTGAGGCCGATGTCGTCGGACCAGACCTTGAGTACATGCAGCTCCTGTTCCGACAGGTTGCCCTGATCGATTTTGGCAAGGGAGGTACGAATGCTGTTGGCAAGGATCCTGGCTGTGGCTCCGTCCGCAAGGACGCCAGGGTTGAGGTCAACCTTGTAGTGAGCCTTGAGCAGGCTGAGTGAACGGATCAGGGCCAGTGAGGTGCCGCCGTGATCGAAGAAGTCGTCGTTCAGGCCAATGCCCTTGAGGCCGATATCGTCGGACCAGACCTTGAGTACATGCAGTTCCTGCTCCGACAGGTTGTCCTGGTCGGTTATGGCGCTGACGTGCTCAAGCGGCGAAGGCAGTTGCTGTTTGTCGATCTTGCCGTGGGCGGTGACCGGCAGTGCCGCCAGGCCAATGTAAGTCGAGGGACGCATGTAGTCCGGCAACTGTTGTGCGGCCAGGGCCGCCAGTTCACTGCGCAGTTCCTGGGTCACGGTCTGTGAGCCATCGGCGGGAACGACGTAGGCCACAAGACGCAAATCGCCCTGACCGTAGTCGTACGCGGTAACGTGACTGGCGGAGATACTCTTGCTCGACTGCAGGGACGCTTCTACTTCGCCGGCCTCGATACGGAAGCCGCGAACCTTGAGTTGCTGATCGCTACGCCCGGCGTAGTGGTATTCGCCATGCTCGTCGAGCTTGAGCAGGTCGCCGGTGCGATAGGCACGGATGCCGCTGCCTGGCAGGGTGACAAAGCGTTCGGCCGTCAGGCCCGGACGGTTCAGGTAGCCCAGGGTCAGCCCGGCGCCTTCGATATACAGCTCGCCGATTTCGCCTGTGTTCACCGGCTGCTGTTTTTCATCCAGCAGGTGCAGGCTCCAGCCATCCAGCGGTTTGCCGACAGATACGGTAGCCGATGTTTCGAGGTCCTGGCCGCGTACCCGTTTGTGGGTGGTGTGCACAGTGGCTTCGGTGATGCCATACATGTTGATCAGGGCTGGCAGCGCGTCACCATGACGTTCGACCCATGGACGCAGCACGGTGGCGGGCAATGCTTCGCCGCCGAATACCACGTAACGCAGCGACAGACGCTTGCTGGCCTGGCTATCTGCTTCGTCAAGACCGCGGAAGGCCGATGGCGTCTGGCTCAGGACAGTGACCTGATTGCTGATCAGCCACTTTCTGAAGGTCTCAGGCGAGCGGGAGATTTCGTAAGGCACGATGGCGACCTGTCCACCGTGAGCGAGCGCGCCCCAGATTTCCCAGACAGAGAAGTCGAAGCCGATGGAGTGGAACATCGACCAGATGTCATTTTGAGTGAAATGGTAGATGCGCTGAGTGCTTTCCAGCAGGCTGCTGACGTTGGCATGGGTTACCAGTACGCCTTTGGGTTCGCCCGTGGAGCCCGAGGTGTAGATCACGTAGGCCGGAGCCTGAGACGCATCGGCGCTGCTGGCCTTGAATTCGCCAGGGTTCTTTTCTGCCAGCAGCTCGTTCAGGAGCAGCACTTGCAGCGAAGGCGTCTTGGGAATGCTGCACAAGTCACGGGAACTGACGATCAGTTGCAGGCCGCTGTCCTGAACGATGTGCTCGATGCGTTTTGCAGGGTAGGCCGGGTCGACCGGAACATAGGCACCACCGGCCTTGAGGATGGCGAGCAGGGTAATGACCAGATCGACATCGCGCTCCAGGCACAGGCCGACCAGGCTGCCGTCCTTGACGCCGCGCTTGCGCAGGCTGGCTGCCAGCGACGAAGACGCTGCGTCGAGCTCTGCGTAACTGACGGCTCGGGTTTCATCGGATAGCGCTGTTCTTTCGGGAAATTCTCTGGCCCTGGCACTGAACAATTCGTGCAGCAAGGTGCCGGGTCGCAGTGGGGCTGACAGCTTGTCTGCCCCTTTGCCAGTCGGGTTGATCGGCATGAATAACACTCCTGTTTGATCACAAGTTGCAGTGCGCTGGACGCATTCGGAAACCAGGTTCTGCAGCCCGTACCGAAGAGTGTGAGGTACTTGCGAACCGCTCGTATCTGCGCAGCGGAGGCATTTCAGCACCGAACCCGCAAGGGTGTCTGTCGAGGGAAATGGGGACAGTTGGTGACGCGCTGCGGGGGCCGTAATGTCCCCGATTGCGGTGACAGACAGGCGTATCGGGCGATGCTTACATGCTGGCGCAAAGCGTGCCGGTACGGGAGGTTTCTCGATCAGGCGCGACCCTCGATACCCATCGCCCGGGAGTTATGCATGAACCTTGAAACCATCGCGTCGCCTGCCGGTTTGCAGGCGAACATTACCGAGCCGTTGCGCTGGCCGGACAGCCGTAGCGACGCAAAGGTGCGCCTGTCGCTGCTGGACCCTGAAAGCAGCCTGCCAGTAGTGATCGAGCCCGTCGAAGCCGGGCTGGAGCCGCTGGCCTGGGCCGCCGAAAACCGTGAAAGCATCGAAGCGTTGCTGTGCCGGCACGGGGCGATTCTGTTCCGGGGTTTCGGTCTCGATACAGTGCCCTTGTTCGAGAGTTTCGCCGAGGCATTGTCCCCGGGATTGCACGGCGGATACGGTGATCTTCCGAAGAAGGAGGGCGGGCGCAATGTGTATCGCTCGACACCTTATCCCGAGCGGGAAATGATCCTCTATCACAATGAAAGCTCGCACCTGGAAAGCTGGCCGCGCAAGCAATGGTTCTACTGTGAGCTGCCATCGAAAGTGGGCGGTGCGACACCCTTGGTGGACATTCGCCAGATGCTGTTGCAACTGCCTGCCGAAGTGGTCGATACATTCGAGCGCAAGGCGCTGCGCTATATCCGTACCTTTACCTCAGGTGTAGAGCCCAGCTGGCAGAGCTTTTTCGGCACCGACCGGCCCGAGGTGGCAGAGGCTCGTTGCCGCGAGCAAGGCACGGCATTCGAGTGGCTGGATGCCGACACCCTGCAAATCCACACCCATTGTCCGGCGGTCATTCATCACCCGGTCACCGGGCAGGCGGCTTTCTTCAATCAGGTCCAGTTGCATCACCCGTTCTGCCTGGGTGAGGAAATGCGCGAAGACCTGTTCGACATGTTTGGTGAAGACCGTCTGCCGCGCATGGTCAGCTACGGCGATGGCAGCCCTATCGAAGATGAAGTCATGGCCCTGGTCGGCGAAGCCTACGAGGCCTGTGCGGTCAGGTTCCAGTGGCAGAAGGGTGATCTGGTCATGCTCGACAACATGCTCGCTGCACATGCGCGCGACCCCTATGAAGAGCCAAGGGTCATCGCAGTGGCCATGGGCGAGATGACCACGCGAGACGCCATCTGGCCACGCAAATGATTGACGCTTGTACTCGGAGTCCGGGACAGCTGCGAGCCGTCTCGTCCGTACACTGGCTTTTGATCTTTCACTGTTTTTCCCGAACGAGCTGGAGCGTTCATGCACCAGCGATTCGTAATCGGTACTGCCATCTGGCCCGTCCATGCAAGGATATTGAGCAATGAGCAACGAGCAAGAGAAAAAGCCCAGTCCGGGTTCGATCATGCGCCTGTTATGGCGCAGCCATCCCTGGCTGACCCTTTTCACTCTGGTGACCGGTGTCATCAGCGGGGTCGCTTCGATTGCAGTGGTCAACGTGATCAACCAGGCGATCCATATGGAGGGTTCACGGACCCATGTGCTGTACTGGTTCATCGGCCTGAGCGTCGTGGCGTTCGTCTTTCGCAATGCCGCAGCGTTCTTTCCGGCCTATGCGAGCATGCACATCATGACGAGGCTGCGCATCGCGCTGTGCCGCAAGATTCTGCGCACTCCCCTTGAAGAAGTGGACAAGCGCGGGCCGGCGAATGTGCTGACCATGCTCACCAATGACATTCCCCAACTCAATACCACGCTGGTCGTGATGCCCACCGTGCTGGTCGAGACGACGGTATTCCTGTTCGGTATCGCTTACCTTGCCTACCTGTCCTGGGTGGTGTTTGCGGTCACGCTGTCGCTGATGTTCGCGGGAGTGGTGCTTTATCTGTATTTCTTCAGCAGTGGCGTAAAGGTGTCGAGCCGGGTGCGTGACGAATTCACCTCGTTCAACGAATACACCCATGCGCTGGTGTTCGGCCTCAAGGAGCTGAAGCTCAATCGTATTCGCCGCAACTGGTTCAGTCGCTCGGCCATTGATGCTTCCTCAACCCGGGTGGCGCGTTTCAACTTCATCGAACGTGTCTGGTTCACGGCCGGTGACAACGTTGGGCAACTGACATTGTCGGTACTTTTGGGCTGCCTGTTGTTCGCCGCACCTAAAGTGGCAGCTCTGGATCCGGCCGTACTGACTGCCAGCGTACTGGCCGTGCTTTACATCATGGGGCCGCTCTCTCTGCTGGTGACTGCCATGCCGATCCTGGCCCAGGGGCGTGTTGCAAGCAGCCGGCTGGCGGAGTTCGGCTTTGGTATCAATGACAAGCACCCACAGGTTGTGGAAGCGGAAGTGCCCAAGCTGCTGCACTTCCCGCAAAAAGCCTGGGATACCATCTCGCTCAAGGGCGTGAAGATGGATTATCAGAATGCCGATGCAGGTTCGGGGTTCGCCCTGGGGCCTGTGGATCTGGACATTCATGCGGGAGAGCTCATCTATATCGTCGGCGGCAACGGCTGCGGTAAAAGTACCCTGGCCAAAGTGCTGTGCGGTCTTTATATCCCGCGTCAGGGCCATGTGCAGATCGATGGTGTCGACGTTACCGACAAGAACCGCAGCGACTACCGGGATATGTTTTCGGCAGTGTTCTCTGACTTCCATCTGTTCAACCGCCTGATTGGTCCGGACGAAAAGGAAGCAAGCAGCGCGCTGGCGCAGAAGTACCTGACGACCCTGGGGCTGGCTGACAAGATCAAGATCGAAGGGCACGGTTATTCGACGCTGAAGGCGCTTTCCTATGGACAACAGAAACGCCTGGCGCTGGTCTGTGCTTACCTGGAAGACCGTCCGGTCTACGTCCTCGACGAGTGGGCTGCTGACCAGGACCCACCGTTCAAACGGTTCTTCTACGAGGAACTGCTGCCTGACCTGAAGCGACGCGGCAAGACGATCCTGATCATCACCCATGACGATCAGTACTTCCAGCTGGCCGACCGCATCATCAAGCTGGCCGACGGACAGATCGTTTCCGATATCAATTGCGGGATTCGCGATAAGCAAGCCTGAGGCTTGCGCCTCTTTGGCCCGGCCTTTTGGCCGGGCTTTTTTTTGGGAATCAAGAGGCGCTACGTTCACACAGTCTGGGCAGGTGCGCCTT